>NZ_JBYVMD010000033.1:0-83772 GCF_058145955.1 Pseudomonas sp. A39
TCCAGCTCGCCCGGTTCGACGATTTCTTCGACTTCGACCACGGTGATCTTGCCGGCGGTGGCGGCCAGCGGGTTGAAGTTCTGAGCGGTGTGGCGATAGATGACATTGCCGAAGTGGTCGGCTTTCCAGCCTTTGACGATGGCGAAGTCACCGGTGATGGATTCTTCCATCAGGTACGGGCGGCCGTTGAATTCGCGGGTTTCCTTGCCTTCGGCGACCGGGGTGCCGACGCCGGTAGCGGTGAAGAAAGCGGGAATGCCGGCACCGCCTGCGCGCATTTTCTCGGCCAGGGTGCCTTGGGGGGTCAGCACCACTTCGATTTCGCCGCTGAGCAATTGCTTCTCGAACAGTGCGTTTTCGCCGACGTAGGAGGCGATCACCTTGCTGATCTGCTTTTCTTCCAGCAGCACGCCCAGGCCAAAACCGTCGACGCCGCAGTTGTTGGACACCACGGTCAGGTCGCGGGTGCCTTTGCGCTTGATCTCGGCGATGAGGTTTTCCGGAATGCCGCACAGGCCAAAACCACCGGAGAGCACGGTCATGCCGTCTTCCAGGCCTGCCAGCGCTTCTTCATAGGACGCCACGCGTTTATCGAAACCTGCCATATGCACCTCTTTTTCTTGTGTGTGGGCCAGCCAATGAACCGAGTGTTGCTCCGACGGATTGATTTGTTAAGTTGTTTTTTAAGGTTGATTGATTTAGAAAACAGCATAGTCGACCCGCCGCCCGGAGCAACCTCATGACCGTCAAACAGATGCGCGCGTTTCTCGCCGTGGCCCAGAGCCTGAGTTTTGCTGCCGCCTGCGAGCGCCTGCACCTTTCCCAGTCGGCGCTGAGCCTGACCATCAAGGGCCTTGAAGAAGGCCTGGGTGGGCGCCTGTTCAGCCGCAATACGCGCAATGTAGCGCTGACACCCGAAGGCGAATCCCTGCTTCCGCTGGCACGCCGGCTGATTGCCGATTGGGACAACGCCGAGGATGAGCTGCGCCAACGGTTCACGCTGCAGCGTGGGCGAGTCACGGTCGCGGCGATGCCGTCGTTTGCGGGCAACTTGTTACCGCCGATCCTGAAGATATTCCGCGCACGTTACCCGCAGGTGAACGTGACGGTGCATGACTTGATCAACGAGCAGGTGCTGGAGATGGTGCGTGACCGCCAGGTGGAGTTGGGCGTGGCGTTCGAGCCGTCAGAAGGGTCGTCGCTGGCGTTCACGCCGTTGTACCTGGACCGCTTCATCGCTGTGGTGCCCGGTGATTCGCCGTTGGCGGGGTGTGCCGAAATCGATTGGAAGACCTTGCTGGAGCAGCCGTTCATCACCTTGCAACGGCCGTCCACGGTACGGGTGATGCTGGAAGAACACTTGGGCGCTCTAAAGATGAAGCTGCCGGTCGCACTGGAAAGCCATCAATTGGCGACGGTGGGCAAGATGGTTGCCAGCGGGCTTGGCGTCAGCGCGGTACCCGCGTTGTGCGCACGGCAGATGGAAGAGGCGGGTGCTCATTGCATCACTTTGACCGACCCGGTGATCGAGCGACCGATTGGGGTATTGACCAAGCCGGGGCATGAGCTGTCAGCGGCGGCGCAGGCGTTGTTTGATATTTTTCAGGATGAGGCCGCGAAAGGCCGGTTTCCGCTCTGATCACTGCAGGCGCCGGCTGTTGTTGATAACAGAATAACGATGGCAATAAAAAAGTCCGCTCGGCTCACCGGGCGGACTTAATGTGTTAATTAGTTTCTTATCAGCAGTATCGATCAATTACCTTAACGTGCGATTGGCCCTTGAGGTTCTGCCATTCGGTGTTAAGTGTGTGGAAGACTTGCTCGATAAAATTACGATCGGCTGCCGCTTTCTTACCAACATAACCCTGGCCGCGACGGTAAACCTTCAGGCGCGCTGCCAGTTCGCGGTGATTGCGGTCGAACTCGGCCTCTTCGGTATTGGGCTCCAGGCAGTCAAGTTGCACTTCGCCCGATTTGCCAATCCACAGGATATGGTCGTCGAGTGTGTCTTTCTGCGCTGCGAACATCTCAGCCAATTCATCGATAGTTGGTTGGTTGTTCAGATTCATGTGTAAGCCCCTTGACCAGTTGGCGATCTATCAGTTGGTTCGTTAAAACTTCTTTAGTTGTCTCCGGTTGCGAAAACCGGGCGTCAGCAACGGTCTGCCGAATACGGGCAGGGTCTTGAACCTGATGCATGTAGTCTTGCTGATGAGCTGCTACGCAATGCTTTCATAACGAAGACAAGCCGCATTTGAGCGCCTTGTACCGAGCCCTTTGGGCCGGTCAGCTTCATCAATCCGCCTTGTGGGCAGTGCACATCCGGAAAAAACAGCTCGGCGGTCAGACGAGCTTGTTCAAAACGCTGGTTGCCAACGCTCCCGATCCGGGAGACGTCTCGATAATGCAAGGACAAAATCGTTACGTCAACGGTTATGTAGTGATTATTTTTGCTCACTACATAAATTGCTGTGGGGACGGGAGAATGCGGGAAAACGTGACTTGAGCGTCATTTTTTGTGCGGTGGGTCGCGAGACTGAGAGGGCAAACTCAACACCGTTCAATGTGGTTGTGCTAGCCGAGTCGATCGACCAACAACGGCAACAACCGCTCGCACGATGCCTCGATTTTCACCTGCAGCAGTTCATCCCCCCGGGTCTTGCCCAGGTTGATGGCAATCACGGGCTTGCCGTGTTCGACCATCGCTTTGCACAAGCGAAACGCCGAATAGGCCATGAGCGATGACCCTACCACCAGTAACCCCTCGGCATGTCCTACCGCAGCCATCGCCCTGGCCGCTGTCGCCGGCGCGACGTTCTCACCAAAAAACACCACATCCGGCTTCAAGCGCTCGCCATTGCAATGGGGGCAGTGGGGGACCTGGAAGTGCTCTTCAAAGGCCGGGTCGAGCAAGGTGTCGCCATCCGGGGCCTGCACCGCATGGACTTGCGCCAGATAGGGATTGTCGATTTCCATCTGCCGCTGGATCACACCGCGCTCGCTGCGCTGTTGGCAGTCCAGGCACAGCACCCAATGCAGGCTGCCGTGCAGTTCGATCACATCGTGGCTGCCGGCCTGATCATGCAGGGTGTCGACGTTTTGTGTGATCAGCCCGCTGATGCGCTCGCGCTGCTGCAAGGTTGCCAACGCCAGGTGTGCTTGGTTCGGTTGCGCAATGCGTACCCTTGGCCACCCCAGCATCGCCCGTGCCCAATAACGGCGACGTGCCTGCGGGGTGGCGAGGAACTCCTGGTACATCATCGGTGCCCGGCCTCGGCGCACGCCTTCGCTGTCGCGGTAATCGGGAATGCCCGACGACGTGCTGATCCCCGCACCGGTCAACACCAGAAAACGCCGTTCGGCCATGGCCCGGTGCAGGGTGTCGAGGTGGTCCTCTTGATGTTCCAGCGTGTCGAGCATGGGGTCCCCTATTCGCCGCGGATGTACTGCTCCAGCTGTTTGATCAGGTCAGCCTGGTCGGCGATGGCTTCTTTGACCAAGTCGCCGATGGACAGCAAGCCCAGCAGTTTGCCGTCTTCGACCACCGGCAGGTGACGCAGGTGACTGTCGGTCATGATGTTCATGCACTCATCGACCTTTTTATGGGAGTCGACGGTGATCACCGGAGAACTCATGACTTCATCGACCCGAGTGGTGACCGACGACAGGCCTTTGAGGATGAGTTTACGTGCGTAATCACGTTCGCTGATGATCCCTACCACCACGCCTTCCTTGATGACCGGCAAGGCCCCGACGTTTTTCTCCGACATCCGGACCAGTGCTTCAAACACGGTGTGGTCGTGTTTGATGGTATGGACCTCCTGGTTTTTCTGGTCCTTGCTTTTGAGCACTTGTGCAACGGTTTTCATGGCGGCCACTCCGGTGTTGTTGTTAGTTAGTCAGGGTCCCCTTACAGAATCCTAGACGGCCCACGCCGAGGCAAGGTCCAAAGCGGCGTTAAACCCGTCGAAAAGCGTCATTCGCCGGTTTTTTTCAGTATTCACCCAGCATTTGTCGGCTTTTTTGCCCGCTTGGGGCTGGCTGTCGTCTTGCGTGGCGCGCTCTTGCGTTTGTTTTTCCACGGCGTGGCGCCTCGACCTGCCGGGCTGGCCGGGCCGGTGATGGTCATGCGCATGCCATTGCAGCGCGCCACCTGCTTGCTCATCCAGGCCGCCTGTTTGGCGACGAATTCTTCCAGGCTCATTTCGCCGCTTTGTACCATGTCCAGCGCCTGCTCCCAGATCGCGGTAGTGCCAGGGTCGGCGATGGCGCGGGGCACCGCGTCGATCAGGCTGAACGCCGCCGGTGTCGCCGACAGCGCCTTGCCGTTCTTCACCAGGTAACCTCGGTCGAGCAACCCTTGGATAATCCCGGCGCGGGTGGCTTCGGTGCCGATGCCGGTGGTGTCCTTGAGCTTTTGCTTGAGCAGCGGGTCTTCCACCAGCTTGGCGACGTTTTTCATCGCCTTGATCAGGTCGCCTTCGGTGAAGGGCTTGGGTGGTTGGGTCCAGAGGTCCTTGAGGTTGACCTTGGCCACCGCGTAATCCTGGCCCTGCACCAATGTCGGCAATGCCTGCGGCACAGGCGCTTCACGGCCCTTGGCCGGTGTGAGTGCTTCGGGCAGGGCGCGTTTCCAACCCGGCTCGATCACCACTTTGCCCACCGCACGCAATGCTTGGCCCGCACAGTCGAAATCCGCTTGAGTGCGATCGTATTCATGGTTGGGCAGGAACTGCGCCAGGTAGCGCGCGCGAATCAATGTGTACACCGCACGATGCTTACCGGCCAATTGCCCGACCTCCTTGCCGGCACCGGTCGGGATGATGCCGTGGTGGGCGCTGACCTTGGCGTCGTTCCACGCCCGCGAGCGACGCTGGGGATCGATATACGGCATCAATGCGTTTACCGCTGCATCAGCGCGTCCCAGCGCAGCCAGAATTTTCGGCGCTTCGCTGTGCTGACTGACCGGCAGGTAGCCGCAATCGCTGCGGGGGTAGGTGATGACTTTGTGGGTTTCATACAGCGACTGGGCAATATCCAGGGTTTCCTGAGCGCCGAGGCCGAGTTTCTTGGAGCAGATTTCCTGCAGGGTGCCGAGGTCGAAGGGCAGGGGCGCGACCTCACGCATGCGTTCGGTGCGTAGCTTCACCAGTCGCGCCGTGGCGGCATTGGCCATGGCATCGGCGGCGTCACGCGCCAGTTGCGGGTTGAGGCAGCGGCCCTGGTCATCACAGGCCTCCTCGGCCGCGCGCCATTGGGCGGTGAAGGTCATGCGCTCGTGGTGCAGGTCGACATCGATGGCCCAGTAAGCCACCGGCACGAAATCCGCAATGCTGCGGTCGCGGTCCACCACCAGGCGCAGGGTCGGCGTTTGCACCCGACCTACGGGCAATACGCCCTGGTAACCGGACTGGCGCCCGAGCAGCGTGAACAGGCGGCTCATGTTCATGCCGATCAACCAGTCGGCGCGGGAGCGGCCCAGGGCCGAGTGATACAGGCTGAAGGTCTCGGCGCCGGGTTTGAGGGCCGCCAGGGCCTTGCGAATCGAGGCATCGTCGAGCGCCGAAAGCCACAGCCGCTGGATCGGCCCGCGATAGCGGCAATGCTCCACCAACTCGCGCGCGATCATCTCGCCTTCACGGTCGGCGTCGGTGGCGATCACCAATTCCTGCGCTTCGCCCAGCAGTCGCTTGACCACCTTGAATTGGCTGGCGGTCTTGGGTTTGACCAGCATCTTCCATTTTTCCGGGACGATGGGCAGGTCGGCCAGCACCCAGCGTTTGTACTTGGCATCGTATGCATCGGGCGGGGCGGTTTCCAACAGGTGGCCGATGCACCAGGTGACTGTGACCCCATTGCCCAGCCAGCAACCGTCGCCCCGGCGGCTGGCGCCGAGCACGGCCGCAATATCCTTGGCCTGGGAGGGTTTTTCACAGAGGTACAGCCGCATGGTCATCACATCAGATGGGGTTGATGCCTTGCAGGATGCTTAGTCTGAGGGATTTGAGCAACTGTTATCTGTATGTATGTACAGCAATTTATGTAGGCGCTGGGGAATAAATGTGGGAGGGGGCAAGCCCCCTCCCACAGGCGATCTTCAGTGTTTGAAAATCCGTTGTTACGGGTCAGTTGTTATCGATATCCACATGCCGCGTTTCTTTCAGGCAGACCATCCCCACAATCAGGCTCACCCCTGTCACGACCACCGGGTACCACAGGCCGTAGAAGATATCGCCGGTGTACACCACCAGGGCAAACGACACGGTCGGCAGGAACCCGCCAAACCAGCCGTTACCGATGTGGTAGGGCAGGGACATCGAGGTGTAGCGGATGCGCGTCGGGAACAGTTCCACCATCAGCGCTGCCAGCGGGCCGTAGCACATGGCGGCGATCAGGATCAGCGCCACGATCAGCACCACCACCATGGTCTTGTTGACCTGGGCCACATCCGCCGAAGACGGGTAGCCGGCCAGGGTCACGGCGCCACGCAGGGCTTTTTCGTCAAAGCCGTCGATACGCACGTCACCCACGCTCACCTGCACCGGGCTGCCGGCAGGTGCCACGGCGCTGCTGTAGGGCAGGCCTTGCTTGACCAGGAAGGTCTTGACCTTGTCGCA
Source organism: Pseudomonas sp. A39 (assembly GCF_058145955.1). Taxonomy (NCBI): domain Bacteria; kingdom Pseudomonadati; phylum Pseudomonadota; class Gammaproteobacteria; order Pseudomonadales; family Pseudomonadaceae; genus Pseudomonas; species Pseudomonas sp. A39. The sequence continues at coordinate 6,618 of NZ_JBYVMD010000033.1, forward strand.
TGGGCTGTCAAATTTCGCCTTGCCCACCGGGTCGAACTGGAAGGTGCAGGTCGCCGGATCGGCCAGTACGGTGATCGGTGCCTGGTGACTGGCCTGGTCCATCGCCGGGTTGGTGTAGTGCGCCAGGCTCTTGAAGATCGGGAAGTACAGCACGGTGGCCAGCAGCAGGCCGAGCATCAGCACCGGCTTGCGGCCCACTTTGTCCGACAGCCAACCAAAGAAGATAAAGAACGGTGCGCCGATCACCACGCTGATGATCAACAACATGTTGGCCAGGGCCGGGTCCATTTTCAGGAACTGCGTGAGGAAGAACAGCACGTAGAATTGCGCCGCGTAGAAGGTCACCGCCTGGCCGCCGTTGATGCTGAACAGGGCGATCAGCACGATCTTGAGGTTCTCCCATTTGCCGAAGGACTCGCGGATCGGCGCCTTGCTGACCTTGCCTTCCTCTTTCATTTTCAGGAACGCCGGCGACTCATGCAGGCTCATGCGGATCCAGGTGGAAATGCCCAGCAGCACGATGGAAAACAGGAACGGAATGCGCCAGCCCCACACTTCGAACTGGTCACCGGTGAAGTAACGGCAGGCCAGCACCACCAGCAGTGAGAGCAACAGGCCGAGGGTCGCGGTGGATTGAATCCAGCTGGTGTGAAACCCGCGCTTGCCCGCAGGCGCATGCTCGGCCACATAGGTCGCCGCGCCGCCGTATTCGCCGCCCAGGGCCAGGCCTTGAAGCATGCGCAGCACGATCAGGATGATCGGCGCCGCAATGCCGATGCTGGCGTAGGTCGGCAACAGCCCGACGCAGAAGGTCGCCACGCCCATCAAAATAATGGTGACGAGGAAGGTGTATTTACGCCCGATCATGTCGCCCAACCGGCCAAACACCAGTGCCCCGAACGGTCGCACCACAAAGCCGGCCGCGAAGGCCATCAAGGCGAAGATAAACGCCGTGGTGTCGTTGACCCCGGCAAAGAACTGCTTGCTGATCACCGCCGCCAGGGCGCCGTAGAGGAAAAAGTCATACCACTCGAACACCGTCCCCAGGGACGAGGCGAAGATGACCTTTCTCGATTCGTTGCCGGTGCTGGCGGTAACCGCCGAGCCCAGGGGTTGAGCATGTTCTGACATCGGGTAGCCCTCACAGTGATTATTTATTGTTGTTCCACTGTCGGCGCCAGGTTTGGCGCCGCTATTCAGATTGCATGAACCAGTTCTTTCTCCGGGGCGAGACTCCTTGTAGGCGGCGAAAGGATCAGCTGCGCGGCTTTCTCCGCGATCATCAGCGTCGGTGAACAGGTGTTGCCGGAGGTAATGCGCGGCATGATCGACGCATCGGCGATGCGCAACCCAGGGACGCCATGCACCCGCAGTTGCGCATCGACCACCGCCTCTTTATCGCTGCCCATGCGGCAGGTACCGACCGGGTGGAAGATGGTCGTACCGATGCGCGCGGCGGCTTCGTGCAGTTCCTCTTCGGTCTGCAGCGAGTCGCCCGGCAGATATTCCACCGGCTTGAACTGGCTCAGGGCCGGTGCGGCAACGATGCGGCGGGTCAGGCGGATCGCATCGGCGGCCACACGCAAGTCTTCCGGATGGCTGAGGTAGTTGGGACGGATCAGCGGTGCATCCGCCGGGTTGGCCGAGCGAATGTCGATGCGCCCGCGACTTTGCGGGCGCAAGTCGCAGACCGAGGCGGTAAACGCCGGGAACGCATGCAGCGGTTCGCCAAAGCGCTCCAGGGACAGCGGTTGCACATGGTATTCAAGGTTGGCCGAGGCCTGTTCCGGGCCCGAGCGGGCAAATGCGCCGAGCTGACTGGGCGCCATCGACAGCGGGCCGCTGCGGTCGTACAGGTAGCGCAGGCCCATGCCCATCTTGCCCCATACGGTGCCGGCGATCTGGTTGAGCGTGCGGGCGTTTTCCAGCTTGTAGATCAGCCGCAGTTGCAGGTGATCCTGCAGGTTGCCGCCCACGCCCGGTAACTCGTGCAGTACCTCGATGCCCAATGGCTTTAGCACGTTGGAGGGACCTATCCCGGAGCGTTGCAGGATGCCCGGTGAACCCACGGAGCCGGCGCACAGCACAATCTCCTTGCGCGCTTTCCAACTGACCTGCTGGCCGTGCTCGCGCGCGACCACCTGGGAGGCGCGGCCGTTTTCCAGCAGCACGCGATCCACGTCCACGTCGGTCAGCACTGTGAGGTTGGGGCGTTGGCGGACCGGCTTGAGAAACGCCTTGGCTGCGTTCCAGCGCACCCCGGCTTTCTGGTTGACCTGGAAGTAGCCGCAGCCTTCGTTGTCGCCCTGGTTGAAATCGTTGAGGTTGGCAATGCCGCTCTGCGCCGCTGCGTCACGGAACGCATCGAGGATCGGCCAGTGCAGGCGCTGTTGCTCGACCCGCCATTCACCGCCGTCGCTATGGAACTCCGAGCTGCCGGCAAAGTGGTTTTCGCTTTGCTTGAACAGCGGCAGCACGTCTTTCCAGGCCCAGCCTGCGTTGCCTTCTGCCGCCCAGCCGTCGTAGTCCAGGGCCTGGCCGCGCATGTAGATCATGCCGTTGATGGACGAACAGCCGCCCAGCACCTTGCCGCGTGGATAACTCAGCGCACGGCCTTGCAGGCCTTCCTGGGCTTCGGTCTTGAAGCACCAGTCGGTGCGCGGGTTGCCGATGCAGAACAGGTAGCCGACGGGGATATGGATCCAGGGGTAATTGTCGCGGCCGCCGGCTTCCAGCAGCAGCACGCGATGGGCGGGGTTGGCGGACAGTCGATTGGCGAGCAGGCAGCCCGCGGGGCCGGCGCCTACCACGATGTAATCGTATTCAGCAGTTGCAAAGGGCATCTGAGGCCTCGCTTGTTTTTCTTATTGGTTCCATCCTAGTTGTTAGTTTTCGTCTTAAAAATGTTAGTTTTTACCCAGCTGCTGTGCGTTTTTAAACAGCGTAGCCGAGGCTCATTCAATGGAGGCGTCATGTTCGACTGGAACGACCTGCGGTACTTTCTCGAGTTGCAGCGCAGCGGCCGCCTGCTTACCGCCGCGCAACGCCTGAAAACCACGCATGCCACCGTGGCCCGGCATATCGAGGCGATCGAGAAAAGCCTCGGCACCGCACTGTTCGTGCAGCATGCCCAGGGCTACGAACTGACCCCCGCCGGCGAAGCCCTGCTCAAGCACGCGGAAGCCATGGAAAACGTCGCGCTGCTGGCCGAAGACGAACTCACCCACTCCGCCGCGCCCCTGGGCAAGATCCGCCTCGGGGTGGCCGAAGGGTTGGGCGTGATGTTCCTGGCCAGCCGCATGGGCGGCCTGTTCGACCGCTACCCCGGCCTGGAAGTGGAACTGGTGGCGGTGCCGCGCTTTGTCAGCATCCTCAACCGAGAAGCGGAAATCAGCATCCACCTCGAACGCCCGAGCGTCGATCAACTGGTCACACGCAAACTCACCGACTACCGCCTGGCCCTCTACGCCAGCCGTGCCTATCTGGACCGCAACCCGCCGATCGAAAAACGCGAAGACCTCGCGGCGCATGCGTGGATCGATTACGTGGACGACCTGCTGTTCAGCCAGGAGCTCAAATTCCTCAGCAGCTTCTGCCGCAACCCCAAGGTGGTGTTCCACAGCACCAGCGTGATCGCCCAGCACCAGGCGGCGCGCTCCGGGTTGGGGATCGCGGTGTTGCCGTGCTTCATGGCAGCCGGCGACCCGGAGCTGGTGCCGTTGCTGCCGGGGGAGGGGATCCAGCGCAGTTACTGGATCAGCTCGCGCCGGGAGTTGCATAAGTCGGTGCGGCTGCGGGTGTTGTGGGACTACGTGGTGGAGTTGTGCGCGCGTGAGCAAGGCTTGTTGCTGGGCGAAACCAACTGAAGAAACCGGATCAATACTGCTCCCACATTGGATTTGTGTGGAATCACTGAACCCGGTCAGGCGCGCAACTCAAACTCGGCACTCCCCAGCCTTTCCCCATTCACCAGCACATGCACCACATGCCGGCCAGGGTAATGCTTGCGGGTGGTCATGTCGCGAATGTGCTGTTCGCGCCGAATGTGCTGCTGCTCTCCGGCACCCAGACTGAATGCCTTGAGCTTGAACACCTTCGCCGCGCCGTGGCCGGTGCTCTTCACGTAGTCGATGGCGTAATCCACCACCAACTTCTGTGGGGCCGGGGCCGTGGATTCCAGGGTGAAGGACAGGTTGATGCGTTCGCCGAGGTTGATCACCGCTGGCGTGACCATGAGATGGTGGATCTTCACTTCGGCCTTGGCGCCTGCACCCATCAGGGTCAATGCACGCGTATTGCCTTGCTTGATCAGGCTGCGCAGGGCATGGCGGGCGATCCAGGCGGTGTGAGGGTTCTCCAGGTTCCAGCCTTCGATCAGGCTGAGCACCCACTCCGGGTGGTCCTTGGTGATGTCGTTGAGGTGGTTGGCCACGGACTTGCGCACGTACAGGCTGTTGTCGGCCTTGAGGTGGTCGAGGATCGACGCGCACAGCTCAGGGTCAGCCTGGACTTCGGCCAAGCGAAACGACCAGGGCAAGCGCGGCCGCGACCCTTCGCTGGCCAGGCGGCGCACGTGTTCGTTGTCATCCTGCGACCACGCCTGCATCACCGCCAATGTGCGCTGGAAGTCGTGCAGCAGAAAGTGGCGGATGGCGAATTCGGCGGAGCCAAACGTCGTGAAGTATTTAAGGGCGGCCATGGAGCGCTTGAAGTCATCCCGCCCATAGCTCGCCACGTAGTGCGGCAAAAACAGGCTGACAAACCCACTGTTCAGGCGTGGCGCCAAGGCGTAGAGCAGCGTGAGGGTTTGCGGGTAGTCCAGCGGGATCACCGCATGCAGGCTCTCGCTGACCCGCGCCATGCGCTGCATCACCGATAACTCGGCCAGCCCGGCCTTGGCGTGCTTGAGGAAGCCCTTGGCGTCGAACGCCGGGTACACCGCCGTCATCTCACTGGCAATGTGTTGCACGCGTTCGACGTTGAAAATTTCCTTCAGCGCCGGGGCAGCTTGGTCGGTCATCGATGATTCCAGGGGCGGTTAAAGAAACCAGCGGTATTCCCGCGCATTGATCTCTTGTTGAAAGGCCAGGTGATCCTGGCGTTTGTTCTCGCAGTACACGTCGACAAATTCGGCGCCCAGCTTATCGCGCAGCACCGCTTGATGCTGCATGGCGCGTACGGCTTCGAGCATTTCCAGGGGGAAGTCGCTGCCGCTGCTACGGTCCTCGTTCAGCGGGGCGATGGGTTCACGCTTGGCTTCGAGGCCATGCTCCAGGCCCACCAGGATCGCCGCCAGTACCAGGTACGGGTTGGCATCGGCACTGGCCAGGCGATGCTCGACGCGCAGGTTGCGTGGGTCGGACTCGGGAATGCGCACACACGCGTCGCGGTCTTCAAAGCCCCAGCTGGCGCGGGTGGCGGCATTCACCGTGCCGCCCAGGCGGCGGAAGGCGTTGTGGTTGGGCGAGAAGATCGGCATGCAGTGCGGCAACAATTCCAGGCACCCGGCCACGGCGTGGCGCAGGGGCTGCTGCTGATGGGCTGCGAGCACATTGTTGCCCGCGCCGTCATACAGGCTGACATGCACGTGCATGCCGCTGCCCGGGAATTGCAGGTAAGGCTTGGCCATGAAACTGGCGCGGTAACCCTGTTTGAGCGCCACGCCACGGGTGCTGCGGCAGAACAGGGCGGCCCAGTCGGCGGCGCGCAGGCCGTCGTCGAGGTGGCCGAAGTTGATCTCGAACTGCCCGGGGCCGAGTTCGGCGGTGATCACCGTGATATCGATGCCCTGGTCCTTGGCGGTTTGCGCCATGTCATCCAACACGCCGCTGAAGCGTGACAGCCGTTCGATGTGCAAGTTGGGCTGGTCGTCGGCATCGCCGCTGAGCGAGTCGCGGGCGAATTGCGGCAGGCCGTTATCCAACGTTTTGTCGAACAGGTAGAACTCCAGCTCAAACGCCACCACTGGGTGGATGCCCTTGTGCTGCAGGCGCTCCAGCACCTTGGCCAGGACTTCGCGGGGCTCGAATTCGATGGGCGCGTCGGTGCCATCGGAGGTCATCAGCATCTGGCCCAACGGCTGTGATTCCCAGCTCACCGGCTTGAGCGTGCCCGGCACCAGGCGGCGGTTGGCGTCCGGGTCGCCGTCGTTGAAGCAGTAGTCGCCAATCTTGAACAACCCGCCCTGAGCCCCCAGCAACACGGCATTCTGCGGCAGCTTCAACGGGCTGCCGGCGGCAACTTTTTCCAGCATCTCGATGGGGTAGCGCTTGCCGTAGAAATGCCCGGGAATGTCCAGGGCGATCAGGTCGACATAACGTACATCTGGATGGTTCTGGCGAAAGGTCCGTACTTCGGCCAGTAACGTGGAGGCATGGCTTTTCACGGGTGTTGCTCCTAGTTGTAAACCCACAACACGCGGGCGGGCAGGTCGGTGAGGTTGGCGTAGCGGCAATGGGCGAAGCTGGCCAGGTGAAAGCTGTCGCCGGGGGCAAGGGTGACCGGATCGGCCTCACCTTCTACCCACAGCGTCAATTCGCCCTCCAGCACAAAACCGGCCTGCTCGGCGCGATCGCTCATGGTTTGTTCGCCGCTGTTGGCGCCAGGGGCCAACAGGCTGTCGAGCATCGAGAACGCGCCGTTCATGCTCGGTGAGACGAGGATGTCGGTGATGCCATTGGCGTAATACACGGTGCGCCGCTCGTTGGGGCGGGTGATCCAGTCCACGGCCTTGGGTTTGGGCTGGCTGTAGAAGTAGGTGGTGGGCACGTCGAGTGCGTGGCTGATGGCGGTCAAATCGGCCACCGTCGGTCGCGACAGGCCGCGCTCGACCTGGGACAGGAAACCCACGGAACGCTCAATTTTTTGCGCGAGCTGGGCGAGGGTGAGCTTCTTGTGCTTGCGCAGATCGTGGATCAACGCCGCGAGAGTGGCGAGTTCTTCTTGTTGGTTCATGAAATTTATTTCGATTAATTTCATGAAAAATTACAGGATTTATTTCATGCGGGCAATGGGGGCTGCAGGATGAGGGGGTTCCTGTGGCGAGGGAGCTTGCTCCCGCTGGGCTGCGAAGCGGCCCCAACTCGTACGCCGCGTTCGTTCAGGAGGTATACGGTTTAGCTTTTTGGGGCTGCTGCGCAACCCAGCGGGAGCAAGCTCCCTCGCCACAGGGGGGGAAGGAAATATGAGGAAATTGAATTGAGCAGGGCGATGGGCGCGGACTGCTAGGTTGAGTTGATCAGATTATCAATCGCCAGGAGCATTGAGTTGCTTCAGAAGCCCAGCTCTCATTTGTTACGTCGTGGTCGTTACTCAGAAACAGGTCGTGCCTACTTGGTGACCGCGGTGGTTTATCAACGGCGGCCCGTATTTACCCACTTTTACCTGGGGCGGTTGCTGGTTGCAGAACTCAAGCAGGCCCATGACCTCGGCCTGGTTGAATCACTCGCATGGGTCATCATGCCGGATCATTTCCATTGGTTGTTTGAATTGCAGGACGCGTCGCTGCCCCAGGTTATGCAGCGGGTGAAATCGAGGAGTACGCTGACGATCAATCGAGCCTGCGGCACACAGGGCGCTTTTTGGCAAAGCGGATACCATGATCGAGCCGCGCGTGCCGAAGAAGACCTTATCCAAATCGCGCGCTACATCATCGGTAATCCCCTGCGAGCAGGCTTGGTGGATCAAGTGGGTGACTACCCTCTATGGGACGCTTCCTGGCTATGAAGGCCTGTCACCTGTGGCGAGGGAGCTTGCTCCCGCTGGGCTGCGAAGCGGCCCCAACTCCTACGCCACGTTCGTTCAGGAGGTATACGGTTCTGCTTTTTGGGGCTGCTGCGCAACCCAGCGGGAGCAAGCTCCCTCGCCACGGGGGGTGGTGCGCTACATCATCGGTAATGCCCTGCGAGCAGGCTTGGTGGGTGACTACCCTCTATGGGACGCTACCTGGCTATGAAGGCATGTCACCTGTGGCGAGGGAGCTTGCTCCCGCTGGGCTGCGAAGCGGCCCCAATTCATACGCCGCGTCTGTTCAGGGAGTACACGGTTCTGCTTTTTGGGGCTGCTGCGCAACCCAGCGGGAGCAAGCTCCCTCGCCACAGGTGGCGTGTTGCTTGATTGAATGATCGCGCGTGGCAGCGGTCCGAACCTGGGTACGCATCATTCATTGACGGAGCACCCATGAAATCCAAATCCCTGATCGCTTGCCTGCTGGTCGCCACGAGCCTGTCCACCGCCAGCTTTATCGTGCAGGCCGGTGATACCCCTCAGGAAACCGTGCAACCTTCGAATATCAACGCCCGTGACTTGAAAGAAGGTGATCGCGCGCCGGATATGCTGATGCGCAAGGAATCAGCCGTCAGCGACTGGAAAAAACGCGGTCTCAAGCAGCCTGAAGAAGACAGCCAATGGACGCGGGTAGGCGATAAGTTCGTACTGCTCAAGACCACCAACGGCACCATCCTGGAGATCACCCCCGTCAAGAAGTGACGGTGGTTATCGTAGCGGCTCCGGGTTGAGGTAACCGGCTTCAAAAACCGCGTTACCTTCCCAGCGAAGAAAGCAGGGGGTGCCTACTCCACTAAGAAACTCCCCCCGCACGCTGAGCTTATTGTTGCGTCGCTGAAGGCAAATCATCCAGCGTGAGCTTACCCACGTTGTTGCATTGCAATTCGTAGCGCAGCTCTTCCACCATCTTTTCAACTTCTTGCGGGGTCTGCAGCCGGTTCGTGCTGATCCCGGTCACCACCAAGTCCACGCGGCCGGTTTCAGCGTCGTAGACCTTGAGCGTCAGGGACGCATCCCGGCACAACGTGAATTCACATGTCAGCGGCGACAGGCCTTCTTCGATGCAATTTCGCAATTGAGAGAGGGTAAACATGCTGTTTCCTTCAGGGCATAAGTTTCGACCCTTGAAGGTTAAGGACTGGCCCCTGGCGCCATAAGGCGAATTCGCACTAGGTGCACTAGTGCATTTGCACTTAAAGGGTTTACTTTTTTAGACGCAACTCGCCCGCAAACAGCCCGCGTTCACGGGCCCAGACGATGGCTGCGCTGCGGCTGTGCACCCCCAGTTTCGAGTACACCGTGGCGACATGATTGCGCACCGTATTGGGCGCCAGTTTCAGCCGCGAGGCGATCTCCTTGTCGGCCAGGCCTTCGCAAATCAAGCCCAGCACATCGCGCTCGCGGGCCGTGAGGTCGGTAAAGCTGATATTGGGTTGGTTGGGACTGTTGACGCTCTTGGCGTTGGCCAGTTTTTCGATGAGGGTCTGGCTGAACCAGGAGGCGTCCTGCATCACCTCTTCGATGGCGGCCACCAGTTCCAGTTCCGAGCGTTTGCGTTCGGTGATGTTCATCATCACCAGCAAGTAGCAGGGTACGTCCTGGATGATCACGGTGTCGGCAGAGACCACACAGTCGATCACCTCGTTGCCTTTTTTACGCACCTTGAGGTCCTGGCCGTCGAGATTGCCGGCTTTTTCCAGACTGGTGAACAACTGCGCACCCGCTTGGGGGCTGTCGATGAAGTCGATGTCTTCGACGGACTTGCCGATCAGTTCCTCACTGGTATAGCCGGTGAGACTCATGAACGCTTCGTTGATGTCCACCACCTGGCGGTTGGCGGCGCTGCACACCAGGGTGGGCACCGGGGTCAGGCGGAAAGACTTGGCGAAGCGTTCCTCACTCTGGCGCAGGGCGATTTCCGCTTTGCGTCGCGGCTCCAGGTCCATGAAGGAAAACAGCATGCAGTCCTCTTCGTTCATGTCCAGCGGCTGGCCGGCGACGATCACCAGTTTGCTGCCACCTTCGGGCAGTCTCAGTTCGGCCTGCATTTGCGGGATGGTCGCGCCTTCGCCCAGGCGCTGGATGGCCAGGTCCTTGCGTTCGGCCTGTTCCAGTACGTCCAGTTCATACACGGATTTGCCGATGACTTGGTCGCGGTTGTAGCCGGTCATTTCCAGAAAACCCTGGTTCACCTTGATGTAGCGCAGGTCGCTCAAGCGGCAGATCACCGCGGGCGCCGGATTGGCGTTGAAGGTTTTCTCGAACCGCTGCTCGGCGCTCGCCCATTCGGTGGCGTCGCTGAGGATCAGCACCAGCAATTCCGGTTCGCCGTGCGAGTCCGTGATGATCAGGCTGCGCAGGCGATGGACCCAGGTCTTATCGGCGTCAGCGATGGGGGTGCATTCGACCACCACATCACTGAACTCTTCGCCTGCGGCTACGCGGGCGAGGGGGTAGTTTTCCAGTAGCACCGGATGATTGTTGCGATAGCGCAGGGCGAAGTGTTCGGCGTAGGCCTGGGTATTGGCACCCAGTGCCGTGACGTCATCAATGCCGTGCATGTTCAGTGCGGCTTCATTGGCCCAGAGGATGGTCTGGTCGACCTCAGCGAGGATGATCCCGTCGGACACACCGGAGATTATTTGCTGCAGTTGGCGACGGTTGGTTTCTTTGGCGAGAACATCCTGGGTCATAGAATCTCCGGGTTTTGGGTGCATGAAAGTACGACACCCGGGTATCAGGATAGTGCAGAGAAAGTGCAGGGAGGGGAGTGCGAATGCACCAGGCCACCTGGTGCATTTGGGCCACGACTGAACGTATGTCGTTTCGCCACACTCACACCCATCAAGGCATTTCGCCTTGCTCCCATAACGTGTGAAGGACCTCTGTATGACCACTGTCTATGAAACCAATCGCTCGCTGTTTCGTGTGTCCTGGAGCTCGGTGCTCGCCGGTAGTGCAATTGCCCTGGTGACCTATCTGGTACTCAGTGTGCTGGGCACGGCCATCGGTGCCAGCGCGGTCAACCCCATGGAAGCCGGTAACCCGCTGAGCGGTTTCGGCACCGGGGCAGGGATCTGGCTGTTCGTCTCCACGCTGGTTGCCATCGGCGTTGGCGCGTTTGTCGCCGGCCGCACGGCACCGGATCGCGGCGGCCTGCACGGCGTGCTGACCTGGACCGTCACCACCTTGCTCACCACCTGGCTGCTGGCTGGCTTGGCCGCCAGTGTCGTCGGCACTGCCGGCAATGTGGTCGGTAAAGGCCTGTCGGCTGCAGGCAGTGGTATCGCCGCGGCGGCGCCAGGCATTGGTGACAGCATCAAGCAACAACTGAACGAGCAGGGTATCCAGTTGGATTGGAACAGCCTGCAAGGCGAACTCGATACCTTGCTCAAGCAGAGCGGCAAGCCTGAACTGGACCCGGCTAACGTCGAGCAGAAGACCGACCAGGCAGCCGCCGATGGCAAACAGTCCGCCACCGCCGCAGCGGCCGACCCTGCCCAGGCCGGCGATGCGCTGAAGCAATGGTTCGAGCGCGTCAAAGCCTCCGGTGAGCCTGCGCTGAACGCGGCCGATAAAGAAGCCCTGGTCAACATCGTGGCTGCCCGTACCGGCAAGAGCAAGGAAGAAGCCACGCAGATCGTCGACAACTACGCCCAGGCCTATCAACAGGCCATGCAGAAGGTCGATGAGCTGAAACAACAGGCTGAACAAAAAGCCCGTGAAGCCGCCGAAGTGGCCGCCAAGCAACTGTCCCGCGCTGCCTGGAGCACTTTGGCCATGCTGTTGCTGGGTGCGGCCTTGAGCTTTTTTGTGGGTCGCCTGGCGCTGACCAACCGTCGCGTGCCGTTGGCTTAAACCTTTGGGGCGAGTGGCAAGGACGCCGCTTTTCCCGTCACGACAGCGCTGTACTTGAGTGTGATACGCGTAAACTGGCGGCCTTTTACGCGTATGACACACAGGTGCCCCTTGAGCGCAGGCAAAGCCGTCGGACTGTTACTCCTCTCTTCTCTGTTGGCGGCGTGCGGTACTTCACCGCCACGCAACCCCAACGATCTCTGCAGCATCTTCCGTGAAAAGGACGACTGGTACGACGCCGCCAAAGTCACGCAAAAGCGTTGGGGCGTGCCGATCCAGGTGCCGTTCGCCATCATGTACCAAGAGTCGGGTTTCCATCAGGACGCCTTGGCCCCACGCAAATACCTGCTGTGGATCATCCCCTGGGGCCGCGTCTCTACCGCCGCGGGTTACGCCCAGGCCAAGGATGAGGTGTGGAACGACTACCGCAAAAGCACCGGCCGCAGCGGCGCCAGTCGCCATGACTTCGACGACGCCATCGACTTTGTCGGCTGGTACATGGACAAGACCTACAGCGTCAACGGCGTGTACAAATACGACGCCTACGGCCAGTACCTGAACTACCACGAAGGCTGGGGCGGCTACCGCCAGCGCACCTACGCCAGCAAAGCCTGGTTGCCGCCGGTGGCCAGCAAGGTACAGGCGCGCTCGCAGATGTATGCGCAGCAATATGCGGGGTGTAAGGATGATTTGGGGCGGGGATTCTGGAGTCGGTTTTGGCGGTGGTTGTGAGAGACCAAAAGCTGTTCCCACGCTGCAGGAGGCACGCAGCGTGGGAAGGCTCTTACGCTTGAACTAACCAACCTACCAGCGGCACTATCATCAATGTACTCAACGCCATTGAAGTGACATTACCTATATACGGGTGAACGTGTGCGGGCACGCGCGCTGCAATCGCACAGGCCAATGGCGGCGCGATCAGCGCCCCGAGCAGTGCACTCGAAGCAATGACTGTCCAACTACCACCATGGGTCAATACAGCCGCAGGCACGACGGATACCAGTGGAACGTAGGTTGGGTACCAGCCTCGTTTGATCCACTGTTTTCGCCAGATCACGACACCTGACAACGATGTCAGCGCCTGGGCGCCCAGCAGCGGCAAGACCAGGCCTGATCCATACGCCGGGCTGACGGGGTTCAGGGCGTATGCCAATAACACGCCTGCCAGCAACCCGAGACTGGCGAGTTCGTTCCCAAAAAACGGCGCTTCGGAAAAGTCTGCCAGTACCCGTCGAAGGCTCCAGGCTATCCCGTAAGTAGGCGGTTTTGCAGGCGCCGGTCTGGCGGGGGCGATGTAGTCGGAACGCACCAGCAAGGGCACTCTACGACACAGTACAAACGCTATGACACTGCCGACGGCCATGCCCACCACGTTGCCGATAACCACTGGAAGACCTAGCGGTACGCACACGAAGTTCACGATCAACAAGCACACAGGCGTCACCAGCAATGCGCCCAGCACCGCACCGTTTATCGCAACTTTCCAGCCGCCACCGAACATCAGCACCATCGCCGCCGGTAATGAGACGAACGCCGCGAACGTCGGTTGCCACGTCTGTGCGGTGACGCTCCAGCCCCACAGTAGATTGCTCAGCAGTAGCCCCAACAGTGAACTGGTTATCAGCCAAGGCCACAGTCCCGTTCCGTAGGAAATGGAAAATCCCTGCCAGGTTTTACCGTGCTTGCTTGCCCACCAAGCCAGGTAAGCGCCGCCCAGCAAGCCGAGTGATGCAAGTTCATGCTTGTAGAAGGCTACTTCACTGATATCCCCCAGTATCCACCGTAGCCACGCAACCGGATGGGGCAGGCTCGCGACCATCTCGGCGTAGCCCGGCCATGAGCCTTGAGTGCTCAGCGCTACCCAAAGCACCAGCAGTACGCTACTCAACCCCAGCATCAGGACGGTGATGTCCATCCAGGAACAGCCGGATCTCGTTTCGGTAATGAGTGTTTTCATGCTGTGCCCTCCGATCAACGTGGAAGGGCAGGGTGGTGGGAGTAACCGAGCATTTGATCGTAGAGATCATTACGTCGATCACGTTGCAGGTCATTGAGGCTGTTCCAGATCGGAGCACTGCGGGCGCTGGTGACATCAATGTCCGCGAACAGGATTTCCTGGCGATTGGCCGAAGCTACCGCGCCAATCGGCCAGCCGTTGGTGCCGGCAATCAACGAGCATCCGAGGTAGCGCGCTCCACGCTCTTCGCCAATGCGGCTGGCGGCGGCGATAAACACATTATTGACGTGGGCGGCGGTCATCGTCAGGTATGACGCCATGCATTTGCCTGCCTCATCGAATAGCGGCGGTGGCGTCCACACCCAGTTATTCAGGCTGCAAATAATATCGGCACCTTGCTGGCCAAGAATGCGGGGCACCTCCGGGAACCAGATATCCCAACAAATCAGCAAGCCAATACGGCCGATCGGCGTTTCAAACACTGGAAAGCCCGTATTGCCAGGGGTGAACCAAAGCTTTTCCAGGTTCCACAAATGCGCTTTGCGGTATTTGCCGATAAACCCGTCAGGACCTAGCAGCACGGCCGTATTGAACAACTGCATACCGTCTATTTCGCACAGGCCAGCCACCAGATAAACCTGATGCCTGCAGGCAAAATCTATCCATGCCTGCACACTGGTACCGTCTGGAACCAGTTCGGCGTGATCAAAAGCATCCTGGCGACTGCTGAAAAAATACCCGCAATTGGTGAGCTCAGGCAGCACGATCAGGTTGGCTCCGCCGTTTGCGGCTTCGGTTGCCAGTGCAAGACTTTGATGCAAGTTATTGGCTCGGTTATTCATGCCAACCTGAGGATCAAGTTGTATGACCGCTACGCGTGCAGGGCTTGCTGGTTCGCTCATGGAGGTGACCTCTTATTGTTATACAACCGGAAATCGGTTGGGTGTTTATAAGAGGCGAGCAAATGTTTAATTGAAAGTCGGGCGATTCCCGTTGCGTTGTAGTCTCTTTCTTTTACGGTTCGGCTTTGTAGGTGGGATAGTCATGCATAGTAAAACCTCCGTTGAATGTTGCACGGGTTTTGTTGCAAATGTTTATCACGGTATCCACTGCTCCTCTGAAACAGGGTTCCGTCCAGCCTGCATCGACGGAGAAAGACTCCCCGCAGAGGTAAAGGCCTGACTTATGAGAGAAGTTACGATTATATTGCAGTAGTTTCATAGCGTTGTAGTAAGTGCCTGCACGGTAAAGCTTTGCGCAACCCAGTGCGTTTTTATCGTTCATCCAGCGTTGCACGACCGCTTGTTTACGTCCGATGTAGGGTGATATTTTTTCTTTTATGTTTGTGGATTTCAACAGGATTCGGTCAAGGTCTTCGATGCATTTGTCTACAAGCTCTTCATCGCTGAACACCGATAACTTTGTGGCATCATCTTCCCACGTATAGCTGAGTAGGATGCAATCATAGGTGTTGGTGTTGTTATAGCGGTACGTGTATACATCATGAACTAAACTGTCTGTCACGAGCGTCTGCGGAATGTTCTTGTTGTGAGAGAGGAACGACTTTTTAAGCGGGGCGTACACTTTACAGCTGGTTTCCCAGTGAGCTGATTTGTAGGCTTCTGTGATCTCGAAGGGGAGCATTTCCTGGCTGAAGCCTTCAATGGATACCTGTGTTTCGATCAGCCATGAGGGCAGCGTCATTACGACAGAATCGCAATCGATGAATGCGTTGCTCGATGTTCCTTTTGGGCTGATGCTCCAGTCGTAATAGACGCGTATTTGCCCGTTGTTAAGTTTCTTCAGTTTTGTCACTGCACTGCTGGTCAATAACCCGGACTGACTTTTTATGAGGTGTTCGTACAAGGAATCCTGCGTTTCGCCAGGTTTGATGAAGAGCAGGGACTCGGCCAGCGATCCAAGGCCGATGTAGTTTGGTTTGTTGAACGCAATGCCTTTCGAATCCAACGTCTCGGGAGCATCCAAGTAAGGCGAGGCCATGAGGGTGCCGTCCGCGTTTACGCGGCCGTGGATCAATTGCAGATGACTACTGAACCCGAATATTGCCGTGCGTAGCGGATAAAGCGCGCAGACGTCATAAAACGCTCCCCAACTGCCATCACCAATTCCGATCGCGTAGAAAACAGCCGACTCCTGCGCCGTCATGCCCATGCCACCAAAGTTTCCAGGGTTGCTTTGATTCCAGTTGTCGATACTTGGCATTTTGACCAGGTCGCGAAAGGAAATACCTTCATATGTTCTGACTATCGACGCCCACATGTCCTCCCAGTGTTCAGCCCCATAATGTTCGGCGATGATCCGCGTCATGCGTTCGGCGAAGACTTTCCATTTTGCAAAAACGTTGCCCAACGTTTGACCCGGAGGCGGGGTTTTCCCATCGGCGTTTTTCCAGATGAGCATGGTGGGTTCTGTGCTGTTATCGATGCTTCCCTCTCGCAGGTAGATGCCCGTTGAGCGTACTGCAGGGCTACCCGGGTTTGGAAAGTCTGAGTGACGTAATTCGAACGCATTGGCGTAATAGGCCATCAGTGATCGGCCCTGTTTAGGGGGCTCGCTTGAGTGGTTGAAGAACGGCATCCTCATTGCCCCCATCTCGAAAGGTGGTCTGCCGACAGTGTTGGTATTGTTGTGTCCAAGGGCGGTAAGGTGCCTGCCGCCAATGCGTGTCGATTTTTCAAGTAAAGTCAGGTTGGTGAAACCGCATCGATACAGTTCGCGTGCGGTTGTTAAGCCTGTAATGCCCGCGCCGATGATGCAGATTTTATGTTGGGTTTCAGTGGCCAGCGCGATGCCATTTACTTGCTCGACCAACGCGCGATAGTCAAAGCACAAATCAGGCGGGTTGGGGTATGTCGCTCTCCATTTATTCTTGCTGGAGCGCTTTTCCCGATGATGCCGTTGAGCGATGTCGGCAGAGTAGTTAAAGTTGGAACCGATGGTCATTCTGATATTCCCTATTCAGAGTTAATGGGCTCTTCATAGGTTGAACGCGGGCGCTGTTAGCCTGAAATAAGCAGGCGTGACTTTTTGGCGAGGGTAAGTCGTATTCTTTCGTAAGGGCAGTGCCGACGACCAATGGTGAGGGAGTATGCCCCCTCACCCTGATAGCACTGTATTAGCTCGGCTGTATACACGGCAGCGTCCGATCCACCAAAACGCAGGGCCGTGATTTGAGCGGCGCAAGCGGTCGAGATCCTCTCGGAAGCGTCCTGCAAGTTAAAGGGAAATGTCGCCGATCTGGCTCCTGTGACCGCTTCAAGATTCTGCGTGGCTGTGCAGAACTCAAGATAGCCGACGCTTATCCGGTCAAATTCCACCCGCCTTTTGTACCCACCGAAACCTGGGCACAAAAACTGACATTAGTTTGCTCGCGTAAGGGAGTTGCACATCGTCATCATCGCGTCACATAAGCCCGCTTGCAGGTAAAGCGGGCTTTCTCATGAGTGTGTCTCGTGTGTACAAATAACGCATTGCCATGCGCCGGTGTGTAATATACACACCTAAGGGTTGGGCGATGAGAAGTCGAGAGCTGATTGACCTGCTGGTTGCGGAGGGTTGGTTTGAGGTGGCAGTTAAAGGCAGTCACCATCAGTTCAAACACCCTGTGAAGCGGGGGCGAATAACCGTCCCTCATCCCAAGTCGGAGATCGCCAAAGGCACTCTGCACAGTATTTTCAAATCAGCCGGTCTCAAATATTGATGCTGCTGAATGAGTTGGACGAGCTCCTGAGGGGCTTGTCTAAAGGAGGAGCAATGAAATTCCCGGTGGTCGTGCACAAAGATGCTGACTCGGATTACAGCGTGACGGTCCCTGACGTGCCGGGTTGTTTCTCGGCGGGAGGGTCTTTTTCCGAAGCACTGGATAATGTCCGCGAGGCATTGGCTTTGCATCTCGAAGGGCTGGTTGCCGATCAGGAACGGCTTCCTCAGGCACTGGAGGTTGATGCGCATTTAAGTAACCCGGATTTCGCCGGTGGCGTTTGGGCGATTGTCGACTTTGATCTCACGCCCTATCTGGGTAAGTCGGTACGGTTCAATGCTTCTTTGCCGGAACACCTGTTGCAACGTATTGATGAGCGTGTGCAAAAGGACCACCGCTATGCATCGCGGTCAGGTTTCTTAGCGACGGCAGCCTTGCGCGAACTCTCTGCTTAAAGCAACACAAGCAAACACTATGTATCCAAAGGGATGCCCATGAGCCACGAAGAACTCCAAATCACCGACCTCCGCCCCGGCACCGGCAAGACCGTGGTGAAGGGCGCGCTGATTACCACCCAATACACCGGCACCCTGGAAGACGGCACGGTGTTCGATTCGTCCTGGGAGCGGGGCAAGCCGTTTCAGTGTGTGATCGGTACCGGGCGTGTGATCAAGGGCTGGGACCAGGGCTTGATGGGCATGCAGGTGGGCGGTGTGCGCAGCTTGTTCGTGCCGGCGCATTTGGCTTATGGCGAGCGGTCGATGGGCGCACATATCAAGCCCAACAGTCATCTGCGCTTTGAGATCGAGTTGTTGGAAGTCCTGACGCGGGACGATTGAGGGCGGATGAATATGGACGTGGATGCGCACCTGTTGCCGGGGGGCTCCGTTGCGGGCATTCGGGTCACTGAGCTGGGCGGTGGGGATGAGGCCGAGCTGCAGCGGTTTTTTGAACGCGCACCGGATTACTTCGTCGCCGTGAATGGCGAGCCGGCCACGCCGACTGAAGCGCATGAGGAGTTGCGGGGGCAGTTGCCGGTAGGATGGACATGCCGGCGGATGTATTGGCTGGGTTACCGCGATCAGGACAATGAGCTGGTGGCGGTGGTGAACATTGCGGCGGATGTGTTGGCGGTCGGCGTCTGGCATATCGGTCTGTTGCTGGTGGATGCACGGTTGCACGGCACCGGGCTGGCGCACCAGCTGCATGCGGATCTTGAAGCGTGGGTGGTTCGCAATGACGGCCAATGGTTGCGGTTGACGGTGGTCATCGGCAACACCCGTGCTGAACGTTTCTGGCCAAAACTCGGTTATGTGCAGGTGCGTACCCGTGAGGGAATCACGATGGGGCGGCAGGTGAACAGGGTGTCGATTCAGGTCAAGGCGTTGGGCGGTGGGCAGGTGGATGATTACCTGGCATTGGTGGCAAGGGACCGACGAGACACCGCGTCACAGTAAATGTACACCCAACCCTGTGGGCGGGCGCTTGCTCCCTCTCACATTTGATCCTCAGTGGGCCCAGGAAAAGGCATACCTGAACCCTCCCTGAAGAATCTTCTTATTCATCATTCGGAAGCTTTCCTACGGTTTACTCTCCTAGTATCGGGGCGTAAGCTTCGCGCGTTTTCATCAATTGCGGAGACCCTCAGTGGGTACTTGTTCGAGTGACAGTAGTCGGCCGGTTTCGTTGACCGGCATAGACTTGGCAAGGTAACGCGCATTTTCCAGATGCCGTTGTCTCGCCAATAAAGCGAGAAGCGGCATCGCGGCAGTGACCAGTCCTGGCTCCTGTCCGATTCCCTCTCATCGACGCTGACCAGCACCTGATTAACCTCGGGATGCGACGGACGCGCCTGCCTTTTACGGCGGGCGGGCCAAGCCGGCTGTGCCTTTAAAACGGGCGCGGTGCGCGAGGCGGTACCTGCACGAGTGTTTCCTCGCGCAGGAGTAACACCATGAACTTCACACTGTTGAAAGAGTTCTTCGCCGGCTTCCTGCGGACCCGGCATATCGCCCGGCATTTCCGCCGCTTGGCGATGCTCGACACCGTGGCCGACGCCAGCGTCAGCCGCGAAGTGCCGCCGACCCTAGCGCAAACCCTGGTGATTTCGGCCAACAGCAGTGCCGTGCAATTGCTCGGCACGCTGGGCAGTCACTCCGAAGGCTTGAATACCCAGGAAGCCGACGCCCTGCGCGTGCAATACGGCCTCAACGAAGTCGAGCACGAGCAGCCGCTGCCGTGGTGGGTGCACCTGTGGCACTGCTACAAAAACCCCTTCAACCTGCTGCTGACTTTGCTGGCGGTGATCTCCTGGCTGACCGAGGACATGAAGGCGGCCACGGTGATTTTCTCCATGGTGGTGCTCTCGACACTGCTGCGCTTCTGGCAGGAGGCCAAGTCAAACAAGGCGGCCGACGCCCTCAAGGCGATGGTGAGCAACACGGCGACCGTGCTGCGTCGGGATGAAACCAAGCGCATCGAGCTGCCCATCAAACACTTGGTGCCGGGTGACCTGATCGTGCTGTCGGCCGGTGACATGATCCCCGCCGACTGCCGTGTCATCAGTGCCAAGGACCTGTTCGTAAGCCAGGCGGCGATGACCGGCGAATCGATGCCGGTGGAGAAGTTCGCCCAGCAGCAAGATGCCAACACCCGTAACCCGCTGGACCTGGAAAACATCCTGTTCATGGGCACCAACGTGGTGTCCGGCGCGGCGACGGCGGTGATCCTGACTACCGGCAACAGCACCTATTTCGGTGCGTTGGCCCAGCGCGTCACCGCTACCGACCGCGCGACCACCTCGTTCCAGCAAGGCGTCAACAAGGTCAGTTGGTTGCTCATCCGCTTCATGTTCGTGATGGCGCCACTGGTGCTGTTCATCAACGGGTTCACCAAGGGTGACTGGACTGAAGCGCTGTTGTTCGCGCTGTCGATTGCCGTGGGCCTGACCCCGGAAATGCTGCCGATGATCGTCACCTCGACCCTGGCCAAAGGCGCGGTGTTTCTCTCGCGTAAAAAAGTCATCGTCAAGCGTCTGGACGCGATCCAGAACTTCGGCGCCATGGACGTGCTGTGCACCGACAAGACCGGCACCCTGACCCAGGACAGGATTTTCCTCGCGCGCCATGTGGACGTGTGGGGGGAAGAGTCCGACGACGTGTTGGAAATGGCCTACCTCAACAGCTACTACCAGACGGGCCTGAAAAACCTGTTGGACGTGGCGGTGTTGGAGCATGTGGAGGTGCATCGTGAGCTGAAGGTGGGTACGGCGTTCCAGAAAGTCGATGAGATCCCGTTCGACTTCAATCGTCGCCGCATGTCCGTCGTGGTCGCCGAGCAAGGCCAGCCACACCTGTTGATCTGCAAAGGGGCGGTCGAAGAGATTCTGTCGGTGTGTAACAACGTGCGCCATGGCGACGTCAACGAAGCGCTGACCGATGACCTGCTGGCGCGCATTCGCCAGGTCACCGCCGCGTTCAACGAAGAAGGCCTGCGCGTGGTGGCCGTGGCCGCGCAACCGATGGCGCCGGGGCGCGACACCTATAGCCTGGCGGATGAACAAAACCTCACGCTGATCGGTTATGTGGCTTTTCTCGACCCACCGAAGGAAAGCACCGCGCCTGCGCTCAAGGCTCTCAAAGCCCACGGCGTCGCCGTGAAAGTACTGACAGGTGACAATGAATTGGTCACCGCTAAAATCTGCCGCGAAGTGGGCCTGGAGCAACAGGGCCTGCTGATGGGCAATGACATCGAGGACATGACCGACGCCGAGCTGGCCAAGGCCGTGGAAACCACCAATGTGTTCGCCAAGCTGACGCCGTCCCATAAGGAGCGCATCGTGCGCCTGCTCAAGGCTAACGGGCATGTGGTGGGCTTTATGGGTGATGGCATCAACGACGCGCCGGCGCTGCGTACTGCCGATATCGGGATTTCGGTGGACAGTGCGGTGGATATCGCCAAGGAAGCCGCCGACATCATCCTGTTGGAAAAGAGCCTGATGATTCTGGAGGAGGGCGTGCTGGAAGGCCGGCGTACCTTCGCCAACATGCTCAAGTACATCAAGATGACCGCCAGTTCCAACTTCGGCAACGTGTTTTCGGTGCTGGTGGCCAGTGCGTTTATTCCGTTCCTGCCGATGCTGCCGATGCACCTGCTGGTGCAAAACCTGCTGTATGACATTTCGCAGATCGCGATTCCGTTCGATAACGTCGACGCCGAGATGCTCGCCAAGCCGCAACGCTGGCAGCCCGGCGATGTGGGGCGGTTCATGCTGTTTTTTGGGCCGATCAGTTCGATCTTTGACATCACCACGTTCGCGCTCATGTGGTATGTCTTCGATGCCAACACCCCGGACCACCAGACGCTGTTCCAGTCCGGCTGGTTCGTGGTGGGGCTGCTGACCCAGACGCTGATCGTGCACATGATCCGCACCCCGAAAATCCCGTTCCTGCAGAGCCGCGCGGCGATGCCGTTAATGGTGATGACCGGTGTGATCATGGCCGTGGGGATTTTCCTGCCGATGGGGCCGCTGGCGCACTACTTCAAATTGCAGGCGCTGCCGTCGCTGTACTTTGTGTTCCTGCCGGTGATCCTGCTGGCGTACATGGCGCTGACCCAGGCGGTGAAGGGCTACTACATCCGTAAGTTCGGGTGGCAATAAACAGGGAAGATCTTCTATGCAAGCAATCGACAACATCAACCTCAACTCCCTGGTTGATACGCTGGTCAGCCTCACCGCGGCCTTCATCCTCGGTGGCCTGATCGGTTTCGAGCGCCAGTACCGACAGCGCACGGCAGGTCTGCGGACCAACGTGCTGGTGGCGGTGGGCGCGGCGATCTTCGTCGACATGGCCAACCGTCTCGGCGGTGCGGAAGGCGCGGTGCGGGTGGTGGCGTATGTGGTCTCGGGCATCGGCTTTCTCGGCGCCGGCGTGATCATGCGCGAGGAAGGCAACGTGCGTGGGCTCAACACGGCCGCCACCCTCTGGGCGTCGGCGGCGGTGGGTGCCTGCGCGGGTGCCGACCTGATCCTGGAAGCGCTGCTGGGCACCCTGTTTGTGCTGGCGGCCAACACCTTGCTGCGGCCGATCGTCAATAACATCAACCGTCAGCCGTTGGACGTGGTGTCGGCGGAGGTCACCAATATCCTGTATGTCATTGCACGGCGTACTCAGCAGAAAGCCGTATTGGCGTTGCTGGAAGCCGAGCTGGCGTGTTGTAACTATCCCGCCAGCGATGTCGACGTGCGCCCCTTCGGCACGGAGGAGGTGGAAATAGAAGCCACTCTGGCCGTGACGTCGGTAGACGGTGACGAACTGGATGCGCTGGTGGCGCGAATTTCGATGTCTACCCTCGTCGTGCAGGCGTTCTGGAGCCCCAGTACTACCGAGTAGTCCCCGGCTGTCAGGCATTGTCCCGTGCAACGCGGGTCATGCTATCGCGAGGAAAAGTCCTACAATAATTCGAGACTATCCCTTCATTTGATAAGACACGCTGTTGTTAAGGTTTCCCGCTTGCGCCTCAGGAACCAGGGCGTGGCTCTATGTGTTTACCGTGTTTTATCAAAAGGAGGGGTCTGTACTGCCTGCAGAGTAATCAGCGCCGTTTGTCGGAACTGTTACTTTTCACAGGTAGATAGGTCCCGCGTGATATGTAAGCGTACTGATCCTCTCGGGGGAGTCTTATGAGCAAAGCTTTAATTGTGGATGATCACCCTTTTATACGCGCCACTGTGAAACATCTGTTGAAACAGGAAGGCTTCGTAGAAATCCTGGAAGCGGGCAACGGTGCCGACGCTATGCAGATTGCGCGGGTGCATCGTCCGGACTTGGTCATCCTCGATCTGGCAATGCCCAAGCTCGGCGGGTTGGAGGTGATCAGCCGGATCAAGGCGCTCGAACTGCCTTGCAAGATCCTGGTGCTGACCTCTTATCTTGCGGTGTTCTTCTCCACCCGCTGCATGCGCGCCGGTGCCATGGGCTTTGTGGCCAAGACGGGTGAGCTTGATGAGTTGCAAAAGGCAATCAGGGCGATCCGGTCTGGTTACAGTTGCTTCCCCAGCCTGCCCACCAGTTCAGTCCGCCGCGACGATTTGCAGACCACCGAGCAGGAATTGGTGGACGCACTGTCGGACCGCGAGCTGACCGTGTTGCAAAAGCTGGCGCTGGGCCTGGGCAACAAGGAAATCGCTGAGGACATGCTGTTGAGCCATAAGACTATCAGCACCTACAAGACGCGACTAAAGGAGAAGCTGCGCATGTCATCGGTGGTGCACCTGTCCAAGTTTGCGCAGCGCAACCACCTGATCTGATTTGAAATGACCACCTTTCGGCGGCTGAAACTCACGGCCATCCTGCTGTTGGGGCTGTTGCCCTACTCGGCGATGGCCCTGGACGAACCCCATACCCTGCGGCTCCTCGGCCATTCTTCCCTTGAACACCCCAGTGTTGAGCTTGATGAAAGCGACTGGCGCTGGCTGCGCGAGCGGCGCACGTTAGTGATGGGGGTGTCCGCGCCCGACTACGCCCCTTTCGACTTGAGCAACGATAATGATTTTGAAGGGATCACTGCTGACTATACGTGGCTGATCAGCCTTATTTTGAATGTACCTATCGAGGTTAGACGCTACGACACCCGCGATGAAGTGATCGAGGCACTCAAGCTGGGCAACGTGGATCTGGTCGGGTCGGCCAACGGCTATGAGGCGGCCGACAAAGCGCTGGTATTGTCCCGTTCCTACGCCAATGATCAACCCGTATTGGTGACCCGCGCGGGGGACAGTCATTCATTGAGCGTCGACCTGGCCGGCAAACGTGTCGCGATGCTCTACCACTATATGCAGCCCGACGCTGTCCAGGCCTTTTATCCCCAGGCGCAATTGTTGTTATATGGCTCGACCCACCAGGCCATCGGTTCCGTAGCGTTCGGCCAGGCCGATGTTTACCTCGGCGATGCCATCAGCACCCGCTACCTGATCAACAAGAATCACCTGAATAACGTGCGCATGGCTGATTTTTCCGCGCTGGAGGTCAACCCGTTCGGGTTCGCTTTCACCGGGGACAATATCCGCCTGTTGAAGATCGTCAATGCCGCGCTGGCTGTCATCCCGGCCGGCCAGCAGATGGAAATTCTGCGGCGCTGGAGTGCGGGCGGCAGCGGCTTTCTGGAGGCTGACCGGTTGCGCTTGAGTGACAGTGAACAGCGCTGGCTGGAGAAGCATCCACGCGTGAAAGTCGCGGCGCTCGACAAGTTTATGCCGCTGTCATTTTTCAATGAGCAAGGGCAGTTCATCGGCTTGAGTGACGAGGTGTTGTCGCGGATCAGCTTGCGCACAGGCTTGAAATTCGAGGTGGTGCAGGGCAGTTCGTTGCCTCGGCAAGTGGACGAGGTCAGCGCTGGCCAAGTGGAGATGATGGCGGTGATCACGCCCAGCGTCGAGCGCTCCGAGAAAGTCCGTTTTACCCGGCCTTACTTGTCCAACCCCTATGTGCTGGTGGCGCGCGCCAGCGATGAGCACCTGCTTACCCTGGAAGACATGCCCGGCAAACGCCTGGCGTTTATCGGCGGCAACAGCCTCGCCGTGCAAGTGGCGCGGGATTATCCTGGTATCGTCTTTGTGGCGGTCGAGAACCCTGAGCAAGCCATGGAGTTGGTCGCCAAAGGCGGTGTCGATGCGACGGTTGTGTCGCTGATCAGTGCCCGTTACATGATCGCGCGCCATTACCGTGATCGCCTGCGTATCACCAGTACGGTGGGTACGGAACCGGCGCGGATTGCCTTCGGCGTCAATCGCAGCCAGCTGGAGCTGTATTCAATCCTCGAGAAGGCGCTGTTGAGTATCACGCCCGAGGAAATGGACGAACTGACCAACCATTGGCGCAGTGAGATCATCATCGAGGACAGCTACTGGATCAGCCATCGCAACGTGATTATCCAAGGGTTCGGCCTGGCAGCCGTGCTGTTGTTGGTCACGTTGGGTTGGGTGCTCTACCTGCGTAACCTGATTCACAAGCGTGCCCAGGCCGAACGGGCCTTGAGCGACCAGATGCGGTTTATGAGTGTGCTGATCGACGGCACGCCCCACCCGATTTATGTACGTGACCGCCAGGGCCGCTTGATGGCGTGTAATAACGCTTACCTTGATGTGTTCGGCTTCAAGTTGGAGGACGTGATCGGCAAGACCGTGGTGGAAACCGACACCGGCAACCCGCCCCAGGCTCAATCTTTCCATGCTGACTATTTGAGCTTGATGGAGCGTGGGGAGCCGCAGATTCACGACCGGGTGCTCAAGGTGCCCGGCGGTGGCGTGTTGACGATTTACCAATGGATGCTGCCGTACCGTGATAGCAACGGCAACGTGGTGGGCATGATTGCTGGCTGGGTGGATGTCAGCGAACGCCAGCGCCTGCTGGGCCAGTTGCAGGAAGCCAAGGAGGAGGCCGACGCCGCCAATCGCGCCAAGACCACCTTCCTGGCGACCATGAGTCATGAGATCCGAACGCCCATGAACGCGGTGATCGGCATGATCGAATTGGCTCAGAAGAACGCCGAGCAGGGCCGCGTCGATCAGGATGCCCTCGAAGTGGCATCGATGGCGTCCCGCAGCATGCTGGAGCTGATCGGCGATATCTTGGATATTGCGCGGATCGAAACCGGTCACCTGTCCCTGACCCTGGCACCTGCCAATCTCCATGAAATGTTGGCTTCCGTGGCACGGGTTTTCGAAGGGCTGGCGCGGGATAAGGGGCTGTTGCTGCACGTGGAGCTCGACCCGATGATCGACCGGTCAGTGTTGATCGACCCTATGCGCTTCAAACAAGTGGTGTCCAATCTGCTGGGCAATGCCATCAAGTTTACCGCGACCGGCCAGGTACGCCTGGGCGCCCAGTGCACACCGGCATTGGCGAGCGACCCTCTGAACCTTCGGCTGTATGTGGAGGACACGGGGATTGGCATCAGTGCCGAGGATCAACAACGTTTGTTCAACCCTTTTATCCAGGGCAGCAATAACGATCAATCAGCACGCAGTGGTTCGGGGTTGGGCTTGGTGATCAGTCGCAATCTGTGCGAGATGATGGGCGGCCAACTGCATTTGAGCAGTGTGCTGGGCAAGGGGACTCGGGTGGATGTGACCCTGGCGCTGGAGTTGGCCACCGCTGCACCGCTTTCTTCATCGGCTCCGCCTGTGCCCCCGGCTCATGCATTGAGCCTCCTGGTGGTGGATGACTACCCGGCCAACCGCCTGTTGCTGACTCGGCAATTGAGCTTCCTGGGGCATCGCATCGTCACGGCCGAAGATGGCGCCGAGGGGTTCGCACTGTGGCAGGCCGGGCATTTTGATGGCGTGATCACCGATAGCAATATGCCTGTTATGGACGGCTACACGTTGGCCCGTGATATCCGTGCACAAGAGCGTCGGCTCGGCCTGGTTCCGTGCCTGTTGCTGGGGTTCACCGCCAACGCCCAACCGGAGGAAACCGAGCGCTGCCGGCAGGCGGGCATGGATGGTTGTCTGTTCAAACCGACCGGTCTTGATGATTTGCGTGTGGCGCTGGCATCACGCACTGCCAGTGCCGCCGTGGAGGACGCCGAACCGACGTTTGATTTGAGCGCATTGGTCATGCTGACGGGGGGCGACGGTGCCGTGCTTGATGAGTTGCTGCTGCCATTGCTCAATAGCCTCGCAGAGGACCGCCTGTTGCTGCCGGCGCTGCAACAGCACGCGGATTTCGCCAAGCTGCATGACCTGGCTCATCGTATAAAAGGCGGTGCCCGGATGGTCAGGGCCCAGGCGTTGGTCGCCGGTTGCGAAACCTTGGAGGAGGCGTGTCAAAGGCGTGACCGTGATGCATTGTCGGCAGCGGTGGAGGCGGTTGGCATGGCCGTCGATGGCTTGCATCAGCGCCTGAGCCTGCACCTGCACAGCAAGCACGCCTGATAGCCATTCGGTGGATTTGGGACAACTCCTACATTGAACGGGAATAAGCCTGATTTTGTCGTCAGTGTATGTCTGGAGAATGGGCCTCGCTCACTGACGAGCGATGCCTGCCCAGGGATTCGCCATGCCAAACAAAGCACTGACCATCCTGATTGCCGATGAACAACACCTACAGCGGCTGTACATCGAGAAAATGCTTAACCAGTTGGGGTATCACCGGATCGTACCGGTGCAAACCTTTGAAGAGGTCCAACTCCTCACCGCCATCCCGGCACAGCCCTTTGATGTGCTGATCATCAACGCGGGGCTCGCGATCCACACGTGCCAGCCTCAACCCCAGGCGCATCACGTGCTGGTCTACGATCACCTGGACCTGGGAACAACTCCCGAGGCGACGCCGACGGTGCTGGTCCGGTTGCCCGGTGTGCCGGACAGCGTCAACCTCGAACACTTCATGGACATTATCGACCCTCCCGCGTCCAGCACCGGCCTGCGTGTGCTGCCCTGGCTGCGCGAATTATCCCGCACGCCTGCGGCAGGGGTTTAGTCCCATTGTGGGGCGATACCCTTGGGGCTGGTCAGGCGATGGCCGCGTTCCAACTCGGCAATCTGCGCCATGTCGGCAGCACTCAAGGTCAGTTGCAGGGTCTTGAGGTTGCTTTCCAGGTTGGCGCGTTTGGTCGATGACGGGATGACCGCATAGCCCAGTTGCATCGCCCAAGCCAGCGCCACTTGCGCGGGAGTAGCCTGATGGCGTTCGGCGATTTGCTCGATCACTGGGTCTTTGAGCACTTCGCCGTAGGCCAGGGTCATGTAGGACGTGATCTGGATACCGTTAGCGGTGGCGAAGTCCACGACCTTGCGGTTTTGCAGGTAGGGATGCAGTTCGATCTGGTTGGTGGCGATGTTCTCCGCGCCAACGGCTGCAATCGCTTGCTTCATCAAGTCGACGGTGAAGTTGGAGATGCCGATCTGGCGGGTCAGGCCCAGGCGTTTGGCTTCCAGCAACTGGCCCATGAACTCGGCGACAGGCACCTGATCTTCGGGTGAAGGCCAGTGAATCAAGGTGAGGTCCAGATAGTCGGTTTTCAGTTTGCGCAGGCTTTCACGCAGGCTCGGAATCAACTGGCCTTCGGCGAAGTTAGCGATCCAGATTTTGCTGGTGATAAATAGCTCATCGCGCGGCACGCCACTGTCGGCGATGGCTTGGCCGACGTCTGCTTCATTCTCGTAGATCTGCGCGGTGTCGATCACGCGGTAGCCCAGTTCCAGGCCGGCGGCGACGGAATCGATCACCACCTGACCTTGCAGACGGAAGGTGCCAAGGCCGAAGGCCGGAACGTTTTGCGTAGCGATAGACATCAGTAACTCCTGAAGGGGTGTGAACAGTGGAGTCGAGTATCCGCCCGTCGTTCCTTCGGAAAAACCGCCGAATCCGAAAAGGACTCTTTACCGCAGGTCACGAATAGTTTGAACGCTGCGCCAACTCCCTGAGCCGAACACTGAGCAAATGTGGGTGCTGGCTTGCCTGCGATGGGGCGTGTCAGGCTACAAGTCTGTCGCTGATATACCGCGATCGCAGGCCAGCTCCCACATTCTGATCTTCATCAGTCAATGATGGTGTGTTGTTGGCGCAACCGCTCAGCCGCGTTGCGTAACAACTGCTCGGTGCCGCTCCAGCCCAGGCAGCCGTCTGTCACCGACACGCCGTATTTCATCGACGCGCTCAACGGTTGGCAGCCTTCGAACAGGTGGCTTTCGAGCATCATGCCGATCAGCGAGGTGTCGCCTTGCAGGCGCTGTTCCAGCACGTCGTTGAATACCGCCGGTTGACGCAGCGGGTCCTTGCCACTGTTGGCGTGGCTGCAATCGACCATGATCCTCGCCGTCACCTTTGACTTGGCCAAATCTTGCTTCACCTGTGCCACATTCTGCGCATCGTAGTTCGGCCCACGGTGGCCGCCGCGCAGCACCAAGTGGGTGTCGGGGTTGCCGGGGGTCTGAATGATTGCCGGGTGGCCCTGGCTGTCGACACCGAAGTGGCGGTGCGGATGGGAGGCCGAGCGCATGGCGTCACACGCAATCGCAACGCCGCCGTCGGTGCCGTTCTTGAAGCCCACGGGCATGCCCAGGCCGCTGGCCATTTCGCGGTGGATCTGCGATTCGGTGGTGCGCGCGCCAATCGCGACCCAACTGAGCAGGTCATCGAAGTAGCCGGCGGCCATGGGTTGCAGCAGTTCGGTGGCGACCGGCAAGCCCAGGCGCAGCATTTCGCGCATCAGTTGGCGGGACAGGGTGAGGCCGGCAGCCATATCATCACTGCCGTCCAGGTGCGGGTCGTAAGCCAAGCCTTTCCAGCCGACGGTGGTGCGCGGTTTTTCGACGTAGGCACGGATCACCAGCAGCATCTGGTCGCTGACTTCCAGCGCGAGCTTCTTGAGGTTGCGTGCGTATTCCATGGCCGACTCAGGGTCATGGATCGAGCACGGGCCGACGATCACCAGCAAACGTGAATCTTCGCCATTGAGAATGGCGCGCACGGCTTGGCGATGGGCGTGGACTTGCTCGTTGAGGAACGGGCTGAGAGGCAATTGGTGCTTGAGTTCAAGAGAGCTGGGCAGGCGCTGGGTCAGGGCTTCATTGGCGCTGGTCAGGGCAGAGACGGGCAAAGCGGCGGTGGCAGAGTTCATATTCAAGGCTTCCTGGGCAAGCGGCGGGCTGTTCCCACGCGCTGGCCCTACTGGGGTGTTCGACAATTGGCCGTATTGGCTACGTGTGTTGGCTTGCCACCAATAGGTGACCGATCGGAGGCGGCAGGCTGTCCCGAGCGGAGCTGGCTAAATCGCCATGCGGTGGAAGTGTCGTAGCGGTAATAAGTGGCGTAGTTCATGTCGTGTGTCCTTTAAGTGTTCTGCGAAATATAGAGGGGCCTGAAAAAACAAAACCCCCGGTCGGGGAGCCGACCGGGGGTTAGATTTCTCTGGTAGGCGACCCCTTGAGTAGTGGCCGCCGATTTCAGGTATCAGGCGCGCCAGTGGCTAAACCAATACCCAAAATAAAAACTTACCGGTGCGCTCGAACCGCTCACACGGGTAGCCGATACCAAGCGCTGGGCGCTGGCAGCAGGGCAAACCTGAGTGTGGGTAAGTGGCAACATGGTGAGTCTCCAAATGATGGGGCGAGCTTACTAGAGGCGGGCAGGAGGACTCAATCATTAATTTCTATTGCACGTGGATACCAACGGCTATAGGTCGAGATATGCTGATCTCACTTTGATACCGATTGCTTGGACGCGACCATGACTGCTTTGACCCTTGCTGCTGCTCAATCCATTTCCATCGCCGGAGACCTTGCGGCCAATATCGAACGGCACTTGACGTTCATGGGCGAGGCTGCCCGGCACGGCGTGCAATGGCTGGTGTTTCCGGAGCTGTCGCTGACCGGGTATGAGCCTTCATTGGCGGCCGGGTTGGCGATTGCGCCAGACGACCCTGTCTTGGCGCCGCTGCGGGAGATGGCCCAGGCGTTACGGCTGACAGCAGTGGTGGGGATGCCCATCCGCCTGGCGCCGCAGGCCGGTGTGTTGATCGGCGCGCTGGTGTTGGGGGCGGATGGCTCAATGGCGGTCTACACCAAACAGCATTTGCATCCTGGCGAAGAACGGGCATTTGTCGCAGGGCAGGGCGGTGCGTCCCTCGAATGGCGGAGCGAGCGTATCGCGTTGGCGGTGTGCGCGGACTTCTCCCATGCCGGCCATCCGCGCCTCGCGGCTGAGGCGGGAGCCACGGTATACGCCGCCGGCGTGTTGATCAGCGAAGGTGGCTATGCCACTGACAGCGCGTTGCTCCAGGGCTATGCGGCCGAACATGGCTTGCTGGTGCTGATGGCCAACCATGGTGGCCCGTCGGGTGGCTATGTGTGCGCCGGCCGCAGCGCGATCTGGGCGGTTGATGGCAGCTTACTGGCCGCGGCGCCCGGTATTGGCGATGCGCTGGTGATTGCCCGCCGCGATGGCGGGCAATGGACTGGCCAAGTGGTAGCCGTCTGAATGGCGTTCAATCTGCGCGCGGCAACAGACCAGGACCTTCCCTTTGCTCGAAGCCTGACCTTTGCGGCCATGAGCCGTTATTACCTGCAATACGAGCTGGTGTGGTCCAACCAGGGCTTCGACATCGCTTGGGCCGGGCGTGAGAACTGGCTGATCTGCAACGATGACACCGTGATGGGCTTTATCAGCCTGAGCGCCGATAGGCGGGCACTCTATATCCGTGAGTTGCATATGCTTGAGGCGTATCGCGGGCTTGGTGCGGGCATTTGGGTGTTGGAACAGATGGCGCTCAAGGCGCAGGCGACGGGTTTATTGCGCTTGACCGTGTTTAAGAACAACCCGGCCAAGAGTCTCTATCAGCGCAGTGGGATGAGCATCGTGGGTGAAGAAGACTGCTTCTGGCGGATGGAGCGTGTTTGCCGTTGAAGCTAAACCATGCAGTTGATGCTAATAAGCGCATACTGGCTTCAGGAAATGACTTCCTGAACGTTGTGTTGGCCATCAGCCTCAGCAAGGATGATCCCTTCTTTCATGCCCAAAAGGACCGCCACCTTATGGGCCTCTCCACGCCGTCCCTTTTTACGCCCAGCGAGCACTTGATACGTGGTAGCCGGATCAACGCCGTGCTCGCGGGCGAACGCTTGAACTGACTTTCCTTGATGTTCCAGCCAGGCCTTGGCTTGTGCAGCAGTGCGGATTCCGGGCATAGTTCAAAACCGTTCAAGTTTGTTTAACTAAGAGATGAGCGTGTCACCTCTTGGGGTGTGCCAAATAGGATCATACATCCAAATGAGTGGAATCGGTTCGCGTTTGAGGCAAGAAAGAGAGCGACTTGGCCTGTCGCAAAAAGTTTTCGGTGAAATAGGAGGCGTTGAAGCCAACGCACAAGGCAAATATGAAAGTGGAGGGCGTGCGCCCAAGGCCGATTATTTGTCCCGAGTCGCCGCAAAAGGTGTAGATGTACTTTACGTGTTGACCGGAACTGCTACGCCGATTCAGCTGGAAAACCTCAGCGAGATTGAGGAGAAAGTGTTGGGTAATTATCGCGCGATGTTCAAGGAAGACCAAGCGGCGATCCGCCGATTGACGTCAACCTTGGCCGAACACTCCGTTTCATTTAATGGAAAAGCCAAGCAGCAGCCTCAAGAATCCTGACCTGTTGCCCAGCAAAATAGAGCCGTCCGCCTCTCGGCGGGCGGCCCCCGTGTATTCAAACTCTATATATATGACGCTTGCAGCTAGGTCTGCGCCTTGGTTTTTTGCTAAGGTGTTCAGCAACCTATAAGACCATATCGCGAGGTGTCTGCTTGATTAGGGTGCTAGTAGTCGATGACCATGATCTCGTTCGTACAGGCATTACACGAATGCTGGCTGACATCGATGGCCTGCAAGTAGTCGGCCAGGCCGAGTCAGGGGAAGAGTCCTTGATCAAGGCCCGGGAGTTGAAGCCCGATGTGGTGCTGATGGACGTCAAGATGCCCGGTATCGGCGGTCTCGGCGCCACGACCAAGTTGTTGCGCAGCCATCCGGATATCAAAGTCGTCGTGGTGACGGTGTGTGAAGAAGACCCGTTTCCGACACGCCTGTTGCAGGCCGGAGCGGCTGGTTACCTGACCAAGGGCGCTGGGCTGGCCGAGATGGTGCAAGCCATCCGCCTGGTATTTGCCGGCCAGCGTTACATCAGCCCGCAAATCGCCCAGCAATTGGCCATCAAGTCTTTCCAGCCCACCAGCGACTCGCCGTTCGATGCGTTGTCGGAGCGGGAAATCCAGATCGCCTTGATGATCGTCGGTTGCCAGAAGGTGCAGACGATCTCCGACAAGCTGTGCCTGTCGCCCAAGACCGTCAACACCTACCGCTATCGCATTTTCGAGAAGCTCGCCATCAGCAGTGATGTTGAATTGACCCTGCTCGCAGTGCGCCACGGCATGGTGGACGCCAGCGCCTGACATGACTACACCGTTTGATCCAAGTGCCTTCCTCTCGACCTGCAGTGGCCGCCCCGGCGTGTACCGCATGTTCGACAGCGAGGCACGCCTGCTGTATGTCGGCAAGGCCAAGAACCTGAAGAACCGCTTGGCGAGCTATTTTCGCAAGAGCGGGCTCGCGCCCAAGACAGCTGCGCTGGTGGCGCGTATCGCCCAGGTCGAAACCACCATAACCGCCAATGAAACCGAAGCGCTGTTGCTCGAGCAGACGCTGATCAAGGAATGGCGGCCGCCCTATAACATCCTGCTGCGCGATGATAAATCCTACCCCTACGTGTTTTTATCCGACGGCAACTTCCCACGCCTGAGCATTCACCGGGGTGCGAAGAAGCAGAAGGGCAAGTATTTCGGGCCCTATCCCAGCGCCGGCGCGATCCGCGAAAGCCTGAGCCTGCTGCAAAAGACCTTTTTTGTGCGTCAGTGCGAAGACAGCTTCTACAAGAACCGCACGCGGCCGTGCCTGCAATACCAGATCAAACGCTGCAAAGCGCCTTGCGTGGGCCTGGTGGACCCGGCCGAGTACGCCGAGGACGTGCGCCATTCGGTGATGTTCCTCGAAGGGCGCAGCAATGCCCTCACCGACGAACTCTCCGGCGCCATGGAGCAGGCCGCCAGCACCCTGGATTTCGAACGCGCCGCCGAGTTGCGTGACCAGATCTCCTTGCTGCGGCGCGTGCAGGATCAGCAGAGCATGGAAGGCGGCACCGGCGACGTGGACGTCATCGCGGCCTTCGTCAACCCAGGCGGCGCCTGTGTGCACTTGATCAGCGTGCGGGGCGGGCGGGTGTTGGGCAGCAAGAATTTCTTTCCGCAGACCGGTATTGACGAAGAAGTGGCCGAAGTCATGGCCGCCTTCCTCGGCCAGTATTACGTCAGCAGCCCCGAGCGCGACTTGCCGTCGGAACTGATCGTCAACGTGGTGCATGAAGACTTTCCCACGCTGATCGAGGCGATCCACGAGCTGCGCGGCCGCGAGCTGGACATCAGCCACCGCGTACGCGGCACCCGCGCGCGTTGGCAGCAACTGGCCGTGACCAATGCCGAACAGGCCCTGGGCGCACGTCTGGCCAATCGACAGCACGTCGCCGCACGCTTTGACGCCCTGGCCGAAGTCCTCAACCTGGACGAACCGCCCCAGCGCCTGGAGTGCTACGACATCAGTCACTCCAGCGGCGAGGCCACCGTGGCGTCCTGCGTGGTGTTCGGGCCGGAAGGGCCGATCAAATCCGATTACCGGCGCTATAACATCGAAGGCGTCACTGCCGGCGATGACTATGCCGCCATGCACCAGGCCCTGACGCGGCGCTTCAGCAAGCTGAAGGACGGCGAAGGCAAGTTGCCGGATATCCTGTTGGTGGACGGCGGCAAGGGCCAGTTGTCCATGGCCCGCGACGTACTCAACGAACTGGCGGTGCCCGATCTGATCCTGCTCGGCGTGGCCAAGGGTGCCACGCGCAAGGCCGGTTTCGAGACGTTGTACTTGAATGATTCCGCCCATGAGTTCACCTTGAAGGGCGACTCACCGGCGCTGCACCTGATCCAACAGATCCGCGATGAAGCCCACCGTTTCGCAATTACCGGCCACCGTGCCCGGCGCGGCAAAACCCGGCGAACCTCAACCCTGGAAGGGGTGGCGGGCGTTGGGCCGACACGGCGTCGCGACTTGCTTAAACATTTTGGTGGCTTGCAGGAGCTGTCCCGTGCCAGCATTGACGAAATAGCCAAAGCACCCGGTATCAGTAAAAAGCTCGCTGAGTTGATTTATGCGAATCTGCATAGCGAATAGAATGCCTTTCCACCTCGTAGCCAGTTGTGCCGATGAATATCCCTAATCTGATCACCGTTCTACGCGTCCTGCTTATTCCGATTTTTATTCTGTTGTTTTATTTGCCGTACGAATGGAGCTATATGGCTTCCAGTTCGGTGTTCGCGTTTGCGGCCGCCACCGACTGGCTCGACGGCTACCTGGCCCGCCGCCTGGAACAGAGCACGCCCTTCGGCGCGTTCCTCGACCCGGTGGCCGACAAACTCATGGTGGCCGTTGCGCTGGTCCTGCTGGTGCAGGAACACGGCAACCTGTGGTTGACCCTGCCGGCCGCCGTGATCATCGGCCGTGAGATAGTGGTGTCGGCCCTGCGCGAATGGATGGCCGAAATCGGCGCCCGCGCCCACGTCGCCGTCTCCAACATGGGCAAATGGAAAACCGCCGCGCAGATGCTCGCGCTGGTCATCCTGCTGGCCAACCCGTCGGACTTCACCTTCTGGGTCCTGCTGGGCTACGCCTTGCTGCTCATCGCCGCCGGCCTGACCTTGTGGTCCATGCTCCAGTATCTGCGCGCCGCCTGGCCGCATCTGCGTACCACCGTTGAAAAGAAATAAAACTTTTTTGAATCAAGGGGTTGACGGGTTCTGATAATTCTATAGAATGCGCATCACCAAGACGCGGGAATAGCTCAGTTGGTAGAGCACGACCTTGCCAAGGTCGGGGTCGCGAGTTCGAGTCTCGTTTCCCGCTCCAAATATTGCGCTGCAGAGTTCCACTGAATTCTGTAAGTGATTGAAATCAGGACCTTCGGGTCCTTTTTTCGTTCCGGCGGGAACCACTGAAATCCAGCACTATCCGGTGCGTTTAAGTCCAGGATTAAGTCCAGGATTCTGACGCGTACGGAATCGGTTTGTTGCTGGAGCAGTTTGCGTATCGAGATGAGCATCTGGCCCTGACTCTGTTCAGGAGCTCGCGATGGCACTCTCAGAAATGGCAGTTCGACACGCCCGAATGACCGGTAATGACTACACCCTCGGTGACAGTGATGGTCTCACACTCAATGTTACGGCTAGCGGTGGAAAGGTCTGGCTTTTCCGTTACTACTGGACGGGCAAGCAGAAGCGCATGTCCTTAGGTTGTTACCCGCAAATCAGCCTCAAAGAAGCGCGTACCCGTCGTGATGAAGCGCGTGCCTTGGTTGCCCAGGGCATCAATCCCTATGAGCACCGTAAACAGCAACGCCGTGCTGTTCGTAGCGCGGCAGAGCATACCTTCGACGCGGTGTTCAATCAGTGGGTCGAATTCCGCAGTCTGAGCCTGAAGGAAGGCCGTCAGAGCACACTCTCGCAAATCTTAAGAACCTTCAGTAAAGATATCCTGCCATTCCTTGGTGGGCGGGCGATCTATGATATTAATCGCCACGATCTGCTGGATGTACTGAGCCGGGTCGAACAGCGCAAGGCATTAACGACAGCCGAAAAGTGTCGGACTTGGTTCAACCAATTATTCCGATATGCTCTGGTAAAGGTAGAGGGGCTTGAGCAGAATCCAGCTTCAGACCTCGATGTTGTCGCACTTCCCAAACCCCCGGTTGCGCACAATCCGTTTTTACGTATGGACGAGCTACCCGCATTGATGGCTGCACTTCGCGGTTCTCGGGGGACGAGCCAAACACGGTTTGGTCTTCGACTTTTGTTGCTGACCGGCGTCCGCACGGGCGAGCTGCGCTTGGCGACACCTGATCAGTTCGATCTGGAGCGGCGGCTATGGATCATTCCGCCAGAGGTCGTGAAGCAACTCCAGATAGAGATGCGCAAACCAGGGAAGCAGGCTCAAGACATACCTCCTTATATTGTCCCGTTGTCGGTTCAGGCGCTTGAAATAGTGCGTCACTTGTTGAACCAGGTTCTCCCCGCGCAACGTTACTTATTTGCGCACCGGAGCGACCTGACAAAGCGCATAAGCGAGAACACCCTGAATGGAGCGCTGCGTCGGATGGGCTATGCCGACCAACTCACAGGTCATGGTATGAGGGCTACGATCTCGACGGCATTGAACGAGATCGGATACCCGAAGGTATGGGTGGATGCTCAGCTTTCTCATGCAGATCCGGACAAGGTCAGTGCAGCCTACAATCACGCGGAGTACGTCGAGCAGCGTCGGACAATGATGCAGGACTGGGCGAATCGTCTGGATCTTTGGGGGCAGGGCCAACCGAAAGCAGCAAGCTCTCCTCTCACTATCCGTTTAGAGGGTGCAGCTTCGCTTCCCTCGCTGGAAAATGCGGGCGCAAACTCCGTTCTGTACAACGGTAACTTTCCAGCGACGACCGTCCCGGCGTCTAAGGTGTTAGTCAGCAGCAAACCGGCCCTTATCGTGCCCCGCCAGTCGTCTGTCGTACCCGTTCCAATCCAGGCTGAAAAGTCGCGCAAAGACCACATGTCCGAGATCCAGCGCCAGCGCGCCGAGATGCTAACCACCTATGAGGCTTCGAGTAATTTACCGCTGCTGGTATTCGCCAGGCTGGCAGGAAAATCCCGTGATCAGGTCAATCGCGATATCAAGGCCCGGCGTCTGCTGTCCCTGAGCCTGGGTAATCGCGGTCAGCGCATTCCGGATTGGCAGCTTGATCCTTTGCGACACAAGTTGGTGCTCACCGTGTTGAAGCGGTTTCCAGATGTGGATGCGTGGAGGCTTTATCGGACGCTCTGTGAGTCTCATATCGGGGGTGTCGGAAGGATCACGTTCACCGTCGGTAAACGTTGAACTTGGCGTAAGCCAGTTCGCTGATTACAGTGCGGCATGTGCATCTGGAGATAAGGCTCATGTCGCACACCTCACGCGTACAGACGTATGACATGCAGCAACGCAGTGATCGCCCGGATTTCTATATCCGCGACAAGCGCGGCCGCACCGCGCTAACCAGTCCACACCGCCACGAATATTTCCAGATCCAGATCAATTTGGGTGGAGACACGGTTCACCACATCGGCGGTGCGGTGCGCCCGTTCCCCAGGAAGGCGGTTGCGTTCATTCTTCCGCATCGTCTTCATCTGATCCCTCACCCTGAAGGGGGTGAGTTCATCCTGATTAATTTCACCCAGGACTTCTTTCTCCCCCAACTCAAGTGCGACCCGTTGGATCTGGAAGATGTCTACATCGTACAAGCGCCCGAACTGACGCCGTTTCGCTTTCAGGAGCATATCGACTTCATCCTCGATGACGCGTCGTTCGACGAGGTCAAGGGCTGGCTGGACTGCATGCGGAGGTTGGATCAGACGAGAGGTTTTGGCGCTCGTGAGCGACTCAAGGGCTATCTGTTCCAGATAGTCGGTTTGGTGTGCTAGGCCTACGCCGAGCCGATCCAGGCCTTCGCAGCCAGCAACGCTGCCGGATCAGGAAGGAAGGATGCGTTGACGCGCGTACGCAATTACATCCGCGATCACCTGCATGAATCGACCATGAGTTTGAAGGATGCCGCAGCGGCGGCTTTTCTTTCGCCCAACTATTTGACTCATTTGATGCGCAAGGAAACCGGCAAACCGTTCTCACAGTTTGTTCTCGACCGGCGCATGCAGCTCGCTCGAAATCTGTTGCTCAATGATCAGCAATCCGTTGGCCAGGTCGCCAGCGCCTGTGGATTTACCGACGAAGCTTACTTCTCGCGCAGATTCCGCAAGGAGCATGGCCTCGCTCCTGGTCAGTTCAGGCGTGCTCATTTAAGCGGTGTGGGTGACACGGCGTAAAGGTTTCGGATCTGCGTCTGAGTCTATGATTCGGGTCGGGGGGATCAAACTCTGCAACCGGCCATTCAACCAGTGCTGCCTCACAACTGGGCAATCAGCCAATCCCTGAAAACCGCCATCGGCCGATGGTTTGCCTTATGTGGGGGGATGAGCAGGTAGTAGGCCGTCCCAGTCGGAGCAACGGATTCAAAGGGGATGCGTAGAGTGCCATTGGCGAGCTCGTCCTTAACCAAAAACCGAGGCATAAGCCCGACGCCTATTCCTGAGGAAACGGCCTGGATAAGGTGAGTGGTGAGTTCGAATTGCGGGCCCATACGCAATCTGTCGGACTTCAAGCCTTGCACCTTGAACCATTCAAGCCAAAGATTGGGTCGGGCGGCCACTTGCAATAATTGAGCAGAGCGCAGGTCTTCAACGGATTTGTATCGGTGCATGGCATCACTGCCGGCGGCAACCACGGGCACCAGTTCCTCATCGAACAACTTCAGCGAAACGACGTCGTGCCAGAGCCCATCCCCTACGCATATCGCGGCGTCGAGACCG
Organism: Pseudomonas sp. A39; assembly: GCF_058145955.1. Taxonomy (NCBI): domain Bacteria; kingdom Pseudomonadati; phylum Pseudomonadota; class Gammaproteobacteria; order Pseudomonadales; family Pseudomonadaceae; genus Pseudomonas; species Pseudomonas sp. A39. The sequence goes on from NZ_JBYVMD010000033.1 coordinate 45,966, forward strand.
GTCGTAGTGAACTCAACCGTGCCGACCCGAGAATGAATGTGGATCAGGATTTCGGGGTACTTGGCATAGAAATCGCTCATTCGTGGTAACAGCCATTTAGTCCCAAACGCTGGTAACACGCCCAGATGCAAAGACCCGCCACCACGTCTGTAAGCCAATGTCTGTACGGTCGCATCGCGGATACGGGCTAAAGCGCCCGCGACCTCGAGTGAGTAGATACGGCCTACTTCGGTCAGGACAATATGCCGTCCCACTCGATCAAACAGTGCCACCCCAAGCAGTTCTTCCAGGGACTGCACCTGCCGGCTGACCGCACTTTGCGACAGGCTGAGCTCCTCGGCGGCCCGGGTAAAACTGGCATGCCGAGCAGATGCCTCGAAAGCCAGTAAGGACGACATTGATGGGTTGAGCGTCCGAGGATTCATGAGGGCTCTTATGGAAAGAAAACGGGGAGGGCAGCTTAGTCAAGGGCGGGTCAGCCAGCAAGGCTGGCCCTCCATTGCGTTAGCCCTGCACCACATTGGCTCGCGGATCATGGCGAGCCAGACGCCGCAGCAGGTTATCCACTTCCAGGCGTGCCGTCTCCGACATTGGACTCGCTGGCCGGCGTTGTGCTGCGCTGGTGATAATGCCCCTCTTCATCATTACATATTTGCGCACCGCCAACCCGGCACCCGGTTGCTGTTCGTAGCGCAGCAGCGGCAGATGAGCATCGAACAAATCGTGAGCCTCATCCCGCTTGCCTTGTTCTTTCAGCCTGACGACGTCACACAACATGTCAGGGAAGGCATAGCCGGTGTTCGCGCCGTCAGCGCCACGCTCCAGTTCGTAGTCGAGAAATAGGCCATTGTTCCCGACCATGATGGCGATGTGGCGCATGGCGCCTTCTTTCTCAAAACGGCGCAATGTCGAAATCTTTTCCAGCCCGGGCCAGTCTTCGTGCTTGAGCATCAGGCAGGAGGGGAGTTCGGTCACGATACGACGAATGACATTCGGCGACATTTGCACAGAGAACGTGAGCGGATAGTCCTGCAACACGAACGGAACGTCGGCACCAATCGCTTCAACTGCTTGTGTGTAGTAGGTGACGATCTGATCATCGGTGCGCAACGTGTTGGGTGGCGCGATCATGACGCCCGCGGCCCCGCGATCCATGACCTCACGGGTCAGAGAGCGCATTGAGGCGAACCCGGGCGCTGATACGCCGACGATCACGGGCATCGCGCCTGCCCGGCCAATCACTTGACTGGCGATGTCCAATGATTCGGTGTAATCCAGTTTGGGCGCTTCACCCAGCTGGCCAAGTACTGTGAGACCGGTACAGCCGCATTCGTTATAGAAATCGATCATCCGATCGATAGACGCATGGTCAATGCTGCCATCGTCAAGAAAGGGTGTCGGGGCGATGGGATACACGCCCTTTGCGTCGGCGCTGAATTTCATGACTTGATCCTTTGCGTGCAGGCACGTTGGTTAGAGTTCGCGTAGCCAGTCTTGATATAGCTGTGTCGTCGTTTCATCGGGTGGATAAAGACCGGGCAGGGGAGCGCCGGCCTTTACCCGAGTCATGACCCATTGCTCGAACCGTTCCATTTCTTCGGCACGTTCGAGTACTGAGGCCAGCAGATCCTGAGGGATCACCACGGCACCGTCGGAGTCGCAAACCAGAACATCGTCAGGGCAGATCGTGACCCCGCCACAGCTGACAGTTTCTTGCACACCCACCAGCATCAAACCGTCGCTGGGTAACGGCGCGGCAACCCCTGCCGACCATACGGGTAGCCCGCTGTCCTTGATCCCGTCCGCATCGCGCACGGCACCGTCAGTGACAAGCGCCTGAACGCCTCGGTAGCGCATCCGGGAACTCAACACGTCTCCCATCACGCCTACACCAGGAGCGGCACTTGCGTCAGCAACCGCGATGCACCCTTCGGGCATTTGTTCAATGGCCGTTCGTGTATTGACCGCCAGCGTCAGCCCCGAACGAATCGGGGTAAAACGCAGGGTAAAAGCACTGCCGACTACGCGGCCACTGTCCTGACTTTGCAGGGGGAGGGCGCGACGGATCCAACTGTTAGTGATGCCGAGTTTTGACAGCACCGAACACAGGGTCGCAGTGGGCAGCGCAACCAGTTGCTTTCGTTGTTCAGCCGTGAGCGCGAGCGTCTGAGTCATGTCCAATTCATCTCATCAGATACTGGTGATAAGGCCGCCGTCGATGCGCAGGGTAGAGCCAGTGATGTAACTGGCTTTGTTGCTGGCGAGGAACGTGACGACGTCGCCATACTCTTTCGGATCGCCGTAGCGGCCGACCGCGATTGCGGCGGTGCTTTCCTTGCTGACCTCTTCAACCGAACGACCCTCACGCTTGGCTTTGGCTTCGTCCAGGAAGGTGATGCGCCCTGTCGCAATGCGACCTGGAAGCACAATGTTGACGGTGATGCCGTCATTGCCGACTTCGCGAGCCAAGGTCTTCGACCAGCCCACCAACGTCATGCGAAGCGCATTGGAAATGCCCAGGTTTGGAATCGGCGAGATAACACCTGAAGAGGTACTGGTGATGATTCGCCCCCACTTGCGTTGACGCATGCCAGGCAGAACGCGGTCGGTGATTTTGATCACCGACAGCACCATGCTTTCGAAATGCCGGGTCCACAGAATCGCGTCCTGGCCATGTGCGGTGGTGGGCGGTGGGCCGCCGGTATTGTTGACCAGAATATCCACCTGACCGTACTCGGCTTCGATGGCGCCGATCTTCGAATCGATCTGCTCGAGTTGAGCCAGGTCCCACTTCAGTGCGAATGCCTTCAAACCTGCTTCCACCAGGGTTGTCACCGTTGCCTGCGCGGCCTCAAGGCTGATATCGGCTACGACAACGTTGACGCCTTCGTTGGCGAGGGACCAAGCGATCGCTCCCCCAAGACCGCCTCCGCCACCGAGTACCAGAGCAGTTTTTTCTTTTATCTCGAGGTCCATTTTTATCTCTCTTCTTAGGCGCACCGGAGCGGCGCAGCACGAATGTTAGGTATGGACGAGGCCAAGTCACAAACGTCCAAAACTCATCAACTTCATGCGTTTTGTGAATGAATGATTGGGTGGGGGCCAGCAATTACGTGAAAAAACCTGCCTTTTCCCGCTCGGTTCGACTGGGTCCATGCAGCGTATTTGTGGAGGGGAAAGGGTGATTTGAATTAACTCATGCGGTTTATGCATGCATAGCGGCATTTTTTTGCGGTTTGGAAGTGAGTCTGCCTGTGGCAGCCTTCTTCCTACTCGCTGGCCCCCCTTGGCGGGTCTCTAACAACAATAATCGAGTGCGCAATGGCCATGCCGCCTACCGTGCTCCTGGATCGAGCGATTGATATGACCGACCGAGAAACCTGGCGCGAATTACACGCGGATTTGGTCAAGGCATTAGGCAGCGCCGTACATTTCGATGACGGCCATCGCGTCGTGTTTGCCCACGACGCTTCCAACTATCGGCAAGTACCTATCGGTGTGGTGACGCCTCGCACCATCGAAGACTTCGTCCGCGGTGTGGAAGTCTGCCGTCGTCACAACGCCCCTATTCTGACGCGAGGGGGCGGCACCTCAATGAACGGACAGACCGTGAATGATGCGGTCGTCTTCGATCTTTCCATGCACTGCAACGCCATCCTGGCCCTGGATCCTGTCGGTGGTACCGCCGTCGTCGAGCCTGGTGTGGTCTGTGATTCACTTCGTGACGCTGCCGAGCGTCACGGCCTGACTTTCGCCCCTGACCCGTCTACCCACAGTCGCTGCACATTGGGGGGGATGGTTGCCAACAACTCTTGCGGGCCGCATTCGGTGATGGCCGGCAAGACGTTGGAAAACGTCGAAGCGCTCGAGATCATGACCTACGATGGCGAGCGCTTTTGGGTAGGGCCGACCACCGAGTCCGAGCTGATCGAAATCATTGCCCAGGGCGGACGCAAAGGTGAGATTTACCGCCGCTTGCGTGACTTAAGAGATCGCTACGCGGACCTTGTTCGCCAGCGCTTTCCAAACATCAAGCGCAGGGTTTCGGGCTACAACCTGGACGAACTGCTCCCGGAAAACGGATTCAACGTGGCCCGCGCATTGGTAGGCACGGAGGGCACCTGTGCTCTGACGCTTGCGGCAAAGGTACGCCTGGTAGCAAGCCCGGCCAAGCGTGTGATTCTGGTGCTCGGTTATGACGATATCTACGTGGCCGCTGATGCGGTTCCTGAGTACATGCGCTTTGATCCTATTGCGATCGAGGGTTTGGACCGACGCATTATTCGAGGTCTGGAGGCCCGGGGATTGCGTTCCGAGGAGATCGCACTGCTGCCTCAAGGTGACGCGTGGGTCGTGATGGAGTTCGGCGCCGACACCTATGAAAACGCCACTCGAAAAGCTCAGGCTGCTTCTGACTACTTCAGCGCACGGCCGACTGGCCCCGTCCCCACCACCTGGATCGTTGCCGATCCGGCGCTGCAAAAACGCATTTGGTCGATACGTGAAACGGGCGCTTCTGCCACGCAGCTGTCGATCGATCCAAATGTTCCGGACCCTCAGGTGGGCTGGGAGGACGCAGCGGTGGATCCGGCGCGCCTGGGTGATTACCTGCGTGCCTTCCAGGCTCTGGTGGATGGTTACGGTTACAGCACGTCGCTTTTCGGCCACTTCGGGGACGGTTGTGTCCATGCGCGGATCACCTTCGATTTGCGTAGCGCACAAGGGGTAGAGAAGTTTCGTGCATTCACTCGCGAAGCCGCCCAACTGGTCGTGGATTATGGCGGCTCGCTGTCTGGCGAGCATGGCGATGGTCAGGCCAAAGCCGAGTTTCTGCCCATCATGTTCGGCGAGGAGTTGATGGGCGCCCTGCATGAGTTCAAGGCCATTTGGGACCCGACCAACCGACTGAATCCCGGGAAGGTCGTGCACGCCTATCGTATCGACGAAAACCTGCGAATGGGCCCCGACTATAAGTCGGTTGAATTGATCACCAAGCTGAAATTCATCAGTCCGGAAGGGGATGGTTTTCAGCGCGCCGTAGAGCGTTGCGTTGGTACAGGCAAGTGTCGATCCCTTAAAGGCGGAACGATGTGCCCGAGTTATCGCGCAACCCGCGACGAGCGATTCTCTACTCGCGGCCGATCGCGACTGTTCTGGGAGATGCTGCAAGGCGATGTCGTCAAGGACGGCTGGAAGAGTCAGGAGGTCAAGCAGGCCCTGGACACCTGCCTGGCATGCAAAGGCTGCAAGAGTGATTGCCCCACCCATACGGACGTCGCTTCCTATAAAGCGGAGTTTCTGTCTCATTTTTATGAGGGCAAAACGAGGCCACGGCAGGCGTTGACCATGGGCCGAATCGGCGACTGGGCGCCACTCGCAGGACGTGCGCCATGGCTGGCTAATTTTCTGACCCAGACTCCCGTTATTTCACGTATTTCCAAAAGCATTGGCGGTGTCGCACAGGGCTGTGAACTTCCTCGCTTCGCCAATGAAGGCTATCGTCGGCTACACACTTCTCGCCCCATGGCCAGCGCAGTAACCAAAGGCAAAGTCATATTTTGGGTGGATACTTTTTGTGAGCACTTTCACCCGGAAATTGCTTTAGCCGCCGCTGATGTCCTGCGCTTCGCCGGCTTCGAACCTGTGCTACCCAACAAGCGCTTGTGCTGCGGCAGACCGCTGTATGACTTCGGATATCTGGATCAGGCGCGTGAAAAACTGGTGGCGATTCTGGACGCTCTCGGGACCGATCTGATTGACCCCGACAAAGGCATTGTGGGTGTCGTTGGCCTGGAGCCAGGGTGTCTGTCTGTGTTCAAAGATGAACTACTGAAATTTTTCCCCGAGGATCCCCGTGCACAGGCACTGGCGAAAAAGACCCTCTTGCTGGGCGATTTTCTAGTGAGTACGGGGTACGAGCCGCCGCGCCTGGAAGTTGATGTGTTGGTGCATACCCATTGCCACCAGAAAGCATTGTTCGGCGCGAAAGGTGACCAGACCTTGTTGGCGAAGATGGGCGCAAGGGCCCAGTTTCTCGACAGCGGTTGTTGCGGGATGGCCGGCTCTTTCGGCTTCAATCCAGAGCATCGAGAACTATCGCTGGCCGTGGGTGAAGAGGTGCTGCTGCCGGCGGTGCGAGAGCAAAGTGCTGACACCGTCATTCTCACCAACGGCTTCAGCTGTCGCGAACAGATTCGTCAGAACACGGGGCGGGAAGTCATGCACCTGGCCGAGTTGCTAGCCAAGGCCCACAAATCCGCAACGGCCAATCCCCAGGCCAGGCAACGCTTGATACCCGTTGTACCCATGAATGACAACGCGCAGGAGGTGGTTTTACAGAAGTCGTAAAGCGTTGGGCAATCAAGCTACTCATTACAGAACTACAAAAATAAGAGGTCATCCAATGAGCACTGCAATTGAAAAGCAGATCATCCGCAAGATCTTCATACGGCTTCTACCGTTGTTGATCGGTTTGTACATCATTTCCTATCTGGACCGAGTGAACGTGGGCTTCGCCGCCCTCACGATGAACGCTGATATCGGACTGAGTGCTTCAGTTTATGGCTGGGGCGCCGGCCTGTTCTTCATCGGTTACTGTCTTTTTGAAGTGCCGAGCAATTTGCTGATGGCCAAGGTCGGTGCCCGGCGGTGGATCGCTCGCATTCTGTTTACCTGGGGGTTGATTGCGACCTGCATGGCCCTGGTTGAAGGCCCGAAAAGCTTTTTGACGTTGAGATTTCTGTTAGGCGTCGCCGAAGCTGGCTTCTTCCCTGCTGTCATCCTTTACCTCACCTTTTGGTTCCCGGCTCGCTATCGCGCGCGCATTGTGTCGACGTTCATGCTTTCGATCCCTATTTCCCTGGCTGTCGGCGCTCCGGTCTCGACCGCGCTGTTACAACTTGACGGCTGGATGGGGCTCAAGGGCTGGCAGTGGCTGTTCATCATTGAAGGTATACCCGGGATGCTAATGGTGGGCGTTGTCCTGAAATACCTGCCTGATTCGCCGAAGCACGCTAGTTGGCTGACTGATGCCGAGCGCCAGTGGCTGACCACGGAGCTGCAGAACGACGCAAAAGCCCATCCCCCTCAACTGGACGGTAAATCCACGCTCTGGAAAGTGTTCTGCAACCCTTCAATCATTGCCCTTTGCGCGATTTACTTCTGTGCTACGGCGGCCAATGTCGGTCTCTCGATGTTTCTTCCGCAGATTATCAAGCAACAGGGTTTCACTGGCATGCAGATCGGCTACATCACGGCGATTCCCTACGTTGTCGGGTGCATCGGGATGGTGTCCATCGGGTTCCTGTCTGATCGTTTCAACAAGCGCAAAGTGTTTCTCATTGCCTCACTGATGCTGATTGCGGGTGGATTGGGCTCCGCGGGCTGGCTGACTGGCAGCAACCTGGCAATTATCGCCATGTGCGTCGCTACCGTGGGCATCATGGGGTGCAAAGGGCCATTCTGGCCGCTTCCAGCTCTGTATCTCGGTGGCACCAGTGCCGCCGCCGGCATTGCATTGATCAACTCGGTGGGGAACCTTGGCGGATTTTTCGGCCCGGGCATCGTGGGTATGGCCAAGGAAATGACGGGCAACTTCGAAAGTGGTTTGTACGTTCTCGCCGGCCTGGCAGTGTTCGCCGTGTTGTTGACGCTGGTCTTCATCTCGGACCGGGGCAAAGTGCAGAAGAGCCAGCCTGTAGTCGATACGATGACCGTCAAGACCTAACTATTGCCAACCTGCTGGAGTTGTCGTTGTGCCACGATCATTGCAGAAATTCCTGTCGCTTCATGACTTTGAAAAAGCCGCGAGGCAATTTCTTCCGAAACCTCTGTTTGCCTATGTTTCAGGCGCAGTGGAGGATGGTCAATCGATCGCGGCGAACCGAACGGCGTATGGCCAATATGGGTTTCAACCGCGATTTCTTATCGATGTTTCCCACAGGGATCAGTCCGTTTCACTCTTCGGCGAACGTTACACATCTCCAGCTGGCATCGCCCCGATGGGGCTTGCCGCGCTCACCAGTTATCGCGGGGATATCGCCATGGCGCAGGCGGCACATGAAACGGGAGCACCGTGCATCATGAGCGGTTCTTCGCTGATTCGCCTGGAAGAGGTGATGGAAGCCGCGCCTGGTACGTGGTTTCAGGCCTACCTTCCCGGCAATGTGGAGCAGATCGATGCGTTGGTCACCAGGATTGCTGACGCGAAGGTGAAAACCTTGGTCATCACCGTCGATATGCCTGTGGCTGCCAATCGTGAGAACAACGTGCGGGCAGGTTTTTCGACGCCTCTGCGACCGTCTCTGTCGCTGGGATGGCAGGGGGTGAGTCACCCGCAGTGGCTAGTGAGCGTGTTTCTGAAAACCCTGCTGCGCCATGGCATGCCTCATTTCGAAAACAATTACGCAACGCGTGGCGCTCCAGTCCTCTCGCGCAATGTGCTGCGTGATTTCTCCGACCGAGGCCACTTGAGCTGGCAGCACATTGAAGCTGTCCGCAAACGGTGGTCCGGGACGATGATCATCAAAGGAATACTGAGTCCTCTGGACGCGGTTAAGGCGCGCGAGATCGGGATAGATGGAATCATCGTCTCCAACCATGGTGGTCGGCAGCTCGATGGCAGTCTGGCGCCGCTCCAGGCGCTGCCCGCTATCGTGGATGCCGCGGACGATCTGGTGGTGATGATGGACAGCGGCGTTCGCCGGGGAACGGATGTACTGAAGGCAATGGCGTTAGGTGCCAAGGCGGTGTTCATCGGCAGACCCTTCAACTATGCCGCATCGATTGGAGGGCAGGCGGGCGTGGCGCACGCGCTGAAATTGATCAGTGACGAAATCAGCCGCGACATGGGCTTGCTGGGTATCACTCGGCTCAGTCAGCTAAGCAGTGATTATCTCGCAAGGGCCGACGGCAAATTAAAGTCGACAGTAACCCCCGAGGCACCTCAGTGATTGCCTCTGCGGCCGATATCTCTGGCTGAGTTTCTCGCCGTAGTGGCAGGTCAATTCGTTCGCCATTCATTACCGTCTGAATAACTTCAATCGAGACAGCCATTATGTCGCTACGAAACATTAATATCGCGCCCCGAGCCTTTCTGGGGTTTGCTCTGATCGGGTTGCTCGTTGTGCTGTTGGGCGTCGTAGCGCTCTCCCGAATGAGTGTTATTCAGGACTCCACACGCAGTCTGGGGCGAGATTCCCTGCCTAGCGTGGCCGCGATGGGGGACATCGTAGAGGATGTGCTTCGCCTTCGTTCGACCTCGTTTCGCATGATGATCAATCGCAATCCAGAGCAGTTGGTCGAGGCCCATGGCCGTTTCGGGCCGTTGATTGACAAGATCAAGGAATCGCAGCGCAAGTACGAGCCGTTGATCGACAACGAAACCGAACGGGCAAACTACCAGCGCTTTACCGTAGCCTTTGATGACTTTGTCTCGTTAGTGCCCTCCATGCTGGAGATGTCGCAGCAAAACAAAATGGAGCCCCTGCTGCGGCTGATTAACGGTCGAATGAAGGAAGATGGAGATTTGATGGCCGAGATATTGAAAAAAATCTCCGCTGCCAATAAAGCGAGCGCCATACAGTCGATGGATATCTCCGATGAGCAATATGCGGTGGCGATAAAGTGGGTCATTGTGGTGATAGTCATCGCTTTCCTGATGACCGTATGCCTGGCCTGGCTGTTGACCCGCAGTATCGTTGGACCTATCGGCAGGGCTCTGCAAGCCGCCGAAGAAATAGCAGGCGGCAACCTGACCAAACACATCGACGTGGATGGCAGTGATGAACCCGGGCGCCTCTTACAGGCCTTGGTTGGCATGCAGGACAATCTGCGCAATACGATTCAACAGATATCCGGTTCGGCTGCGCAGTTGGCATCAGCGGCAGAGGAATTGAGTGCGGTCACCCAGGAGGCATCCACCGGCCTGCAACGGCAGAATGCCGAGATCGAGCAGGCTGCCACAGCGGTCACGCAGATGACCACGGCAGTGGAAGATGTCGCCCGTAATGCGGTCTCCACTTCAGAGGCCTCCCGAGAATCGACCAAGGTTGCTCTGCTGGGGCGCGAGCGCGTACTGGAGACGGTCAGTGCAATTACGCTGATGGGGGCGGACGTGAAAAACTCTTCTTCGTTGGTGGAGAGTCTCGCCGGCCAGGCGCGGGACATTGGCAAAGTCCTTGATGTGATTCGCGCGATCGCCGAACAGACCAACCTGCTGGCCCTTAATGCGGCAATCGAAGCGGCGCGGGCAGGTGAAGCCGGTCGAGGTTTCGCGGTCGTCGCTGATGAGGTGCGGGCATTGGCCCATCGCACTCAACAATCGACCCAGGAAATTGAGCAAATGGTCAGCGGTATCCAGAGCGGCACGGATAAAGCGGTCCAATCGATGCAGCAAAGCAGCAGTCGCAGCCAAAGCACCCTCGACACAGCGCGCTTGGCCGGCGATGCTCTGGAACAGATTACCCAGACCATCGACCTGATCAACGAACGAAACATGGTCATCGCCAGTGCCTCCGAAGAACAGGCTCAGGTGTCGCGGGAAGTTGATCGCAACTTGTTGAATATCCGCGATCTCGCGGTTCAGTCGGCCGCCGGCGCGAGCCAGACAAGTACGGCCACTCATGAGTTGTCTCGCCTGGCGGTCGGACTGAATGGTCTGGTTTCACAATTTGTCGTCTGAAAATTAGCCCTCCACGCGATAGCACTCGCTATCGGTGCGGCTGGATGAGCGGGCTCGGTCGTCACTATCATCGGTCGGAGTGTCTGAATGATTAGAGAGTTAAGCGCATTTGTTTGTGTTGCTCAGCGAGGTACGTTTGCAACTGCCGGTCAGCCAGTGGGGCTGACGCAATCGGCCGTGAGCTCGCGAATAAAACATCTTGAAGGCGCGCTGGGCGTAAAGTTTTTTTGACCGCACAGGCTGTTCGCGACCTTGAATTCAGCAGGGCAACGGGCGGTTCCTCTTGCAGAGGAAATCTTCGGGATTTTTCTTCGCATGGGTTCACCCGATAGCGCGAACGACTTTCATGGTTCATTGCGAATTGGTGCCATCGGCACGGTACAAACGGGCATCTTGCCCCAAGCGTTGGTGGTCACGGTCTTCAGTCTGAATCTGTTTGGCGACGCGCTCATGAGCGCTTTGAGTCCCAGACTTCGGCCTCCAGCTTATTGACCATGGGCTTCCTTTGCTACCTCAACGGCGCTGCTGGAGCAAGCGTGTGCGCGAATCCGCATGGCGTGTGATGCGCTCGTTTGAGTGTAGCCGGTCAGGTTGATCGTTCGCTTACCCAGCTAAGCGCCTCCAGCGCGACAGCCACGTGAATGCGATTGTCTGCCAGTGGACGGGGTAGCAACTGCTCGGCGACTGTGAGGCGGCGCAACAATGTGTTGCGGTGAACATGTAAGAGCAATGCGGCCTCGGTGGCATTGCTCCCGGCGTTCAAAAAGGCCGCCAGTGTGCTTTTCAGCGCCGGAGCTGCACTGGCGAGGTTACCTAATGTGTGGGTAATGAATTGGCGTGTCGCATCGGGGTTATCCGTCAGGAGCGATGCGAGCCTGAGCATGTCGAAGTCAGCGACACGTTGAGTGGAATGCAATCGGCTCAACATCCGTTGGGTGTTCAGCGCGTCGATATGGGCCCGACGAAAACCCTCCGCGCCCTGACCCTTGGATCCCAGAGCAATCCGCACACCGGGCAGGTGTTTGATCGCGGTGCGCAGTTGCCTGAGGTCGACGGTTTTCTCGCCCGCCACCCAGGCCCAGAGCGTGGCGGTACTGGCAACCACGGTGAGGGTTTGCGAGCTGCCGGCGCACCGCGCGATGGCTTCAGCCGCGAGCTCCAACGCAGCAATCGACGCGTGCGGCTCTTCGGTCCAGAGTACAGCTGCCTGGTGTTGCTGATTCAAGTTGTAGCCCAGGCGCTTACTTGCTTGAAGGGCATTGATGCTTTCTCCCTCAACAATCTGCGAGACTATCTCACGCCGTTCGACATGAGAATCCAGATGGAACTCTTCGCGTTCGACTCTCATGAAAGCGGCCACCGCTTCCATGGTTCCCTCGACGAAGGTAGCGATAGAGCGGGCAGACGTCTCCAGCAGTTCTTTAAGCTCTTGGGGATCGCTGGTCAGCGTGAAAGCAATTTCCATCCAGAGCTGCCAAACGGTGTTTTGGGCCGTTCTTGTGAAATGGAACATCATTTCAGTGAGGTTGCGTCGACCAGTTCACGGGCATTGCTCAGCATATCGCTGGGCAGATACGGCGCCACCTGCGCCCCGGGATTTTCAATGTTCGCCGCAGCCCAATGAATCAGGCTCGATTGCGTTGCCCGGCGTGAGGCCGCCACCAGCACAGGGTCGCCAAGCAGCGCTTTCATGTCGTCCGTAGCGAGGGCGGCTTGATCAATTTCCTTGAGCCAGTCGGCGAGCCTGTCCAGCACGTACTCCGCGCCTTGGCGTGTGAGCTCACGCACCCGTGGGGAGGGCAGAGGCCAGGATGAGGGCGTTGAGCTGGTAGTCATCGGCAGGTGCTCGTTAGGGAAATTGACGGTCATTCACGGGATCAATCGGTAAGGGACATCTAAACCTTTTACCCATGCTGTGCAGTACCTGGGGTGCAATATGCACCATTGCGTCGATTTTTTCTGGCTGTTTGCACCTTGTTTAAGCCGGCTTTGCAGGCCAACACTGCTTGAAAACAACAATACGATTCCTCGAATCGAGGCAGCAGACATGTCAGTCCATCCAGAAAATCCAGCTATTGAACATACCGACGTGTTGATCGTCGGTGCAGGCATCTCGGGCATTGGCGCAGCTTATTACTTGCAAAAAGATCACCCGGCCAAGTCATACGTCATTCTTGAAGGGCGGGAGAACCTTGGTGGTACCTGGGACCTTTTCCGCTACCCAGGCATCCGCTCCGATTCGGATCTGCATACGTTCGGTTACGCATTTAAACCTTGGGTCAATGAGAAGGCCATCGCCAGCGCCGATGCGATCCGCGCGTACATTCGCGAAGCGGCTGATGAAAACGGCATTAGCGGGCATATTCGCTTTCAGCACACCGTAGTCGAGGCGGCCTGGTCGAGCGAGAAGGCGTGCTGGACAGTGTGTGTCGAGCGGCTCGATACCGGCTTAAAGCTGCACATGACGTGTACCTGGCTTTTCTCGGCGGCAGGCTACTACCGCTACGATCAAGGTTTCAGCCCACGTTTCGAAGGCGTCGAGCACTTCAAAGGGCTTGTAGTTCACCCGCAGCACTGGCCGCAGGACCTGGACTACAGCGGCAAGCGGGTGGTGGTTATTGGCAGTGGTGCTACGGCCGTCACTCTTGTTCCCGCGATGGCAGAAAGGGCAGCGCAGGTGACGATGCTTCAGCGCACCCCATCGTACGTCCTGAGCCAACCCTCCATTGACCCCATCGCCCAACTGATGCGCGCTGTGCTGCCGGAAAAATGGGCGTATTCGCTGACGCGAGGCAAGAACATTACAAGGTCGAGACAGGTATGGCAGCTGTGCTTGAAGTATCCCAAGGCGACGCGATACTTGATTCGGTGGCTCAATAAACGTGCCCTGCCCAAGGGGTATCCGGTCGATGAACATTTCAACCCGCCCTACAACCCGTGGGAGCAACGCCTGTGCGTAGTGCCTGATGGGGACCTGTTCAAAGCCATCGCGTCTGGAAAGGCCAGGGTTGTCACCGACCACATCGATACATTTACCTCAAGCGGTGTGCGCCTGAAGTCAGGTCAAGAGCTGGCGGCCGATATTGTCGTGACAGCCACCGGACTGAACGTGCAATTGTTTGGTGGCATCCGACTCATCGTTGATGGCAAGCCTGTAGCACTGGCTGAAAAAGTCGCCTTCAAAGGCATGATGCTTAATGGCGTGCCCAATTTTGCGTTCTCCATCGGCTATACCAACTCGTCGTGGACGCTCAAAGTCGGGCTTACCTGTGAGCACTTTTGCCGCATTCTTGGCCACATGGATGCCCATGGCCACGCCATCTGCTATCCCGAATTGCCTGCACCGGATATGCCGACGCGGCCACTTCTGGACTTCGGCGCCGGCTATGTAAAACGTGTGATTGACAGCGTGCCACGTCAGGGGCACGGCGCACCGTGGCTGATGTCCATGGATTACCGGGAAGACGTCAAAACCCTCAGAGAAGGCCCCGTCGAGGATCTCTATTTGAAATGGCTTCCTCGAGAAGGCAACGGCGCCCCACCTCAAGCCTGCCAGGCTCATCAGCGGGAGGAAGCATGATGAGTGCTCAAGTGTTGGACGACGCTTTTTGTCAGTTACCCCATGGCATTCGACTGTGTTACAGAATTTACGGGGCGGAGAACGCCGTACCGCTGCTGCTGATTGCTGGGCTTGGGCTTCAGTTGACGTCATGGCCTTCAATACTGATCCAGGGGCTCGTCGACACCGGTTTTCGGGTCATTGTGTTTGATAACCGTGATGTGGGGCGTTCATCCCGCGTGAATGCCAAGGCCCCGAATATTCTTCAACAGCTGTTCAGGCTGACGGCGGACTGCCCCTATGACCTGGGCGACTTGGCGCTGGACACCCTCGGCTTGTTGGACCATTTGGCAATCAGCCAGGTCCATCTCGTCGGAATGTCCATGGGCGGGATGATCGCCCAAACCCTGGCCGCACAATACCCTTCGAGGGTGATTTCGCTGACCTCGATATTTTCCACGACAGGTGCACGCAGGGTAGGGCAACCGGCGTCCTCGACCTTATGGCTGCTGGCTAAGCCCGCCCCTCGAACCCGTGAGCGAGCCGTGGCCAGGTACGTCAAGTTGATGCAGCATATCGGTTCCCGTCGCTATTCCATGCCGGATGACGAGTTGCACAACTACGCGGCCAAGGCCTGGGACAGGGGTAACGGCGCTGAAGACAGCGCTGGGGTCGCAAGACAGGTGGGCGCGATTCTCAAGTCGGGTGATCGCACCGCCCAGTTGCGCAGGATTCACGCCCCAACACTGGTGATCCATGGCGAAGCAGACCGCATGGTCGCCTACAGCGGCGGGCAGGCGTGCACGGACGCCATTCGAGGTGCCCATCTGATTACGATTCCAGGCATGGGGCATTACCTCGCCCAAGATGTGAGCCCTTACCTGGTTGACCTGATCCGCGGACATGCCCGGCGCAGCGTTGAGCGGGACAGGCTTACGTAACCTGCCATACCGTTTCTCCATCGAACGTTGTCAATCCCGTTTCAGGGCGTCGTGAGCTCTCCCTGATAATCAACTGACCGCCCAGCACTTCCTGGATGGAGGGCGTCTGGATAGCGTCGAGTTGGGCACGAATGATGTCGACTGTCCGCCCCACCAGTTGGTCGATCGGCTGTAGATAGGTGGTCAAGCCAACGCTTGGCCATTTAGCCATCGCGATGTTATCGAAGCCGATGATAGAAATATCCCGCCCTGGAACCAGATTGCATTCGCGCGTGACGACGTTCAGCGCCGCAATGGCCATGATGTCGTTCGCGCAGAAAATCGCGTCCGGCGGGGTGGTTTGCGACATGAGGCGGCGGGTGGCCTGCATCGCTGTTTGAAAACAGTAGTTACCGACCTCGCGCAGAGGCTTGGGACGCCCCTTTTCCAGAAGCCGCTGGGTAAAGCTGCGCTCGCGGTCGCGGCTGGTGGAGGAGCCCTCGTTGCCGGCGATGAAACCCACTGTTTCATGTTGCGTCGACATCAGGAAGTCAGCGATGAGCGCGCCTCCGTGCGCGTTGTCGCTGGTCACGCTCGAGACGGTTTCATTGTCATTCTTACGGTTGAGCAGCACGACAGGCAGTCCGGTTTGCTTGCACTCTTCAGCGAAATGCGATGAAAGGGTGGCCGATACCAGGATCACCGCTTCAACGCGATGGCGCATGACCTCCTCAAGAATCGGATCTGAATCTTCGTTAGTGCCGGTCGAGAACAGCAGCACTCGATACTCCATGGCCTCGAACGCCTTGGACAGGGCTTCGAGCACTTCGGAGTAGAAGGGGTTGGCCATGCTCGGTACGACCACACCGATGAGGTTCGACCGGCGGGTAATCAGCGAGCGCGCAACAAAATTAGGACGGTAGCCAAGCGTAGCGGCCGCAGCCTCGACTTTTTCTCGGGTTTTTGGCGCCACGCTAGCCCCCTTGGTGTAAGTGCGCGACACCGCGGATTGCGAGACCCCGGCGAGCCGAGCCACGTCGTGGGCAGTGACAGGGCGGCGAATAGTTTCAGCCATGGACGATAAGCCTGAGCGAGAAGAAATTCGCATCCTACGCATCTACCCCTTTTCAAACCACAGAAGAGTCTTCTATGATGGATGTGCATACGTATGCAATCATCCCTAAAAAGAACAATCGCTGGAGACTGCAAATGGCTAAGTGGCTGAAAAAAGGCGCTGAAGCGGAAGTCGTGAAATCTGCCGACCGTCAAGTTCGCGATACTGTTGAAACGATCCTTGCCGATATTGAAGCGCGGGGCGATGCCGCGGTCCGCGACCTGGCGATCAAGTTCGACAAAATGGAGCGTGACAGCTATCGACTGACCGCTGCCGAGATCGATGCCTGCTACTCGCAACTGACCAAACGCGATATTGCCGACATTGAATTCGCCCAAACCCAAGTGCGTAATTTCGCGCAGCATCAACGCAACAGCATCCACGACATTGAAGTTGAAACCCTGCCCGGTGTGATCCTCGGTCACAAAAACCTGCCGATGAATGCGGCTGGCTGCTACGTCCCTGGTGGCAAATATCCACTGCTGGCGTCTGCCCACATGTCGGTCATCACTGCGAAAGTCGCAGGTGTCCCGCGCATCATCACCTGTGCGCCGCCGTTCAATGGCAAACCCGCGCACGCCATCGTGGCCGCTCAACATATGGCCGGTGCTGACGAGATTTACTGCCTGGGCGGTATTCAGGCGATCGGCGCCATGGCTATCGGTACCCAAACCATTGCGCCGGTGGACATCCTCGTCGGTCCAGGTAATGCGTTTGTCGCCGAAGCCAAGCGTCAGCTCTTTGGTCGCGTGGGTATCGATTTGTTCGCGGGCCCAACCGAAACGCTGGTGATTGCCGATGACAGCGTAGACGGTGAGATCTGCGCTACCGACCTGCTCGGTCAAGCTGAGCACGGCCCCGACTCCCCAGCCATCCTGCTGACCACTTCCGAGGCATTGGCACGCGACACCATGGCTCAGATCGAGCGCTTGCTGCAGATCCTTCCTACTGCCGGTATCGCACGTAAAGCCTGGGAAAGCTTCGGTGAGGTGATTGTTGCCGACAGTGATGAAGAAATGTTGTCGATTGCCAATGATTTGGCCTTCGAACACGTTCAAGTCATGACCAAGGATCCGGACTGGTTCCTCGCGAACATGCGTAACTACGGCGCGCTCTTCCTCGGCCCACGAACCAACGTAGCGTTCGGCGACAAGGCCATCGGAACCAACCATACCTTGCCTACCAAAAAAGCCGCGCGTTACACCGGTGGTCTATGGGTCGGCAAGTTCCTGAAAACCTGCACGTACCAGAAAGTGATCACCGACGAAGCATCTGCATTAATCGGTTCGTACTGCTCGCGCCTGTGTGCGCTGGAAGGTTTCGCGGGGCATGGTGAGCAGGCCAACATCCGCGTGCGCCGCTATGGCCACAAAGACGTGCCCTACGCCGGTATTGCCGAGTAACGCGCTCCAACAGCCACTGAGGGCCGCTCCCTGCGGCCCGATAATAAAAACAATCACTGGCCGCGCCGCTACGGGAAACGTGCGCGCGCGCGGCGGGGCTTCTTGGGTTTCTCTAATGAGTGTCATTATTGCGTTGCTTGCCTTAGGCGGGCTGATGTTCGTCGCCTATCGTGGTTACAGTGTGATCATCTTCGCGCCGATTGCCGCCCTGACTGCCGTTCTGTTGACAGAGCCCAGTGCGGTGGCGCCGGTCTTTACCGACATTTTCATGGACAAGATGGTCGGGTTTGTAAAACTCTACTTCCCGGTTTTTCTACTCGGTGCAGTGTTTGGCAAACTGATTGAAATGTCCGGCTTTTCCCGCTCGATTGTGCAGGCCTTTATCAGGCTGTTGGGCAAGGAACAGGCGATCCCCGTCATCATTCTGGTGTGCGGTTTACTGACGTATGGCGGTGTCTCGCTGTTTGTCGTGGTGTTTGCGGTTTATCCCTTCGCAGCCGAGATGTTCCGGCAAAGTGATATCCCCAAACGGCTGATGCCGGCCACCATTGCCTTGGGCGCTTTCACCTTCACCATGGACGCCATGCCGGGTTCTCCGCAGATCCTGAACATCATTCCCACCACGTTTTTTGGAACCACCTCTTGGGCAGCCCCGTGGCTGGGCTTGTTGACGTCGGTGTTCGTGGTGGGTTGCGGTTTTGTCTACCTGGATTACTTTCGCCGCAAGGCGCGCAGGGAAGGAGAGGGATACGGGGCGATGCTGCGCAATGAGCCTGAAACGCCAGAAGATATAGCCTTGCCGCATCCGCTGATAGCGATACTGCCTTTAGTGTTGGTGGGAGTCATGAACCTGGCCTTCACGCATTGGATCCCGCACTGGTACGGATCTGTGTATGAGATTGCGCTTCCAGGGTTGAAGGCACCGGTACAAACCCAAGTGTCGAAAATGATCGCCATTTGGGCGGTCCAGGCCGCATTGCTGGTCGGGATTATTACGGTTCTCATCTTCTCGTTCAAAAGCGTTGTCGCGAAACTTGCCGACGGCAGTCAAGCGGCGGTCAGAGGCGCGATGTTGGCCACGTTGAACACGGCTTCCGAATACGGGTTTGGTGCGGTTATCGCTATTCTCCCCGGATTCGTCGCGGTCGCCAGTTCATTAAAAGCGATCCCGGACCCTCTGATTAATCAAGCCATTACGGTGAACCTTCTCGCGGGGATTACCGGGTCGGCTTCGGGCGGGTTGAGTATCGCGCTGGGCGCAATGGCGGATACGTTCGTGGCCGCTGCCAACGCTGCGCATATTCCTCTGGAAGTACTGCACCGAGTGGCCTCCACGGCCGCAGGCGGTATGGACACGCTACCGCACAACGGGGCGGTTATCACGCTGTTGGCGGTCACCGGGCTCACTCACCGGGAGGCTTACAAGTTCATTTTTGGCATCACGATATTCAAGACATTGAGTTCGTTTTTCGCGATCGGCTTGTACTACACGTTCGGTATCGTTTGACCGAGCTTGATGCGGCGCAGCAACCCGTCAAAAATCCAGGAAAGCATTATGACCAATGAACGTGAGCAATCAGGAATGCCATCTTTTCGCCTGGATGGCAAAACTGCGCTGATTACCGGCGCTGGCAGTGGAATCGGCGCGGCGGTCGCGGTGGCGTTCAGCGCCGCCGGAGCCAATCTGATTCTGGTCGCGCGTACGCAACACCATCTGGATGAGGTCGCGAATCCGCTTCGCAGTCGCGGCGCAAACGTTGACACCATCGTGTGCGATGTCACGGACAGTGCGGCGATCAGAGCCCTCATTCATGGTCTGCCGGTGCTGGACATCCTGGTTAACAATGCTGGCACCAATTACCCGGAACCATTGCTCGCGGTCACGGACGAACACCTCGATGCGATGCTCAATCTCAACGTGAAGGCGTGCTTCGTGACCGCGCAAGCGGCGGTAGCCAAGATGCTGGCCAACACCGGCCGTGACGTCGGCGTCATTATCAACGTGTCGTCGCAAATGGGCCACGTCGGTTCCCCCGATCGTACCGTCTACTGCATGACCAAACATGCCATTGAAGGGTTGACCAAAGCGATGGCTGTCGAACTGGCCGATCGCGGCATTCGGGTGAATACGCTCTGCCCTACCTTTGTCGACACGCCCCTGGTTCGCAAGATCGTCGACACGCCAGAAAAACACGCGTTCCTGGTCTCGAAGATACCGATGGGGCGTATG
Organism: Pseudomonas sp. A39; assembly: GCF_058145955.1. Lineage (NCBI taxonomy): Bacteria > Pseudomonadati > Pseudomonadota > Gammaproteobacteria > Pseudomonadales > Pseudomonadaceae > Pseudomonas > Pseudomonas sp. A39. The sequence goes on from NZ_JBYVMD010000033.1 coordinate 65,873, forward strand.
GCCAATATGGATGACATCGTAGGTGCCGCGCTATATCTGGCGGGGCCGTCGGCGCGGATGGTGACGGGCACGTCGCTGAAAGTCGACGGCGGATGGACGGCTCAGTAGTGTCAAGTGAATAGGCCGAAGGCATTTGCGCCTTCAGCCTATGTATTGGTTTAGCGCGGGCTGGATGTGCGTCGCTGAGCACTAAAGGCCATCAGCGCTCGGTCACGCCACTCACGTCGTGATTCAAGCTCATCCTGAGCGAGGTACTCGCGACGTTGGCCTTCCACCGCTTGGATCAATGCCGGGCTCCACTCGTCCTGATGCGAGCGTGAATCGGCGATACGGCGATAGAGCGGCCCCAAACGCTGGGCGTAGTCAGCGACCCCGCCTGCCGCATTCAAGTCGATGGTTTCGAAGGGCCCCATGAACGACCAACGCCAGCCCAAGCCATCGCGTATGGTTTTATCAATATCCTCGCAGGTGGCAACACCATCCTCCACCAGCGCCCAAGCCTCTCGTAACAAAACGGCTTGCAGGCGATTGAGCACGAACCCTTCAACTTCCCTGCGCACATGAACCACGCTCTGACCCACGGCCGCCATCAAGCTTGCTGTGAACTCGGTGACCGCTGGCGAGGTGTCTGGCGACGGTACGATCTCGACCACCGGAACTAAATACGGAGGGTTAACCGGATGCGCGACGATGACCCGCGAGGAGAGCTTCAGGCCCGACGCGAAGGCAGAAGCCGGGATACCCGAACTGGAGCTGCCGATCACCAGGTCCGGGCCCGCAACGTCCTCCAGTGCGAGCATCAGTGCGCGCTTCACCTCTGTGCGCTCAAGAATGGATTCCTGGACATAAATGGCGCCATCAACGGCTTCGGCGAGTGTTTCGCACACCTTCAGGCGAGCGATGATGAACTGCGCCGATTCAGTCAGTAATCCGAACTCGATCAGGTCGGCCACTTGCTGTTCAATCAAGGGTATGCACGCCTTGGAAGTGGCGGGATTGGCGTCGTAGATGCGCACCATGAGGCCTGCTCGAGCGAACACCAGCGCCCATCCAGCGCCGACCAGGCCCGCGCCCACGATCGCCACCGGGCGGCCCTGGGTCAGGGCTTCCAATTCACGCATCGTTGGTCACCTTGGAGGTTTGTTTTTGGCCAAGGCAAATTTCAGTAATACGCAGCCCTTGGCTGGTAATCCGTGAGGGGAACACCTCTTTGAGGCGTTCCTCATGAATCGGGATCAGCCGCTTAGGCTCGTAGTCCACGGTCTTGAGCATCTCTTCGGTCGCCAGTACCAGGTTCGTTTGGCTGCCAACCGCCAGGCCTACGGGCGTGGTAAAAAACGTACCGCTCAGTTCGCCATCGACAATCTTCGGTTCCGAGAGGAAGTTGTCGTAGCTGTAGACGAGATCGCCCGCGAGCACCCAACCGTTCTGCGACTCCCTGGCAAGGTCGTTGCGCACATGCACCCACATGGATGCGTAGGTGTGACTGTCATAGGCGACATGCAGGTCAATACCTGGAACCAGGTCCGCCAGCGGTCCGTCAATGCACCGCAGGCGGCCATCTTTGGCAAGATTGACCGCACGCAATACGTCCGAAGGGTCTGTCGCGAGCATCATCCATTGCTGACTTTTGGGCAGTGACATGGCCCAGATCCACTTAGCCAGTTCTTTTTCCTGAATGTAGAAGGTCGCGTTCGGGAACGCATCGGTATTGCCCAGGTGGTCGAAGTGAGCGTGTGTGAGAATCACGGTGTCGACTTCTTCAGGAGTGACTCCACAGGCGGGCAGTACATCGGCGGGTGAGTGCCAATTCTGAACGCCGAATTTCTTTTCGAGGTAGCCGCCGTAGTCTTTGTTGTTGTAGCCGACATCGACCATGATCGTGCGGCCGTTGCCTTTGATCACCACGTAGCAGTAAGGCAGCTTGCGCACCCCTTGGTTGTGAGCACCAAACACGATGCCGCTCACGGCGTAGTCCATCACGTAACTGTATTCGAGCACCCAGATAGAGTAAGCATTTGCGGACATAGGTCACCTCTTGTTGTTATCAGGCATGGGCTGAAACGAGTGTCGATGGGTCTGTAACGGGCAGGGCGCTGCAGCAGGCGCAGCCCTGCCCGAAATCGATGGTTTGCAGGCGTACCACAGGGTCAGCGGCGCACCTGAGTATTGTGCTGGCGCCTTCCAGTTCGCTGACCATCCTGGGTAGTTCGATCCTGAGCTGCTCGGGTGATGCAACGGATCGACGAAGTGCGCGCGCAACGTCCTCAACACGGTGCGCGGCGCGACACAGATGGGTGAAATGCTGGGCTGCGATTGCAGGTGGGCGAACGGTAGCGAGCGCGCTGCGGCAATCTTCTATTTGATCCAAGGGTGTGGCTGCCAGGCTGTAATACGCCTCGAAGCAGCTTCTGGCTTGGCCCAGAATCATCAAGCCCGCGAGCTGCCCAATGATTCCGTTGAGCTGGTCGTAGTAAGGGCGTATCTGTGCGCTGTAGAACACCCATTCATCCGTACGCAGGCCGATGCCTTCCTCTGCATTCGTTTGTTGTTCGACGGCCTCGTAGGCGTTGTCTGCCAGGCCAAAACGCGTTGAAGACAGTTGTAACGTCATCGATGGTTCTCCCACAGAGCCTGAACCGAGGGTTCAGGCTCGCGTCAGGCTAATTGGCGTCGAACGGCGCGATTTTGGTCAACTGATACAGATTGGCAGGCGCATCACACTTGGCGCAGTTGATTCCCGGCTCGTTGGCAGCCGCACGTGCGGCGTCCGCAGGCAAAGGTTGGATTGTGGCCCCCGGAGTGGGCGTGCCCTCGGTTGCCGACTGCAGCGATATCTCAGGCAGCAGCACTTGATCGAACACTTCGGTCACGAAGGAATCTGGCACTTTGCCTGCTGCGAGGGTGTTGCAGTCGGCGGTGACGACGTCGCCTTTGCACACGGCCACCTTGTCGGCGGGTACCCAGGGCAAGGCGTATTCGATGTTATGCGCCGTCATCTCACGCTTGCCTTGCAACTGCTCCATCAGCAACTTGAACGCCAAGCCAGCTGCCGCTGGAGGCGAACCGGAAGACACACCGCTCAAGCCTTTGGCTGTGTATTCGGGGTTGGCAAGCCCTAGCCGGAAGCCGTTGGAGTTTTCGCCGGTCATGGGCACCAGCTTGTGGTTCGCCGCGAGCAACGCCTTCAGCGCGCCGTTTTCACCGGCCTGGGCCCAGATGCCGTCCACATCCGGGTGCGCCGCCAGCGCCTTGGCTGTCTCTTGCTGAGTGGTGCGATCATCCCAGTAGCCGTAGTACTCGGCGACTACTTGAATGCCGGGATAAGCCTTGAAGACTTTCATCGCACCGTCGTAGTGGCGCTTGTCCACCGAGTTTCCTGGAACGCCACGGCTGAGAAAGATCTTGCCTTTGCCGTGGAGTTCATTGACCAACGCTTGCGCCGTGTTTTCACCAAAGCCCGCGGTGATGTAGCTGACGTTATAGGCGCAGGGCTCAGTAACAGTAGAGTCGTACATATAAAACAGCACGCCTTTCTCGCAGCCTTTTTTGATCGTGCGATTCAGTGCGGTGGGAGAGACTGGAAAGCTGACTACCCCGTCGGCGCCGGCAGCGATCATGCTTTCGTAAGCCGAGATTTGCGCCTGTACATCCGTGCCGGAAATCACCTCACGCAGTTCCACCAGCTTGTTATAGGGCGGTGTTTTAGCCAGTGCCTTGACCAGGTTCGCCGCCTCCGACTGCCAGGCATTGCCGCTGTAGCTGAGGCTCAAATAGATCACATAGTGGTCTTTCGGCGCAGCGCTTACCGAGCTGGGGGCGGCGCACAGCGCCAGTGGTGTGACCACGCAGGCAAGCAGCGCGATCATTTTTTTGTGCAGCCGCGAGGCTGTAAACTCGAATGCTCTCTTCATTTTTTCATGCGCCTTTTGTTGTTGTAAGTAGCTATGAATGTCAATCGGGACTGCGCGTCAGCTGTGTGCCTTACGACGTTTCAATGAGCGGAGGTAGTCCATCGCGCCTTCATGCTGAAGCACAATGGCGAGGAGGATAATTGCCCCGGAAATCACGGTTCTCCAGCCCTGGGAGAAACCCAGGCTGGAGATGATCATGTCCAGGATGGTCAGCAGCAGCGCACCGGCCAGCGTGCCGATGAAGCTACCTCGGCCACCACTGATGGACGACCCGCCGATCACCACCGCAGCCACCGACGGCAGCAGGTAGGGCTCGCCCATCCGCAATGTGGCGCCATTCGAATAGCCGACCAGCAGCATCCCGGTGATCCCTGCCAACAGCGCGCACAGGCCATAGGTCATGATGGTCAGCCGGACGGTATGAAGACCGGCGAATTTCGCCGCCAGTGGGTTCGAACCCAACGCGTAGAGCCGAGTGCCGAAGCGGCTACGTGACTGCACGATGAATGCGATGACCGCGCCGGCCAGCGTGAAGAGCACGATCACCGGAATGCCCAGGGCACGGGCACTCATCAGCCAGGTAAAGACGTAGGGCGATGCGCCATTCGGTGAGCCACCGGTTGCGCCCAGGCACAGGCTGTAGACGATGATGCCCATGGCCAGCGTCATGATGAATGCCGGGATCTTGAACACCGCCACGCCAATCCCGTTGATCGCGCCTACTGCGGTACACACTGCCAGCACTACTGCGCTTTGCCACAACCCGCCGTCAGCCCCGACCCACACCGCAGTCAAAATTCCCCCCAGGGTAATCAGGGAAGGAATCGAGAGATCCAGCCCACCGATCAGCACCACCAAACCCTGGCCAAAGGCAACGACTACCAGGAAGGAGCAGAGGATAAGGATGGTCTCCAGTTGTTGAAAACCGCCGGCGTTCGGGTTGATCCATTTTGCTGCAAGCAGCGCCAGGATGCAGAGCAGGAAAACACCTGCAATGTTCAACGTCTCCCGTGATAAGCGCGAGGATGTGCGGGTGTCTGTCGTGGATTCATTCACGGAAGCGGCCTGTAGGTTGCTGGTTGGGTCTATCTGCACGCTGGTCATCTCAAGCCCTCCTCGCGCCGAACCATTCGGCAGCGTTCATCAGCCCGACGGCCACTATCATGACGATGCCCTGAAGCAGGCCGATGTAGAACGATTGCACACCGATTGAGAACAGCAGTTTCTGCAATAGCATCAGGCTGGCTGCCCCGATGATGCTGCCCGTGAGTCCGCCTTTGCCGCCGCGAAACGAGGTGCCACCCAAGGCGATGGCGGCGAAGGTCAGCAGCAGCAGCGAGTTGCCCGCCGTTGGGTTGCCGGTGGCGGTCTGTGCCGACAGCATGTAGCCACTGAGGCCATACAGTGCTCCTGCGATGACGAACGCGGCGCAGCGGGTACGTTGCACCTTGATGCCTGACAGCGAAGCGGCATGTTCGTCCTGGCCCACGGCATACAGCGCGACACCGAAGTCGGTCTTGCGCACAATCGCCCAGAGCGCGATGACTGCCAGCAGTACCAGGCCGGAAACTGGAATGCCTGCGGCGGTGCTGGTCAACGTCTCACTCAGCCAGTCAGCTACGTAGCCACCGGGCGCGTCGAGAATCACCAGCGCGAGGCCACCGGTCATGATCATTGTGGCCAAGGTCACGGCAATGGACTGAAACCCGCCGTAAGCCACCAACACACCATTGAGCAGTCCAGCGAGGCTGCCGATAGCCAACGCGATGCCAAGACTGATAGCCGCGCCTGAAGCCCCCTCGAGTGGGTAACTTGCCAGCACCACGTTGACCAAGGAAATGACGCCGGCCACCGAAAGGTCGAAGCCGCGCAGCAGAATGATGAGGGTGCCACCGGCGGCCGCGATAGCTAAGGGGGATGCGTTGTTCACCATGTCACTGAATGCAGAAACACTTAACGCGCTGTGTTCAACACTCGAATAGGCCAGGAACAGCACGAGATAAAGGAGCGCTGCTGTGCCTGCGCCACTCTGGGTGATTGAAGAGAGGGTAAAGGCAGAATTTCTCATGCGGCTTCTCCCGAGGATTGCCTGTGGTGACCTGTGGCCGCTGCAACCAGGTTGGTCTCTTCAATGGACGGCCCCTCGAATTCTGCGGCTATCCGGCCTTGGTAAATCACCAGGCAGCGGTCGCTCAAGCGCACCAGTTCCGCAAGCTCGGACGAGTAGAGCAATACGCAGCCACCTTTGCGGGCGAAGTCCTCAATGGCCAGGTACAGCGCTTGCTTGGTACCCACATCCACACCGCGCGTGGGGTCAAACAACAGAAGTGTGTTGGCGCCCGTAAGCAGCACGCGGCCGAGCAAGGCTTTCTGCTGGTTTCCACCGGACAGGTCTTTGATTTGGAAATCCAGATAACGGTCTTGAAGATCAACCTGCCCGGCTACCTCCTTGGCCAGCAAACGTTCGGCCCTGCGGTTGGTCAGGCCGAAAAGGCCGGCGCGGTTCAAGGCTGAAATCGCCATATTCGAGCGCACGGCCAAGTCACCAAAAATACCTTGAGTCTTGCGTTCCTCAGGCAGCAGTGCCACTTGAATACCTGCCGCAAGGGCCCTTGAGGGTGAGTTAAGGCTGACCTGTTTACCGTCTACTTGTATGTTGCCGGCCCGTTTGCGCGTGAGGCCATAAAGTGCATGGAACAGATCGCGCTGCCCCTGCCCATCGAGGCCCGCCAAGCCAACAATCTGTCCGGGGTAGAGGCTCAGGCTGAGCTCTTTGACCATGCCTGCACTCAGGCCTTCGACGCACAGCCGAGGGGCGCGCGAAACACCTTCATGTGAGCCCCGTGAACGCTGTTTCGGCGCCGTCGCCATTCGTTGGCCAACCATCATTTCGAAGATTTGCGTGTCGTCTGTGTCAGCGAGGTCGGTTGTCCCCGTGCTGCAGCCGCTGCGAAGCACCGTTGCACGTGAGCAGAGTTGACGAATTTCATTCAGCCGGTGAGAAATGTAGAGGACGGCTGTGCCTTTGGCCGTCTCCTTGTGGATCAGGTCGAACAACCACTCCGTAGAGGGGAGGACGGCGGTAGGTTCATCCAGGATAAGCAGCCGAGGCGAATGGCTCAGGGCGCGGACAATTTCCAGGCGTTGCCGATCAGCCAGAGACAGCTCGCTCACCAGCGCTGCCGGGTCAAGTTCACCCAGGCTGTATTTGAGCAATGTCGCGGCGGCGGCGGCGGCGTTTTTTGCACTGGAGTTAAGCCCTGACCGGCCTTTGGAAAGGGTGGGCAGTGCCAGGTTTTCTGCGACCGTCAGGTTGGAAAGCAAACTCAATTCTTGAAAGGCTGTGGTAACGCCTACCGCGCGGCTTTGCAGAATTGTTCGAGGGCAATAGGGTTGCCCGGCGAACTGCATTGAGCCTGCGTTAGGGGAAACTACACCGGACAGTATTTTCACCAGTGTCGATTTTCCAGCGCCATTTTCGCCAAGCAAGGCGTGGACCTCTCCTGGCCTGATATCGAAACTGACGCCGCCGAGTGCATGGGTCGGCCCGTAGGATTTACACAGGCTGTCGACCTGCAGGATCGGCTTTTCAGGGCGTACGGACGCATCCATCTTGATCACCTGCTGTTATTTTTATTGTTCTTTCCGGGCAGTGCTCGCTGGCCATAAAAACCAGTGGCCAGCTCATCTGTCAGTAGCGAAGCAGACCAATAGAATTGGTTTTGCATACGCATGCAATCGAGTCTATGACCAAGCCAGAGAAAGCGTCAAGAAAAATTCAGGCAAGGGGGTTATGACCGTGGCGTGGGCTTTTTTGGTGCGCAGGGCGTTTCCAGTTGGGGCAGGAACGCTCCATCACTTGACTAAATATAATGTTGCCTTTGGTCGGGTGATGCGTTCGCCTAACGAGCCCAGTTGTTGATTTAAATTGCGCGTGGCAACCAGCAAGTCATTGAGGGCGTCAAGCAGAACCTCGCGATCCTGCGGACTCAGATTTTTGTCATCCCTCATCAAGCTTTTCAGCATGTTCATCAAGTCCGTGGTCTTGCTGTCGATCGACTTCATAGGCATTTCCCGATTTTTGACAATTCTCTGCCTATTTGGGCTGAGTTTGGGACGTCGAATGGGTGAGGATAAACAAATGTCAGCCGCGGATAACTGAAAGCGCTCGAAGGAGGGCCCGTGAATTCGATTCCGTGGTTAGACTTGGCCATCCGCTTTAAACACGCGTGCAGAGGGGGCGCTGCCGGACGATCGGTAGTTACCAGGTGACATCCCGAACCATCGTACGCAGGCTTTGTTAAATGCACTTTGATTTTTAAAGCCTGCGGTGTAGGCGATCTGTTTGAGTGCGATGGATGAATGGATCAAGAGCTGGCAGCTGCGTTGACGCTTTACCTCATCTAGCAAATTTTGAAAGCGAGTCCCTTCTTTTTTTAGAGCATTTGTAAGTTGCCGCCGTGTAAGGCTTGTCCTCTCCAACACGTGATCCATGGTCAAGGGTTTGCCTTGGTGCACATGCTGCAAGATGATGCGTCTGATGTAGGCGGTTGTGTCGCCATTCTCTATCTCACGTTGCTGCATTCTTAATTGGTTAGTGTGAATCGACTGTAGCGATGGGTTGAACGTTGAGAGTCGAAGTTCACAATCGCTACGTTGGAAGGTCAACGAGTTAGCGGTCGCGGAGAATGTTATGTGTCTGCCGAAGAGGGCCTCCAGGTGGTGTGTTTTTTCAGGTTTGGCATAGGTGAATTCAGCGCTCATCGGCACTATGCGGGCCGCAGGTACGAGCCAGTGCAGCAGGCCCAGGGTGATTGAAGTGACGGCGTCGATGAATACTCTAGGCAGTGCGCAATCGAGCGGGCCCGCCGCCGTGCCAACGATTCTCACCCTGGAAGGCTGCTCGTCAAGAAACATGCAGAATCCGACACCTACCGTTGAGTGATGCTCAACGATATGCCTGAGCGCATCAAGAACGGTTGCACTGGACATGATTGCGTAGCCCAACACACCCAGGTTGCCAGGATGAGCTTTCTGGTAGGCCAACAAGCCGATGTCTTCATCATTGTTACGCTGCTGCGCCAGCATCAGCATCTGGTTGAGCACACTCAGCGGAATGTTTTGGCTGGCGTCAGGGGATTTTTCCTTTGCTGCGACAAAAGGGGGCCCAGAGATATCTTTATCTGCAGGGGTAATTGCTTCAATGCATGCCAAGGCGAACGGTGAAGAGATAGTTAGCATTGTTATTCCATGTGCAAATGGTTGAGTCCCCATTGTTGTTATTGTGATGGTGTTTGGATGGCGCAAATTTAATGCATTTTATCCGCTCTGTGTTGGGGTAATGATATTCCGTTAGTGCTCGTCATCGTTCAGCCAATTGAAACGTGTGACCTCTAGGTCGCCTGACGCTGCGACTTAGCGTGCTCTGCTTAGAGTGATGCATCAATTTTATTTATCAGTGATGGAAAGGAATTTGATTGATGATGTTAAGAAAGTTAAACATCGCTAAACGCGTGCTCGCGTGTTTTTTGTTGATGGTGATTATTGTCGGCGGGCTCGGTTTGTTCAGTATTCACCAGCTGACGACCGTCCGCGCCGAAGGTTTGATCATCGAAGACAGCTCTCTGCCAGGGATCGCTTTAGGTGATGACATCGCCTTGGCGTTTGCGAATACTCGAGTTGACTCGGTCAAGCTCCTCTCCAGTGATGATCAACAGTTGCAGGGCGCGTATGCGAGTTTTCAATCGCAGTTGCAAGCGTTCGATGCTGCCATTGCTGCGTACAAGCCTTTGATTGGCTCAGCAGGCGAAGCCGATCTTATCGAAGGCATCGCTTCCTCATATCGTCAATACAGCACAGACGCGCAGCGCGCATTCGAGTTGTTAAACGCCAATCAACGGGAAGCTGCTCGTGAAATCGTGATGGTAAAAATGGTCACGATTGCCCAAGACATAAACAAGCATCTGAAGCGATTGGAAGCGTTCAACGACAGTGAAAAGGCCAGTGCCAGTGCGCGTGCAAGTGACGCTTACGACAGCGCGAAAACCGTCATCTGGTGGGTGCTGAGCTTCGCGGTGCTCGCCACGGTCTTTTTGGCCTGGCGCTTAACCTTGAGTTTGGCTGGGCCTATCAGCCAGGCACTGAGTACCTCTGAAAAAATTGCTTGCGGTGATTTGCGCCGTGTAGCGATCGATATCTCGGGCGTGGACGAGGCCGCGATGTTGCTGCAGTCGATGGAGCGGATGAGATCAAACCTGCAATCCACGCTTTCACAAGTGGGCGACGCGTCTGGCCAGCTCGGTTCGGCAGCCGAGGAAATGGATGCATTGATGCGCGACAGTCACGCCGACTTGAATGCACAAAACAGCGAAATTGAGATGGCAGCTACTGCGGTCACGGAGATGAGCCAGGCCGTGGATGAGGTTGCCCGAAATGCGGTAGCGACATCCGAGCAATCCCGGGCTTCCACACACGCGGCACGTGAGGGCACGGAGGAGCTCAATCGTACGGTTCGTTCAGTGTCCGAGCTGGCTGAATTTATCGCCAGTGCATCGGCGCGCGCTCAGTTGCTGTCGTCGCACACTCAGGATATCAGTCGCGTGCTGGAGGTTATTCGCTCTGTCTCGGAGCAAACCAACCTGCTGGCACTTAACGCAGCCATCGAAGCGGCCAGGGCAGGGGAGGCTGGTCGTGGTTTCGCAGTGGTAGCTGATGAAGTGCGTGCATTGGCGCATCGTACCGGCGAGTCGACGCGGGAGATCGAGACCATGATTGATAAGATCCAGCAGGGCACTCGGGATACGGTACAGGCGTTGACATCGAGCACTGAGCAGGCCGGCCTTACCCGCGAGCAAGCGGAGTCGACCAGTCGAGTGCTGGCGCTGATTACCGCAGCCGTCGCGGGGATTGACGAGCGTAACCTGGTGATTGCCAGCGCCTCGGAGGAGCAGGCACAAGTTGCTCGGGAGGTCGACCATAACCTTGTGCGTATCCGCGATCTTTCAACGCAGTCGGCCGTTCGCTCGGACCAGACGCTCGGCGCGAGTGCGGCGTTGGCAAGGCTTGCCAGCGAACTGCGGGTATCGCTGCAGAGATTCGAGCTGTAATCGTTGCAGCTGATCGTCATGAACCCCGGGGCTCTGGTTGATTGAGTGAGAGCCCCGCTTGCCAAAGCGTTACTTCAGTCGCCCTTGTTGCCGCAGGCGAGCGCCAATCCGTTGGATTTCTGTTTCGCCCTGGGCAAGTGCTGCCTTGCTGGTGTGCACTGAATAGTGGCCCATCACCAAATCGTGAGGATGTTTTATCGCCGAACCCAGCACAAATGAAGTATCGCCCTGCGCGATGAACTCGATGGATTGCTCGCTTTCCTGAAACACCGCCAGTTCGCCGGCATCGATCAATGCCCCGACATCCAACTGACCCGTATTTACTGCGAGCCAGGCTACGGTGTGGCCGGCGGGCGGGGTGTACTGCCAACACTCACCGTCTTTCAAATTCACAGCCAGATAAGTCATTGGACTGGGCGCTTCAATCGGGCTTTGGACAGCGCCGTATTGCCCCAGGAGCACCCGTGCCGGCCCTGAGTGCGGCACTTGGGAGGGTTCAAGATAAACACTTTGCGCAGGGCCGTTTTCCAGCGATGGCGGTAGTGCCACCCACAGTTGGAAACCTTGCATTGAGCGCTCGTTGGCCAGCGTGGCGTCGTGCCACACGCCGTTGCCGGCGCGCATCCACTCAACGCCGCCAGCCAGTAATACACCTGAGGCACCAGTGGTGTCTTCATAGGCGATGTCGCCTTTGGTCATGAAGGTCACGGTTGCGATCCCTGAGTGTGGGTGCATGCCGAAATTCGACTTGCCGCCACGGCTGGCGTCCAGGCTGAAAATATCCAGGAAGATAAACGGTTTTAACCGCTCGCCGAGATCGCTCGGACTCATGAGCCGCGTAATAGGGCCATGGGTGCTGCCCTTGGTGCGGTGAACAATGGCGCGTTGCATATTTTGGACGTTAGCGTTCATGTGTTTTTCCTCGATGCTTTGAGTGCCTGGGCCCACCATGCGATATCGTCGAGCAGCCCTTGAGCTGCTTGGGTCAGGTGTGGGTAATCGTTGAAAAGCTTGCCTTGCTGCCAGATGCCGATGAATTCGGCGATACCGATATGCACAGCGTTGCGAACCGGAGCCATTTGCAGCTCAATAGCCACTTTTTGCAGTTGTTCAATGGCGCGACCGCTGCCGCCATAACCGACGAAGCCGATCGGCTTGCGGCACAGGCTCTGGCCCGCCAAGGCGAAGGCAATATTGAGCTCGGCACTTGTGCCCTGGTCGTACTCCGGAGTGACCACGATCAGACCGTCGATGCGTGCGAGGCTGTCGAGCCAACGTTGGGTGGCTTGATTTTTTAAGTCGGCAGGGAGAGAGGATTGCGCGTCGTAGAAGAACGGCAGCGAATGATCACGCAGGTTGATCAACTCAATGGCCAGGTCTTCACGCCGTTGGGCTACCTCGTAGATCCATAGTTCGTGCTTTTCGCCGAAGCGCGTTTCATGGCTTGAGCCTGTAACGATGCCGATAAGAGGGACAGATGCAGTCATGGTTGGCTCCAGCCAATTGTGCGCCAGCGTTGGCAAAACAAATGATTAGCTAGCCAACAGAGCTTGAAGACCCAACCCCGAAGCAGCTATGCGACGAGGATATACAGAGGGTGATTGCATGATTAGATGGCATAATCGGAATGAACCGATCCATTTTTGTTGAGAATTGAGTGAGATGCTTGATCTGAACGATGTCGCGTTATTTGTCCAAGTCGTTCGCAGCGGCAGTTTTGCCGGCGCGGCGCGGCAGCTTGGGATGCCCTCCAATACCTTGAGCCGGCGGGTTCAGCAACTTGAGGTCCAATTGGGCACCCGCTTGCTGCAACGCTCCACCCGCAAGCTCACCCTGACCCAATCAGGTCAGGTTTTTCATGAGCAATGCCTGGGTGCGGTGCAAAGTCTGATTGACGCCGGCGAGCAACTGACGACGGGCACCCAGGAGCCCAATGGCACCGTGCGTATCGCGGCGATGGCCGACTTTTTCGATTATTTCCCTATGGAATGGGTTGCCGATTTTCTCGCCGAGCATCCGCGGGTACACCTGGACTTTGTGCTGAGTGATGCGCGCGCCGATTTGATCGCTGATCGGATTGATATCGCGTTTCGCGGCGGCACGTTGCATGACTCAAGCTACGTCGGTCGCCAACTGATTGGAGCGGGCAACGAAGGTTTGGTCGTCAGCCCCTCTTACGTCAGTAAAAGGGGGCTACCGACTACATTGGAGGATCTGATCCAGCACGACTGTGTGAGTTTCGGCCATCCAAGCGGTATCGCCACCTGGCGCCTGAACGGGCCCAGTGGTATCGAGGAAAATGTGCAGATTACCAGTCGTTTCAGTGGTAATACCGCTCAGGCGTTGCGCAAGGCTACATTAGCTGGATTGGGCATTGCGTTGCTGCCGGCCGCGATGATAAATGGCGACCTCCAGGCTGGCCGGCTCGTGGCGGTATTACCGCAGTATCATCGCACGGGGTACGGTCTTCATGTGCTTTATCCCAGCCGGCAACATTTACCACTGGCGGTAACAGCATTTATTGAACTGGTGATGAATAAGCTCAAGGAGCAGGTTTTTCCCGCAAATCGGGAGTGACACCCTTCTGCGCCAAAGCGCGAGCAGGCGCGGTACATGTCCTCTAACGTTTGGAGCGCTGGCAATGGAGTCGCCAGGTATTCAGGCTGGGCTCGCACATTTTGCGGCGTAGCGTCCAGGCGAGCAGCCCATGATTCGCTTGAACGCCGTGCTGAATGCACTTTCCGATTCATAGCCGAGTGCCAAGCCGATGGACGCTATGGACTCGTTAGCATTCAACAGCTTGTCAGCCGCCAACAGCATTCGCCAGCGCCCCAGGTATTCCATGGGGGCGGTCCCGACCTTGGCTTTGAACCTGAGGGCGAAACTGGAGCGGGACAGACCGACGTGTTTGGCCAACGTTTCTAATGTCCAGCGATGGGCCGGCTGGTTGTGCATGGCGTTGATCGCTGCACCAATCGTTCTGTCTGCCAAGGCGTAGAACCAGCCGACATGTTCTGACAAACCCTGTGCGAGGTGCGCACGCAAGGCTTGAATCAGCATCATGTGCGCAAGGTGCTGGATGAGCAAAGACCCACCAGGCTGAATGTCATGCAGCTCCTGTCGCATCCGCTCCAGTGACCAGCGCAGGTCGGCTTGATCCGAGCCGTTGCGAATATGAACGATAGGCGCGAGCTGTCCCAGAAGGAACTCGGCATGATCAGCCGCCAACGTAAAACGACTGCAGGCCAAAAAGAAATCGCCTCCGCCGTTATAGGTCAAGACTCCCGCGGTATTTGTCCCGGAGAAAATAGTCATTGCATCGACGGGCGTCAGCGACAGATCGCTTGCCAGGCGAAATCGCCGACCTCTGGGCAATAAGAAACAATCACCGGTTTCGAGCCGCACGGGCTCAGAAATACCTTCCATGGCGAGCCAGCATCCGCCGGCGATCACCGCATTGAATTTATTGGAATCGTAGGCGTTGAACTGGATAGCCCAGTCCCCGCCGGCATCCAGTCCAGCGGACACGTAGCTATGGGGTCTGAGCAAGGAGAGCAGATCGGAAAGCGGATCCATGAAATATTCCGGACGATTAAGAAAGATTTTTGGACTTTTTAGCATAGATCGTATTTTTGACACACGCTATCGTAGGTGTACGCGGGCAGTCGACACTGCCTTTCTTACAGGATCGGATCATGATCGTTGTCACCGCACCCACCAGTAATATCGGTAGCCAAGTTCTCGACCGTCTGCTTGCCGAACAAGCTCCCGTGCGTGTCATCGTGCGCGACCCCTCGCGGCTCTCTGCGCAGATTTTGGAGCGTGTTGAAGTGGTTGAGGGATCACACAGTGATCGCGCGGTTGTCGACCGCGCCTTCCAAGGCGCCGACTCCGTGTTTTGGCTGGTGCCACCCAACCCTCAAGCGCTGAGTATCGAGTCCGCTTACCTGGATTTCAGCCGAGCGGCGTGTGCCGCAATCGAGCGTCACTCGGTGGCGCGAGTAGTGGCCATTTCCGGGCTGGGGCGCGGGTATTCAAAGCACGCCGGGCTGGTCACGGCCTCGTTGGCCATGGACGATTTGATTGCCAGCACCGGGGTCAATTATCGGGCCTTGGTGATGCCTACGTTCATGGACAATATCTTGAGGCAGGTAGATTCAATCAAAAACCAGGGCGTGTTTTTCTCTCCGGTATCCGGGGATATCAAGTTACCTACCTGCGCGACTCAGGACATCGCGGCAGTCGCCGCCCGTCTGTTGATCAACCCAAGCTGGAGCGGCAATGGGGAAGTGCCTGTACTCGGGCCTGAGGATTTGTCGTTCAAAGACATGGCTTTGATCATGTCCGATGTGTTGGGCAAAGCAGTGCGCTTTCAGCAGATACCCTTCGAAGCATTCCGTGAGGGCCTACTGGCACACGGAATGTCGGACGCAATGGCAGCAGGTGTCGTCGACATGATGATGGCCAAGAATAACGGGATCGATAAGCTCCAATCCCGAACGCCAGAGACCTCGACACCAACGCATTTCCGGGAGTGGTGCCACGCTGTGCTCAAGCCAGCTGTTTCAGGCTGATCGTGCTTGTGCATGGATGTAATCCACGAAGGCCCTCAAAGGGGAAGGCAGATAGCGACGGCCTGGATAATAGAGAAACGGCCCACTGAACGGTTGCCACCAAGGCTCCAGGACCGCCTCAAGTGCGCCGCTGTCGAGGTAGGGTCGTAGCCACTCCTCAAAAAGATAGACAACACCCAAGCCATCAATCGCCGCCTGGACCGTCAGGTCCGTGGCGGCACCCACCTTCACAATCAATGGCCCCGTCGGGTCCACGCTGACGCTTTCGCCATCGCGTTCAAACTCCCACGGCGGCATCGCGCCACTTGGAAACCTGCCACGCAGACAAGCGTGGTCCAACAGGTCTCGCGGGTGCTCCGGTCGACCTCTGGCGTTGAGATAGGCCGGTGAAGCGGCCGTGGCGAATCGCTGGATTCGTGGCCCGATGGGCACTGCAATCATGTCCTGTTCAAGACGGTCATCATAGCGAATACCCGCATCGCAACCCGCCGTCAGCATGTCGACGAAGTTCTCATCGATCATGACCTCCAGGCGAATGTCGGGATAAGCCTGCAGAAAGGGCGTTATGATCGACGGCAACACCAGCCGTGCCGCACTGGTCGGCACATTCAGTTTAAGCGTGCCTGTCGGTCGATCACGGTAGTCGTTGACGACATCAAGCGCTGACTCGACCTCACCCAGTGCGGGCACGATGCGCTCCATCAATTTTGTGCCTGCTTCAGTCGGCACTACGCTGCGCGTGGTGCGATTGAGCAGCCTCACACCCAGTTGCGCTTCCAGGCGGCGCACCGCGTCACTGAGGCTCGATGCTGATTTGCTGCTGGACTTGCCGCCTTCGCGGAAACCGCCCGCGTTGACCACTGTTACAAAGGCCAGCAAATCCTGAATATTAGATTTCATTGTTCTCTCTGCCGTACAAGCTGTGCCGATTGCACAGGATTATCAGTGAAGTGGTCAACCCCTATAGTGGGCCTACGTACTTTGATGGAGGCAGGCAACATGAATCAGATAGAAAAGGCAGGTGCATTCTTATTGGGCAATCGCTCAGTCAATCGGATGGGCTATGGGGCAATGCAGTTGGCAGGTCCCAATGTTTTTGGCCCTCCCAAGGACTCGAAAGCAGCTATTGCCGTTTTGCGCGAAGCGGTTGCCCAGGGCGTAAACCACATTGATACATCCGATTACTACGGTCCTCATGTGACCAATCAACTGATTCGCGAAGCCCTGCATCCTTACGCTGAAAACCTGGTGATCGTGACAAAAGTCGGCGCACTGCGCGATTCTGAGGGCGCTTGGAACCCAGCACTGAGCCCTGTCGATTTGACCCGTGCCGTGCATGACAACTTGCGCAATCTGGATCTGGACGTACTGGATGTAGTGAATTTTCGGGCGATGGGGAGCGTATTGGGACCCGCTGAAGGTTCCATCGAAGAGTCGTTTACCGCACTTGCCGAACTGCAGCGCCAGGGGCTTATCCGCCACTTGGGCGTGAGCAATGTCACACCCACTCAGGTCAAGCAGGCTCAGGGTATTGCGGACATTGTTTGTGTGCAGAATCACTACAACCTGTCGCATCGACAAGACGAAGCGCTGATTGCTGAGCTGGGCCAACAAGGCATTGCTTATGTGCCTTTCTTTCCTCTGGGTGGCTTCTCGCCGTTGCAGTCGCAAGGGCTGTCGAGCGTTGCGACACGTATGGGAGCTTCAGCATTGTGCGTCGCACTGGCGTGGCTGCTGCAACGCTCACCTAATATTCTGTTGATACCGGGAACGTCTTCGGTGGCACACCTGCGCGAGAACTTGAGTGCGGCAGAGTTGATCATCCCGCCTGCATTGCTGAGTGAGTTGGACGCACTGGGTATGTAAGTGCATTGCGGACCGTTCCCCCGGCGATGCAAGGCAATAGTGTGTTAGCTGCCATCCACCAGGCGCGGGGGAAACAGGGCACTCATTCAAGTCTCCCCCTTACCGATTGCACGAATGAAAAGGTTGCGCGTTGCAGCGGATGAGCGAGGTTACGGATCTCCTGCCTCATATCATCTGACTGGCCCGGGCCATCAATTTCAAACCGGATTTGCCAACTTTTGCTCCAGGTAGTGAATGTTCACACCGCCCTCGCAGAAGCCTTCATCACGAACCAAGTCCCGGTGCAGCGGGATGTTGGTCTTGATGCCGTCGACCACGATTTCGTCCAGGGCGTTACGCATACGGGCCATGGCCTCGTCGCGGGTGGCGCCCCAGGTGATCAGCTTGCCGATCAGCGAGTCGTAGTTGGACGGAACCTTGTAGCCGCTGTACAGGTGCGA
>NZ_JBYVMD010000034.1:0-82643 GCF_058145955.1 Pseudomonas sp. A39
TGGCCAACGACTTCAAGTCGAGCATCGTCGACATCCCGCTGCTGGAGTCCTACCCGGACCCGCAGGACCAGGGCAAGCTGCTGGCCTTGGACTACCGCAAGTTTTCCCATGAACTGGAAGACAAGATCCGCGACAAGTTCGAAGTCCAGAACCCCAACGTCAAGATCCACATTGTCGGTTTCGCCAAGAAAGTCGGTGATTTGATTGATGGGCTGGTGATGGTGGTGCTGTTCTTCGGCGTTGCATTCGTCATTACCTTGATCCTGTTGCTTTGGTTCACCAACTGCCTGCGCAGCACGGTCGCGGTGTTGAGCACCACGCTGGTGGCGGTGGTCTGGCAACTCGGCTTGATGCACTTTTTCGGTTTCGGCCTGGATCCGTATTCGATGCTGGTGCCGTTCCTGATCTTCGCCATCGGTATTTCCCACGGTGTGCAAAAGATCAACGGTATCGCCCTGCAATCCAGTGACGCGGACAACGCGCTGACGGCTGCGCGGCGCACCTTCCGGCAACTGTTCCTGCCGGGGATGATTGCGATCCTGGCCGACGCGGTGGGCTTCATCACACTGCTGATCATCGACATCGGCGTGATCCGTGAACTGGCCATCGGCGCGTCCATCGGTGTCGCGGTGATCGTGTTTACCAACCTGATCCTGCTGCCGGTAGCGATTTCCTATGCCGGCATCAGCCAGCGCGCCATCGCCCGGAGCAAGAAGGACGCACACCGCGACCATCCGTTCTGGCGCCTGCTGTCGAAATTCGCCAGTGCCAAAGTGGCGCCGGTCTCGATTCTGCTCGCGCTGGTCGCCTTCGGCGGCGGCCTCTGGTACAGCCAGAACCTGAAGATCGGCGACCTCGACCAGGGCGCGCCGGAACTGCGTCCGGACTCGCGCTACAACAAAGACAACAACTTCATCATCAGCAACTATTCCACCAGTTCCGACGTGCTGGTGGTGATGGTCAAGACCAAGGCCGAAGGCTGCTCGCGCTATGAAGCCATGGCGCCCATCGATCAGTTGATGTGGAAGATGCAGAACACCGAAGGCGTGCAATCGGCGATCTCGCTGGTGACCGTGTCCAAGCAGATGATCAAGGGCATGAACGAGGGCAACCTGAAATGGGAAACCCTGTCGCGCAACCCGGATGTGCTGAACAACTCCATCGCCCGTGCCGATGGCTTGTACAACAACAATTGCTCGCTGGCGCCGGTGCTGGTGTTCCTCAACGACCACAAGGCCGAAACCCTCGACCGCGCCGTGCATGCGGTGCAGGACTTCGCCAAGGAAAACAACAAGGACGGCCTGGAATTCATCCTCGCCGCCGGTAACGCCGGCATCGAAGCCGCCACCAACGAGGTGATCAAGGAGTCGGAGCTGACTATCCTGATCCTGGTGTACCTGTGCGTGGCGACCATGTGCATGATCACCTTCCGCTCCTGGGCGGCGACCCTGTGCATCGTGTTGCCGCTGGTGCTGACCTCGGTGCTCGGTAACGCGCTGATGGCGTTCATGGGCATCGGTGTCAAGGTCGCGACCTTGCCGGTGGTGGCCCTGGGCGTGGGGATCGGCGTCGACTACGGCATCTACATCTACAGCCGCCTGGAAAGCTTCCTGC
This sequence comes from Pseudomonas sp. A39, assembly GCF_058145955.1. Taxonomy (NCBI): domain Bacteria; kingdom Pseudomonadati; phylum Pseudomonadota; class Gammaproteobacteria; order Pseudomonadales; family Pseudomonadaceae; genus Pseudomonas; species Pseudomonas sp. A39. The sequence goes on from NZ_JBYVMD010000034.1 coordinate 1,615, forward strand.
GCGCTGGCTTGCCGCTGCAAGAGGCGTATTACCAGACGCTCAAATCCACCGGTAAAGCCGTGCTGTTTACCGGCCTGTGCCTGGCAATTGGCGTGTGCACTTGGATCTTCTCGGCCATCAAGTTCCAGGCCGACATGGGCCTGATGCTGACGTTCATGCTGCTGTGGAACATGTTCGGCGCGCTGTGGCTGCTGCCGGCGCTGGCGCGGTTCCTGATCAAGCCCGAGAAGCTGGCGGGGCAGAAGGGCAACTCGTTGTTTGCCCACTGAGCCCTGTGGTGAGGGTGTTCACGCCCTCACCACAGAGAGGCCGTATCACTGGCTTGCGCGCTGTCCTGGCGCGATCGCCAGGAAAATGCTGTCGACGGGTGGGGTGATCAAGACGTAGATGATACGGCTGAGCGGCACGCCGCCGGGTTCTTGCTGGTGGCGCAAGGCGTCTTGGACGTGTTGTTTAAGCAGGTCCTTTTGCGTGTATTTGCGCTGCTCCGGCAGTTTTAGGTGCGCACGGGTGTAGCGATTGGGGGCTGCGTCGGCGGTTGCGTAATGGAAGTGGGCGTACCACAACACCTGCGCGGGTTTTTTGGCTGTGTCGTACACGGCGTATTCGGTGAAGAAGTCGCCACTGAGGGTCGGACGTTCCGGGTCCGCCCGGCTCGTCAGGTTGATATCGATCTGTTGATGTTCCCACAAGTAATTGAGGCTCTCCTGCGTCGGCCATTGCCGCTTGTAGGCCTCACTGCACACGCGCTCCGCCAGCCGCGTGATGTCCCGGGCTTGCGCCAGGTACTCATCGATCAGGCGCTGGACCGCGGGTTTGCCGGCAAGGTGATCCCGTTTCAGTTCATCGGCCAGGGCCGTGAATTTATTCGCGTGCCGGGTCAACAGTTCATCCCAGTCTGCTGGGTTGACCTGTTGTCGGGTGAGCTGGGCGTCGAGTTTCAGCTGGTCTGCGCTGATCACCTGCTCAATGCCTTTGCGTTGCGCTGTCAGGTCCTGCGCCAGACCTTTGAGCGTGGCCAGCGTGCGGGCCTGCGGTTGGGGTTTCGCTGGAGGAGAGGGGGCATCGGTCTTCGCTGCCCAGCCGTCTGCATGTGGGCTGAATGAAGCAATGGTTTCGCCGGTCAGCGTATCGGTGAGGGTGAACTGTTCCTCGGCACCCGGTGTATCGGCCGGCTTGAAGTCACCGATGAGGTACGCCTTTTTCCTGGTTTTGAACACCCGCTTGGCCGGACTTTTGGGCCGTAGGGTTTTTGACAACGGCAGCTCGACGTCCAGCGCTTCCTGCTTGCGCACCACTGACTCCAGCTCGCGTTGCGCCAGCGCCTGGGCGTATTCAAGCCCCTCCAGCAGGCGGTCGGCCTCCGGGCGCAGACGCCGTGGGTTGAGGGCCTTGAGGGCACGAATGGCATCCTCATAGCGGCGGTACTGCTCGAGGATGGTCTCATACACATTACGCTGCTCGGCCAGCGTGAATTCGACGCCGCTGCGTACTTCGACGTGAGACTGCAGGGCTTGGATCAGGTCGGTCTGCTCAAGGCGATTGAGGTAAAAGTCTTCTTGGGGTGGCAGCAGCCGATCGGCGGTCGCCACACTGGCGGCGGCGAGATAGTTCAGCGCATTGAGTTTCAGGTTGTCGGAGAAAAAATTCTGCGGGTACTGGATCTGCGCCAGGCATTCCTGGCGCAGTGCGCGGCCTGCCGACGAGTCTTGCTCCAGTTGTTCAAGGGTGGTTTCCATCGCCGCGGACACCTCGGCCATGTGTTGGCGGATGTTCGCCGACTCCACGGTGTTGCTGATGTATTCGTCGTAGATCGTGGAGTCGCCCAGCAAATGGTCGATAAACATTCTGCCCCCCATCTCTGCCATCGGTTCACCGGCGATGGAAAAACGCATGGAGTTCAACCGGCCCAAGAGCAGGGTACTGATGAGCAATTGCTGGTCCCAGATGGTTTTGAGGATTTTCGCCCGGTCATGCACATGCACGCTGGCGCCTCCGACTCTTTCCAGTTCCTGGCCAAGCTTGACCATTTCCAGGCGTGGGGTCAGCGATTGGGCAAATTGCACTTCCAGGTTGTGCAGCAGAACCTGAAACTCGGTACGCAGTTCCCGGTGCTTAAGTGCCTCCTTCATGTGGCGCGATTCAAGGGCCGGCTGTTGTGCTTCAGTGGCTTTTTGCAGCAGATTCCACACCAGTTGCGCGGTTTTACGTTGCTTTTTCAGGGCCTCAAGCGCCGGTGATATTCGGCTGATTGACGACTGGAACGGCGCCATCACTTCCGTCATTTCGGCGTTGAGTGCGTACATGTGTGCGACCAGTTGGTCCTTTCTACGCAGGTTTTCCTCGCGCAACGCCGCCATTCGCTTCGGGCCGCCGCCTATCAGCTTGATCCCACGGTCCAGGGACCAGTGGCCTTTGCCATCGGATTTAAGCTTGATGCCCGGATGGTCTATTTTCTCTGGATGAATGATGAAGACTTCGTTGAAGCCCGGAACAATACTGACCCTGAACAACAGCGCCGCGACCGAGGCATGCCATCGGCCGTTGATAGTGTACAAACCCTGATGGGGGCCGATTTGGATCGGCTCCGGCGCCGGCACAGGCCAGGGGACGTTGACCGCCCGCAGCTTTTTCAGCAGTTTTGCCGAAGCGCCGTCGCCGGCCAGGGAGTGGTCAAAGTCCAGCAGCGTGCGGCCGCCGCCCGGCGGTTCGGCGGGCAGGCCGACGGCGCCCCGTTCAACCACCGGCGCCCGGCTCGCTCCCTGGCCGGGCACGGGCTGGCGAATGAGGGGCTGCTCATCGAGCGCGGCGCTTTCGTGGGGCGTGCTGGGGAACCCATGATGCAGCATCAGCATGCCAATGTTGAGCAGCAGATCGACCCACGCCAGCTCCCGAGCGGTGGGGTCGTGACTCTCGAGTGCCGGCAGGTCGTGCTGCAGGCCTTGCGCCAGTTGCATCAGCCAACCGACGGCCGCGAGCGGTCCGCGCACGGCGATCAACAGCGTGTTGAACCCTAACTGCATACCTTCGAGAATCAATGCCCAGCGGCTTTCGTTGTTGGACGTTGACTCACGTGCGGCCTGGTCCAACAGCTGCCGGGTTTCACTGCCAAACAGGTACTCCATGAGTGTGCCATTGCCGAGGGCCTGACGGATTTCGTCGCCCGTCTCGTCATCCGCCTGGGCCAGCTGTGCGGGCGCCGGCACCCTGGGCAGGCTGTCGAAATCCGAACCGATGCCGACACGTACGTAGTGGGGCTGGGTAAAGCCGCCGTTGCTGTAGATCGCCCTGGCGAGGTCCGGCAGCCACGTCAGGATACTGTCCTGCAGTGGGCCAGGTTGCACGATGGCGGCGAGCAGTTGCTCGCGGCTGGCAAACTCCTGCAGCGAATCGCGATAGGCTGGGCGATAAAGCAGGTGCGGCCCCTGCCGGGTATCAAGCGGCTCGATGATGAACATGTTTTGCACCACGTCCGCCGTAGCGCCGGGTTTGCGCACAAACGCCAGCGGGCGGATGACGATGTCGTCGCCGTCGACCTGGCGCTCAGCGGGGTCCAGGTTGACCACGGCATTCACACAACGAACCCCGCGCAGCGTCAGGCCCGCTTCGGCCTTGATCTTGTGTTCCAGTGCCTGGGTTTTCAGGTGCACAGGCCGCTGCTGCTGAAACAACTGCCGGCGTTTTTGCGCCGCCTCGGTGTCGCTCATCAATGCTTGGCGCAGGTATTCAGGGTAGTTTTTGCCGATGTCGACACGCTGTATCAACCTCAGGATATAGTCGGCGGTCAACCACGCTTCCAGCGCTCTGCCGGTGCGATGGCTGAGTGTCAGGCGGCCTTTGGGTTTCCCTGAGAGGTTTTTCAGCGCCAGCTCTACCAGGCTCATGGAAACCGGCTCGACATAACCGCCTTCAAGGCTGCCCACTGCAACGTGAAAGGTCAGCACCAGGTCGTCGGCACGGTACCCGCTGGACAGTGCGCCGGCATCGCAGGTGCGCTGGCCGCGCAGGGCGCCGGCGCGGTCCAGGCACAGTTGGTGGTCCAAATGCTGGGCTGCATAGCTGCGCAGTGTATCCAGGCCATCGAAGTCTGAGTCGCCGAGTGTCAGGCGCCGGATACCGGCTTGTTCAAGCACGCATTGGCGGTAGGCAATGCGGTCACCGGCGCTGGCGTTTTTCAGCCAGTCGGGAAGAGCTGCCTGGAGGCGCGGCAGGCCGGACAGGGGCAGGGCGGATGCTTGGGTGAGCAGCCGTGCCGGATCAGTGACCCGCGCAAACAACTGCTCCAGCGCCTCTACGCTGGAACGCGCCGGAAGTTGGAGGGCCGCGAGATCTTCCAACTGCTGGTTCAGTATCAGCCCGGCTTGGACTTCGAAAATATCGCCATCGGGTTCGTATTGCTGCCAGGTGATTTTGTCGGCGCTGAAGCGCTGTTGCAGGGCGTCGCCCCATGCTTTGCCGAAGGCATCCAGGTCGGGGAATGGCGTGACTTCCCCTGATAGGCGACACAGCAAGACGTGCTCGCGGCAGACCAGCAAAAGGTCGCAGGCTTGCCGGGCGAGTTGAGTGCCCGCCTGAGTCACCTGCGTTTCCAGGGTATAGGCGCGGACCGCGTTATCGGGCCAGGGTTGGCGGGCGCGTGTGCTTCGGTCAGGGTAGCGGTTCAATGCGCTGATGACGTTCAGGTACTTGGCGTTGGCGCCCACCTGGCGAATGGCTGAGTCGAGCAGCGCGCCTTGCAGCACCACGGCCAGCCACTTCCAGCGGCTGCCACCGGCGTCGCTGTCCTGGCTCCAATAGTTGGCCAAGGCGTCTTGGAAGCTGACGAACAGAATCAGTGGCAGCTCTCTGATGACCGCTTCGATGACCTCCAGATCATAGTCGCGAGGTCCATTGGCGTCGTAGCGGAGCCGAGTGCCGGTGGCGTCGCTCAAGTAGCTGTCCAGGCCACCGCGTGGCGACACGTCGGGAAAGCTGCCGTCCGCCATATGGGTGAGCGCCACGTCCAGCAGCGGAAGCAGCGCCCGGCCGCCACCCTCCCGGGGCACGGCCAGCCGCAGGTCATCGAGGAGAGCCGTCAGGGGAGGGTATTTTTCCGCCAGGTGGAGGGCCAGCAACTGCGTGGTGACGGAGCGCACTGTCGGTCGCGTGAGAAATTGAGCCTCAACCACTTGTCGGGTTGGGTGTGCAGGCGGGAACGAGTTCGGGTCTGTCATGGGTATTCCTTTACAGGGGATAAAGACGCGCCAGCCCAAAGTAAAGGGTTGCGTTGCCGCGAGGCGGTAGCCCGTTATGGTCTTAGGCCTTGGCGGCAAACTGGCCTATGATTAGCCCTTTGAACCTGATGAAAGACTGTGATGACTGAGAATTTGCCTGCCGTCCTGGAAACGTCCGACATGCTTGAAATCGACGGGCTGTACGCCTTCGACTTCGAACTCGATAACGAAAAACTGCTGATCACCGCCATGGACGGCCGTGCGGAAAAACGTTGGCGCTTCAGCCTGGAGCAGGTACAGGCCGCCACCTTCGATGACACCTTGCAAAGCTGGACCCTTACCGGTGAGTCGGGCGAGCACCGCCTGATCTGCATGAGCGCGTTCACCGGCAACAATAACGACGAGGATCAAGCGGATGATGATGCGTAAATTCTGGCCCCTGCTGATGGCCGGCAGTGTAGGTGCCATGTCGGTGCAGGCCGCGCCGGTCGACACTTATGAACTCTTGGTGGGCAGCTACACCGCCGGCAGCAGTGAAGGGATCTACCGCCTGCAATTCGACAGCCGTACGGGTAAGTTCAACGGTCAGCCGGTATTGGCCGCGAAGGCCGCCAACCCATCGTGGCTGACGGTCTCCAAGGACCAGAAGCATCTGTTCGTGGTCAACGAGAATGGCCCAGGCCAAAAAGACGCGGTAGGGCGCGTCAGCAGCTACCGCATCGACCCGAACAGTCACCAACTGACCCTGATCAATCAGGTGCAAAGCCTGGGCAATGAGCCGACCCATTCCAGCGTGGCCGCTGACGGGCGCTACCTGTTTGTCGCCAACTATTCGGTACTGGAAGATCCGGGCGGCAGCCTGGCGATCCTGCCGGTGGATGCCGAGGGCAAGCTGTCGGCGCCCGTTCAGTTGAGCGGGCACCCGGCCAGCCGGGTGAATCCTGAACGCCAGGCGTCCAACCATGTGCACTCGGTGGTATCGTCGCCGGACGGCAAGTACGTGTTTGTCCAGGACCTGGGGGCGGACAAAGTGTTTGCCTATCGCTACGACCCCAAGGCCAACCACGAGCTGCCATTGACCCCGGCCAACCCGGCCTCGGTGCAACTGCCACCGGGCAGTGGCCCGCGTCACCTGTTGTTCAGCAGCGATGGCAAACACGCCTGGCTGACCACCGAGATGAGCGCCCAGATTGCGGTGTTTGATTACAAGGACGGCCAACTGACCCAGACCCAGTTGGTGGAGTTCGCCGCCGGGCAGCCGGTATCAGATAAGGCGGGCGCGGCGTTGCATGCGTCCAGTGATGGCAAGTTCTTGTACGTGAGCAACCGTGGTACGGCTAATCAGCTGCTGGTGTTCAGCATCGACCCGGCTACCGCGCACCTCAAGGAACTGCAACGCCGTTCCGTGGAAGGCGACCACCCGCGCGAGTTCAGCCTGGACCCGAGCGGCAGGTTTTTGCTGATCGCCAACCAGAAAAGTAACGAAATCGTGGTGGTTGAACGCGACCCCAACACCGGTCTGCTGGGTAAAACCGTGCAGAAACTGGCGATCGACGCCCCCAGTGACCTCAAATTCCTGGTGCGTCAATAAGCCACAGGCCCCGCACTGCGGGGCCTGACCCGGAGTATTAATTCTATTAATAGCGGCTAATGTTTCAAAGCATTTCTAAGGTTCAACCCTCGGGCGTAAGTTGGGTTCCAAGGCCTTCCCAGGCCACCCAACCAAACGAACACAAGGGTTACCGACATGAACTTGAATCTCTTCTCCATCATTGCCGCTTCCGCTGTTTCCGCCACTGTCGCCCTGCCAGCGGCGGCCAGCGTGGAAGTTTCCGGCAAAAAATCCAGCACCAGCGCCTACACCCAGAAATACCTGCAACAAAGTGCCAACTTCTACGCCGCACTGGATCACAAGACTCAGCAATAACCTGCACAAAAGCAGACGCCAAACCACTGGAACGAAGCCTGGCTCGTTCGAGTGGTTTGGCGTTTGTGCATCTGCAGAATAAAAATGATTGATATCACATTGCCATGTGTTTAAATTTGACGCTCAAATATTGACGCATTTATTCCTGGAATCGACAGCATGGCACTCCGACTCGCCGCACTCATCCTGGTTCTCTACTCCGCCCCCATCCTGTCTTCCGTACAAGGGGTGGACGGTGAGCCGGAGATTGCCCGTGAGCGGTTGCTTAACCTGGTTGAAGGCTAAACCGAATCCCAGTAGTGAGCGGGCTTGTCCCGCGCTGGGCTGCGAAGCAGCCCCAAACCAGGCGCCGAGGAATACCTGACACCGTGCGGCGTTTTCGATGGGGCCGCTTCGCAGCCCAGCGCGGGGCAAGCCCGCTCACTACAGAGCCCTGTCGGGTCAGGTCTTTGCCATTACGGCAATGAACAGCGGCGATTGCAGGAAGCACTCCAGCCACTGCTGTAACCGGGGATACGGTGCACCGGCAAACCATTCCCGATCCACATGGGCGAACTGACGCACAAACGGCGCCAGGGCCATGTCTGCCAGGCTTGGGTGATCGGCGAATAAGTACTCGCGATTCGCCAATAATCCCTCAAGTGTGCGCAAGAACACCTCGCCCTCGGCCCGATAATGTTCCATCGGTTGTTCCGGGTAGCGTTCGGCATACTTGTATCGATTCAAGTGATACTTGAAGCCCACATCGTTCTCGGCAATCAACGCCAATACCGCCGGGTCACCCTGCAGCAGCCAATCATCCGGGTCGTGCTGCGCCAGCGCCCACTGCATGATCGCCAGGCTTTCATCGATCACCACGCCATTCACACTCAACACCGGCACCGTGCCTTTGGGTGACAGCGCCAGCATTTCGGCCGGCTTGGCCTTGAGGCTCACTTCGATAATGCGCACGGGCACGCCGCAATAGCGCAACGCCAGGCGCGCACGCATCGCATACGGGCAGCGTCGAAACGAATACAGCAGCGCCTCGCTCACTTGACCTCCAGGGTGCTCAAGCCATTGCCTTGGCGCTTGACCTGGATCTGCACCGGAATGCGCTCGTGCATTTCCTGCACGTGGGAGATCACCGCCACTTTGCGGCCCTGGGCCTGCAAACCGTCCAGTGCGTCCATCGCCAACTGCAGCGACTCGGGGTCCAGGCTGCCGAAGCCTTCGTCGATAAACAGCGACTCGATCTTCAACGTGCTGGAGGCCATCGACGCCAGGCCCAGCGCTAGCGCCAGCGACACCAGGAAGGTTTCACCACCGGACAACGAATGCACCGAGCGCAGTTCATCGCCCATTTCCGTGTCCATGACCAACAGGCCCAGCATGCTGCCGCCGCGCTTGAGGCGGTAGCGGCGCACCAATTGGCGCAGTTGCACGTTGGCGTGGTGCACCAGCAGGTCGAGGTTGTAAGCCTGGGCGATCTTGCGGAAGGTGTCGCCGGTGGCTGAGCCGATCAGCGCATTCAGGCGTGCCCAGCGTTGCCATTCGTCATAGGCCTTGGCGATCTGTTCGGCGAAGGCCTGATTGGCATCCTGGCGGCGCTGGTCTTCGGACTGGCGCGCGCGCAATTCGGCGCAGGTTTTTTCTCCCTCAGCCAACTGTTGGTTGAGCGTAGCCAACGCGCTGTCCAGTGCTTCGGCTTCAAGGTTGCCGTTGTGCAGGGCTTGGTGCTCGGCCAGGCGTTGCTCGCGTTCTTGCAGCAGGACCTTGGCTTGTTCAACGGCTTTTTCGCTGTGCTGCAACTGCTGGCGCAATTGGCTGACCTGGGCGTCATCGTAGGCCAGCAAGCGGTTGAGGCCATCGTTATCGAGCTCCGGGTGCCGGGCTCGCCACTCGCCGAGGCGTGTGTCCAGCGATTGCTGTTCGGCCTGTAACGCTTGCTGGCGCTCCTGCTGGGCCTTGAGATCGGCGGCCAACTGGATCAATGCGTTGTGGATCTCTTGCAACTGCTTGTTGGCGTCGGTTTCACTCTGGCGTGATTGGGTCACGGCCTGATCCAACTGCTGTTGCCAGTGTTCGGCACTGCCGTGCTCGCCAAGCAACGCGCCGAGTTTTTCCTGAGCTGCTTGTTGCTGGGCGGCCAACTCGTTGACCTGCTGATTCAGCGCATCGAGTTGCTGCTGGCGGTGCTGCTGATGCGTCTGTTCTTTCTCGATCGCCTGTTGACGCTCTTGTTGCTCGGCCAGCTCATCGCGTTGATGGCCCAGCTGTTCGAGACGCTGGCTGACCTGTTGGTCCAACTGCATGAAGGTGGCGGCGGGCTCGGCGCGTAAACCCTCCAGGGTGTCGGCGGGCAACAGGCTGGTAAAGGCATTCAGTTCCTGCTCAAGACGTTCACGGTCGCTGGCCAATTCGCGTTGCTGATCCACCAGCAACTGACGGGCCTGCTGGCTCGCTTCCTGGGCGGCCTGCACTTGCTGCTGCAAACGCCCGGCGTTTTGTTGCAGGTTGAGCAGGGCAGCCTGGCGTTGTTCGTCCTGGGTGATGCTCTGGGTCAGTTGGCTCAGCTGTTGGTCTAGCCAGGCACTGCGCTTGGCGGCGTCCTGGTTGAACAATGTGGCGGCCAGCGGGTGCGCCTCCAGGCTGGGCTTGAGTGCTTGCTGGTGCGTCGCCAGTTGCTCCTGCTGTTGCAGGTATTCCTTCTGCTGGGCGATCAAACCGCCCACTTCGCCACGTAGCTCGGTGAGTTTTTCCTTGAGGGTATCGACAGCTTTCTGCGCCGTGGCTTCTTCGTTTTCGTCATGGCGACCGAGGCTTTGCAGCAGTGCTTCGGGCTGGTGATACGGGTGCTCATGACTGCCGCACACCGGGCAGGGTTGGTCGTCCTGCAACTGCGCGCGCAACTCCTCGACGCTGGCGCTACGGGCCAGGCGCTGGCGTTCCAGCAGTTGCTTGGTCACGGTCAGCGTCTGTTCGGCAATCGCCAGTTCAGCCTTGGTGTGCAGGCCGGTCTGGTTCAGTTGCTCGCGCTGCTGTTGGGCATCGGTGAGCTTTTGCGTCAATGCGCTGGCTTGCTGATCCAGCTGTTGCTGGCTGTCCCACAGGCGCGTCAGGTCTTCGAAGGCACGTTGCTGCTTGCGATTGTCCTGCAGCAGGCTGGCGAGCAACTGGATCTGCTCGGCCACGGCATGCGGCTCGGCACCGGCTTCCTGGTACAGCAGGTCCAGGGCCTCGCGTTGCTGAGTGAACTGTTCGGCGGCGGCGGTGGCGCGCTGTTCCAATTGCGGCAGTTCTGCCTGGCCTTTGTTCAAGCGATTGCCGATCAACATCAGCTGTTGCAGGCGATCGCGGTAGGCGGACCAGGCATCGCTCAGCGGGGCGAGGGCAGCGCTGCGATCAAGCTCGGTCGCCAGGCGTTCCAGGCGTTCGGCGACTTGGCGTTGTTTTTCCAGCAAGCCGTTGAGCTGGGACTGGCCTTCGGCGCAGGCAGTTTCGTGCTGCTGTTTGTCCTCGGTGCGCTTGGCCAACGCTTTGGTCAAGTGGGCGAGGGTGCTCTGTTCTTCGAACGCCTGACGCAGCAGTGGCGCCGCGTCGCCTTGATGTTTCAAGGCCGCAGCCAATGCGGTTTGCGCGCTGGCCTGTTGCTGCTGTGCCTGTTCCTGGCGGGTATGCAGTTCGGCCTGTTGTTGGCTATGCGATTGAATCTGCTCGGCCAACGGCGCCAGCACGGTATTGAGTTCCGACTGGCGCGCGAACTGATGACGTTGCGGTGCCAACTGCTCCAGGCGGCTGAGGTCCTGGCGTTGCGGGGCCTGGGTGTCCCACTCCGCCTGCGCGCGCCGCAGCTGTTCGGTCGCGGCGAGTTGGCGTTCCTGCCATTCGCGCAGCTCCTTGAGCCACGTGTGCTGCAGCTCCAACTGCTTGAGCTGGGCCTGCTGGGCCTTGAGCTGCTGTTGCGCCGCGTCGAATTGCTGATCCAGTTCGGCGCGGGCTTCGGCGGCCAAGGGCACCACGCCGGTGGCCTGGTCCTGCAACTGCTTGTGCGCGTCCCTGGCGTCTTTGGCCTTGTCAAAGGCGCGCCGCCCGAGCTGGGTGTAAAGCGCGGTATCGGTGAGCTTTTCCAGCAGCTCGCTGCGCTCGTTGTCATTGGCCTTGAGGAACGCGCTGAACTCGCTTTGCGCCAGCAACACGGCGCGGGTGAATTGTTCGAAGTTCAGGCCCAGGGCCAGTTCCAGCTGGGTCTTGTATTCTGTTTTCTGGCTGGCCAGCAGTTGATCGCTGTCCAGGTCGATCAGGCTCTGGCGGCTGTTCTGCAACTTGCCGCTGGCCTTGTCGCGGGCGCGGTTGGCTTCCCAACGCGCCCGGTAGCGACGGCCGCTGACGCCGACAAAATCCACTTCAGCATAACCGCCGCCCGTGCCGCGCCGCAGCAGGGTGCGCGGGTCGCCGATGGAAATATCGCTGTCGGCATCCGGCATCTTCGCCTGGCCGGTATCGCCCAGGCGGGGCACCGCGCCAAACAGCGCCAGGCACAAGGCATCGAGCAAGGTGCTTTTACCGGCGCCGGTCGGCCCGGTGATGGCAAACAAACCGGCACTGGCCAGGGGCTCGGCGGTGAAGTCGATCTCGAACGGGCCAGCCAGGGAGGCGAGGTTTTTCAGGCGGATGGCGAGGATCTTCATGGCTGTTCGCCCTCCTGTTGCACTTCCTGGAGCAGCACGGCGAAGTCCTTCAAGGTTTGTTCATCCACTTCACTGCCGTAGCTGTCCTGCCAGGCGCGGCTGAACAATTCCTGGGGCGTGAGCTGGTCGAGTTCGATCAGGCGCTCCTCACAGGTGTCGTCGCTGCCGCGCGTGCCGGCGTATTCGGCGGCGATGCGCACCAGGCGCACGGCCTTGCCTTGCAGCGCAGTTTCAATCTGCTGGCGCAGGTCGGGCTGCGGCTCGTCGAGGCGCACACGGACTTCGAGCCAGGGGTGGCGCTGGGTCTCGGCGAGCAGGTCGACGTCCGGCAACTCGGCCAACGCCTTGAGGATGTCGGCCAGGGGCGCGGCTTCCAGGCGTTGCAGGTCGACCGAGCGGGGGATCAGCAGCGGTTCGACACTCACCAGGCATTGGCCCTGGAACGTCACGTCAAGGATCTGATGCTTGTAGCCGATTTCGGAAAACGACAGCGGAATCGGCGAACCGCTGTAGCGAATGCGTTCTTCGCCATTGACCTTTTGCGGCTTGTGCAAGTGGCCGAGGGCGACGTACGCGACGCTTCTATCGAACAGACTGGCCGGCAGCGCCTCGGCATTGCCGATGATCAGGCTGCGTTCGGAGTCTTCCGACACCGAACCACCGGCCATGTGCGCATGGCTGATGGCAATCAGCGCCTGGCCTTTTTTGCGTTTGGCGTTGGCGGCGGCGATCAGCCATTCATGGACCTGGCCGATACCGCGCAGGTAATCGTCACCCAGGTGCGCGCCGGTGACTTCCGCCGGCCGCAGGAACGGCAGCGCCAGGCACCACGCGGCGACCTTGCCTTTGGCATCCGGCAGCGGGATCAGCAGGCGCTCGGCGTCGAGTTCGCCATCATCCAGCCACAACACCCGGCCGAGGGCGTGGGTGCGCAGACGGCGCATCAGCGGCGCGGGCAGTTCGATACGCGAGCCGGAGTCGTGGTTGCCGGCGATCATCACGATGGTCAGCTTCGGGTTTTGTTCATGGGCGCTGATGATGAAGTCATACAGCCGCTCCTGCGCCTTGAGCGGTGGGTTGACCGTGTCGAAAATATCGCCGGCGATGAGCAGTACATCCGGGCTATGGGCGTTGAGTTGGCCCAGCAGCCACTCGAGGAAACAGGCGTGTTCGAAGTCGCGTTCCTGGCCATGGAGGTTTTGGCCCAGGTGCCAGTCGGAGGTGTGAAACAGACGCAAGGCGAACTCCGTAGAAAAGATGAAAAGGAGGGGAGTTTACCTGTAATGCGACCATGCTGCCCCCAGGCGACACAGATTCAATGTGGGAGGGGGCCTTTTAACCATCCAAGACACAACGTAGAGATTGATTGCGCAGCGCTGTTGTGGGGAGCGGGCTTGTTGTGGTGAACGGGTTTGTTGTGGTGAGCGGGCTTGCCCCGCGCTGGGGTGCGAAGCAGCCCCAAAACCTGCCAATGAGGTCTGGCTGAATGATTGAGTCGTCTGGATGGGGGCCGCTTCGCAGCCCAGCGCGGGGCAAGCCCGCTCACCACAGCAAGCCCGCTCACCACAACAGGCCGGCTCACCACACAAGACGGTTTTAGAGTGGGCTATTTGGGGTACAGCGGCGGCAAACTGGTGGTATCGGTCGTGGGGTCCAGTTCACGCTCAGCCACCGGAATGGCCTTGACCGCGCGCCACAGGTCTTCGCCCAGCCAGAAATGCCCGCTCTCGCTGTACAGCGCGCCATTCAACCCATCAAGCGCATCCGACAGCGGCACGAACCGCGCCGCCATATCCGCCAGGGTTTCCGGCTGTTGCCGCGCCCAGGCATCGAGGGCCTGGCGGGTGGCCTGGGGGTCGTTGGCTTGGGTGGCGCGCTTGAGGTCGTCGAGCAGGGTGCGCGGGCTCGGGCCGGTTTGCGCGGCGCGTTGTACGGCCGGTTGCCGACGTGCGCGCCACCACAGGCCAAAACCCAGCAGGGTCGTGCAGGCGAGGATCAATGTGCTCAGCTGCCACAGCCACAGGCGTTCATCGTCCGGGGCGGTGATCACGGTCGGCGTGGCGGGGGTATCCACGGCCAGGCTCGGGTTGATGGCGACCTGCAACGTGCGGGCCGGCAAGCTGGTGCGCTCAAGGTGGTCTTCATGGGTGTTCCACCACACCACGTCCACGGCAGGCAATTCCAGTGCGCCGGCGCGGGTCGGCACCAGCGCTTCGCGGTCTTCGCGGCTGCCGATCAGGCCACGGTCACTGGTCTGGTTGCTGAGCACCGGTTGGTCCGGGTAGCGGCGCAGGCCGTTGATGTCGGTGCTGGGCAGGGCGGGCAATTGCGCGCTGGACAGGCCTTCGGCCTTGACCGTGAGGCTACGGGTCAGGGAGTCGCCGACCTGCACATGCTCAGGCTCTGGGTTCCAGTTTTCGCTCAGGGTCAGGCTGCGTGCCGGCAACCAAGGCGTATCGGCGGGATACAGCGCGGGCTTGGGCTTGACCGTCAGCGGCGACGGCGCCGAGCTGACGTGGATGAGCTTGCCGGGCTTGGTGCCTTGCAGGGTGTTTTCCTGCGGCGGACGCGATTCCACCAGGGTTGCACTGAACGTCTGCGCGGGGACCTCCAGGGTGCCGCTGTGCTGAGGGTAGATCGCGTAGCGGGTTTCGATCACGCCATGGCGGATGCTGTTGATGACCTTTTCGTAGGTGCGCGACTCGCCCAACTGCTCCACGCGTGCATCGGCAATCTGCAAGGGCGTGAGGCTGCTGTCGTCATACAGCGACACCGAGTGGTACACGCGCACGGTCAGCAGCGCCTGGGCCTGGACGTAGACGCTGGACTGGTCGAGGTTGGCCTCGACGAACACCGGCGCCAGTTCGGCGGCGGTGTTCTGGCTGGCGGTTTCCACCACTTGCAGGCTGATCGGCTGGGTCTTGTACTCGCCCACTTGCAGGGGCGGGATGACCACCGTGCCGTTTTCCTTGGGCAGCAGGGTGATGATCCAGCGCGTGGTGGCGTGGTTATCGCCGTCCAACGTGGTGAGTTGGTTGATCTGGCGGGTGCCGCTGACTTCGAACTGCGCATCCAGCGGCGACAGGTCGGGCTTGCCGAACTGCGTGACATCGCTGGACTCCACCGTCAATTCCACGGTTTCTCCGGAATTGACGCGGCTGCGGTCGACGCTGGCCACCAGGTTCGCCGCCTGGGCATGGCCTGTCGACAGGGCGAGCAGGAACAGTAGGGTGGTGCGGCGGCTCATCGCGTCTTGTCCTGATGTTGTTGCTGTTCGTACCAGAATTTGCGGCGCAGCAGTTCGCCGGGGTTATCCGGGATCTGCTGCAGCCATTGCTCCAGGGCCTGGCGATGTTCACCGTCGAGGCTGGCGTCAGTGGGGCGCAACGGCGGGGTGGTGGTGTGTTCGTCGCCCAGTTCGCTGCCCGGTACTTCATTGCCTGCGGTTTGCGGCGTATTGCCGGTCTGGGTGTCACCGCTGCCGGCTTCACCCTGGCCCTGGGACGACTGCTCGCCGCCTGTGGTGCTTTGCCCGCTGGCGCCCGGCTGCGCAGTTTGGCCGGGTTGGGTGGTTTCGTCATCCTCGTTTTCGGCAGGTTTGCTCGGCTCCGGCTGTGCCTGTTCCTGCATCAGGGTTTCCACCAGCGCTTTGTTTTTTAACGCGGGTTGCAGGTCGGGCTGGGCTTCCAGGGCCTGCTCGTAGGCGTCGATCGCCGCTTCCAGTTCACCGGACTTGGCCAGGGCATTACCCCGATTGTAGTGGGAGTAGGCGTCATTGCCCTCGGCGAAACGCTTGATGGCTTCGGCATAGTTGCCGGCTTCGTACAGCGCTACGCCTTGCCACTGCGGGTCTTCGAAATGCTCGGCGGCTTCGGCGGGGCGTTTTTTCTTCAGCAGGTACTGGCCTTGCTGGTCGGGACGCAGCCACAAATCCTGCAGGCCGAAGGCATAGCTGGGTTGCGGTGCGCTCAACAGCAGCAGCGGCAGGCAGAACAACCAGCCACGCCGCCCGGCGCAGGCGGCGAGCAGCAATAATGGCAGAAGCAGCCAGTAACCCTGGTCAGCCCAGGTGTCCAGGTGCAGCAGTTGACCGTCGTTGCGCAAGGCTTGCGGCGGGTCCAGCACGCCGAGTTGGCGCAGGTCCTTGTCGTCCAGGCGCGCAGCACGGTAGCGGCCGCTCATTTCACTGGCGAAGGCCTTCAAGGTGGGGCTGTCGAGGCGTGGCACCAGGATTGCGCCTTGCTCGTCCTTGAGAAACTCACCGTTTTCCTGGGTCACCGGCGTGCCTTCACGGCTGCCGATGCCGAGGATCGACAGGGCCGGCGCCTGGCCGCTTTGCAGCAGCAGGCGGATGCCCTGGCGTTCCTGTTTGGACAGCGAGGAACCAATCAGCAGCAGGCGACCCTGGCCGAGGCCACCTTGCTTGAGCAGGCCCAGGGCTTTCTCGACAGCCAGGTCGGCACGGTGGCCGGGCTCGGGCATGATCGACGGGCGCAAGGCTTCCAGCAAGTTGCGGCTGGTGCCGAGGTCATCCGATAACGGCACCAGGGTGTGGGCGCTGCCGGCGTACACGACGATGGCGGTTTGCGCATCGGTGCGCGCCTGCAACAGGTCGTACAGCTTGCGCCGCGCCTGCTCCAAGCGGTTCGGCGGGCTGTCGGTGGCGAGCATTTCCGGGGTCAGTTCCAGCAGCACCACCAACGGGTCGGACGGCTTCTGGCTGGACTGCTCGACTCTTTGCCAGCTGGGGCCGAGCAACGCCAGCACCGCCAATAGCCAGGCAATGCCGAGCACCACCCAGGGCGATTTGCTCTCACGGCCGTTGCCACCACTGAGTAACACAGCGTGGAAGGCCGGGGGCAGGATCACCTGCCAGCGCCCGGCGCGCTTTTGCCGGTGCCACAGTTGCCACAGCAACCAGCCGAGCAACGGCAGGAGCAACAGCCACCAGGGGCGGAACCAGTGCGGCCAGAGGTCGATCATCGACGCCTCCGCAAGCGCAGGCGTTTAAGGCGTTGGCGCCATTCCGGGTGTTGTTGCAGGAAAATCCCCTTGCTCGACCATTTGTTGAACAACCGTTGCAAGGCGTTGTTCGGCCAGCGTTCTTGAATCACCAGCAGCATGCTCAGTACCAACGCCAGGGCCAGCGGCGCGCTGTACAGCGCCAGCGCCGGGCGTGCCTGGGTGGGCTGTTGCTCGACGGGTTCGAGGGTGTCGAGGGTTGCCTTGATGGCCTGCAATTCTTCGCCATCACGGGCACGGAAATACTGGCCACCGGTGGCCTCGGCGATGGCTTTGAGCGCCGGTTCGTCGAGGTCCAGGCTCGGGTTGACGCCGAGGATACCCAGGGAACCGGTTTGTTCCGGGTCGGCGCCGATGCCGATCGGGTAGATTTTTACGCCTTCTTCGGCGGCCAGGCGCGCGGCGGTCAGCGGGTCGATCTGCCCGGCATTGTTGGCGCCGTCGGTGACCAGGATCAGCACGCGGCTCTGCGCCGGACGCTGGCGCAGGCGCAGGCGTTTCAGGGCCAGGCCAATGGCATCGCCGATCGCGGTGTTTTTACCGGCAATGCCGATCCGCGCTTCATCCAGCCAGGTACGCACGGTGCGGCGGTCGAAGGTCAGCGGCGCTTGCAGGTAGGCCTGGCTGCCGAACAGAATCAGGCCGACGCGATCCCCTTCGCGACCTTCAAGGAAATCGCCGAGCAGGTGTTTGACCAGGCTCAAGCGACTTACGTCTTCGCCCTGCCAATTCATGTCGGGGAAATCCATGGAGCCGGACACGTCCACCGCCACCAGCAGGTCGCGGCCACTGGCGGCGATCGGCAACGGCTCGCCCAGCCATTCCGGGCGCGCGGCGGCGGTCAGCAGCAGCAACCACAACACCACGAACGGCGCTTGCTGGCGCCAGCCGGGCAGGTTGACACGGGCGCGGCGACGGGCCAGGCCTTCGAGGTCGCTGAGGTAGCTGACTTTCAAGGCGGGCTCGCCGCTGTCGGCTGTCGGCAGCACCAGGCGCATCAACCAGGGCAATGGCAACAGGACGAAGACCCACGGCCAGGCGAACTCAAACATGTTTGCGGATCCAGGTGTCGACCGCTTGGGTCAGGCCGGCGATGGCCTTGTCGTCGAGTTTGCATTCGGGTTTGTAGGCGCCTTCTACCAGCACCATCCAGCGCGTCAGGCCCGCGGCCGGGCAGCGGTTATCCAGGAACGCCAGCCATTTGCGACCATTTAACGTATGGCTTTGGCTGTAGGGGTAGTCATTGCGGCACAGGCGCTTGAGCAGCCCGTTGAGTTGCTGCAGCCAGGCCCCGGCGGGGGCGCCATCGTAGGGTTTGGGCATCAGCGCCAGTTCCGCCAGGGCGGCGATGCGCAGCGGGTCCAGCGGTTGTTCGGCGCGGGCGATGGGGCGCCGTGCAGGCAGGAAACGGCGCAGTGACCACAGCCCCCAGCCGAGCAATGGAATCACCAGCAGCAACAGCCACCAACCCGGCGCAGGCGGCCAGAAACCGATGGCCGGCGGCGCGATCAGCGGTTGCAACTGGTCGAGGCTGCTCATTGCTTTTTAACCGGGCGTTGCGGGTTGAGGTATTCGCGCAGTTGCTCGACCATTTCGCTTTGGGTGCTTAACGGCATCAGCAGGATTCGCAGTTTCTGTGCAAGCAGTTCCCAGCGGGCGATGCGCGCTTCGGCCTGGGCTTTGTAGGCCTGTCGCAAATCGTAGTTCAGTGTGTCCAGTTCCAGCTGGGCGCCGCGTTCGGCAAAACGCAGCAGCCCGGCAGCGGGCAGGGCGTGGTCCAGCGGATCGGAAATCGGCAGCAACAGCAGGTCGCAATGCCGTGACAACAGGCTCAATTGCTGCTCGGCACCTTCGGTGAGTGCGCGTTCATCGCAGATCACGATCACCAGGCTGCCGGGGCGCAACACTTCGCGGCCACGGCGCAGGGCCATGCCCAAGGCGTCGGCTTCGGGGCGGCTTTCGGTGTTCAGGCTCTGGTTCACCCGCACCAGGCGATTGAGCAATTGCAGCAGGCTCTGCTTGCTGCGCCGGGGCTTGATTTCGTAGTGCTCGCTGTCGCCAAACACCAGGCCACCGACCCGGTCGTTGTGCCCCAGCGCCGCCCAACCAATCAGGCTGGCCGCTTGGGCCGCCAGCACCGACTTGAACATCTGCCCCGAGCCGAAAAACAGCCGGCAGCTTTGCTCGACCATGATAAAAATCGGCCGCTCGCGCTCTTCATGGAACAACTTGGTGTGCGGCTCCTGGGTCCGCGCCGTCACGCGCCAGTCGATGGTGCGCACATCGTCGCCAGCCTGGTACACGCGCACCTGATCGAAGTCCACCCCGCGTCCGCGCAGCTTGGAGTGGTGCAGGCCGATCAGCGGGCTGCGTTGGCTCGGCGTGGAAAATAGCTGGACTTCGCGCACGCGGTGACGCATCTCGATCAATTCGCTGAGCGTGACGCGGATCCCGTCGCTGGCATTCATGGGGTTCAAGCGACGGCAACGACGTCGAGAATACGTTGCACCACACGGTCCTGGTCAATGCCCGCGGCTTCGGCTTCGAACGACAGAATGATGCGATGGCGCAGCACGTCGAACAGCACCGCCTGGATATCTTCCGGGCTGACGAAGTCGCGACCGGCCAGCCAGGCATGGGCGCGGGCACAGCGGTCGAGGGCGATGGAGCCGCGTGGGCTGGCGCCGTAGGCGATCCACTCGGCCATTTCCGGGTCGAACTTGGCCGGGGTACGGGTGGCCATGACCAGTTGCACCAGGTACTCCTCCACCGCATCAGCCATGTACAGGCCGAGGATTTCCTTGCGCGCGGCGAAGATCGCTTGCTGGCTGACGCGGCGCTCAGGCTTGGTTTCGCCGTTGAGCGCTTCGCCACGGGCCTGTTGCAGGATGCGCCGCTCGACGGCGGCGTCCGGGAAACCGATTTTTACGTGCATCAGGAAGCGGTCGAGCTGGGCTTCGGGCAGCGGGTAGGTGCCTTCCTGCTCGATGGGGTTTTGCGTGGCCATCACCAGGAACAGCGGCGACAGGTCGTAGGTGCTGCGCCCGACGCTGACCTGGCGCTCGGCCATGGCTTCCAGCAGTGCCGACTGCACCTTGGCCGGCGCGCGGTTGATTTCGTCCGCCAGCACCAGGTTGTGGAAGATCGGCCCCTGTTGGAACACGAAGCTGCCGGTTTCCGGGCGATAGATCTCGGTGCCGGTGATGTCGGCGGGCAACAGGTCGGGGGTGAACTGGATACGATGGAACTGCGCTTCGATGCCTTCGGCCAACTCTTTGATGGCCTTGGTCTTGGCCAGGCCCGGTGCGCCTTCCACCAGCATATGGCCGTCGGCGAGCAGCGCGATCAGCAGGCGATCGATGAGTTTTTCCTGGCCGAGAATCTGCGTAGAAAGAAAGGTTCGCAGCGCAAGCAGCGCTTCACGATGTTCCATCGATGACGGTTCCTGGAAAGATGAGCCCGGTGATCGAGAGCAAACGCCGGGCTAGGGAGGCTTACTTTAATGCATGGAGGGGTGTGGCGACTAACGGCGTGACGGGTATTTTTGGCAAAACTTGTAGGAAATTTGTGTGGGAACACGGTCAATGTGGGAGTGGGCTTGCCCCCCGATAGCAGTGGGTCAGACACAGATGCAGGAACTGGTCCGCCGCTATCGGGGGCAAGCCGCCTCCCACATGTGATCGTGGGTGCCGCTTAAATTCGGGTGAAAGTGCCGGTGCCGTTGAGGATGTTTTGCAGGGTTTGCTCCACCTCGGCCAGGTCGGAGGCGGTTGTGGCGTGGGTGATCTGCAATTGGTCCTTGCCGCCCAACGCATCCGCATCCCCGGCAGCCAATTCGATCAGCAGGGTGGTATCACTGAGCGTGACCTTCAGCCCATCCAGGGTCGACGGCTCGTAATCCCAGGTCAGCTCCACTTCGTCTTCATCCGGGTAGCGGGTCAGCATGAACATCTCGCCGCCTTTACCGTGACAGCAGAGCATGGCCATGTTGTCTTCTTCTTCTTCGCACGGTGTAACCATGAGGGCGTCGGTTTTCAGCTGCAGCATGGGGAATCCTGTCTGGGGTAGGGCGTGATGCGGGCAATTGTGCCATTGCGGCGAATTTTGTGCTGCATCCTGTGTCAGACCTCGTGCATGACCTGACAGTCAATACCAGTCATTTTCGGTACTCTGGGCCAGGAAAACAGCTGGTTTTAGTGCCCTGAAATCCGGGTTGCCCAAGTCGCAACCCCAACCCTGCTTACCGATGACCGAATATGTCGCAGCACCGCAAGCAGCGGGCTTCCTACACTCGTTAAGCTGCGCAACGGATGTGCCCTGTGCCGGGAGTCTGACCTGCCCGTCGTACCGTCGCCTGGCAAGGTGTACCTCCAGTGGAAGTTGTATGTGACCTGACTGTCTTGTCCAGCTTCACCCACCTGTCACCCTGATTCGTTTATGGTGTTTATCATCGTTACCAGCGAACAGAGCTGACGGTCTCCCCGCAAGGGGATAACACGCGACGCTTCCATCAATAACAAGCCCAAGCGGAGTACCACAGATGGCGTTCTTCACCGCAGCCAGCAAGGCCGACTTCCAGCATCAACTGCAAGCGGCACTGGCGCAGCACATCAGTGAACAGGCACTGCCACAAGTGGCGCTGTTCGCTGAGCAATTCTTCGGCATTATTTCCCTGGACGAACTGACCCAGCGTCGCCTTTCCGACCTGGCCGGTTGCACCCTGTCTGCCTGGCGCCTGCTTGAGCGCTTTGACCACACCCAACCGCAAGTGCGGGTCTACAACCCCGATTACGAACGTCATGGCTGGCAGTCGACCCACACCGCGGTCGAAGTGCTGCACCATGACCTGCCATTCCTGGTGGACTCGGTACGTACCGAGCTGAACCGCCGTGGCTACAGCATCCACACCCTGCAGACCACCGTGCTCAGCGTACGCCGTGGCGCCAAGGGCGAGTTGCTGGAAATCCTGCCCAAAGGCACCCAGGGCGACGGTGTCCAGCAAGAATCGCTGATGTACCTGGAAATCGACCGTTGCGCCAATGCCGCCGAACTGAACGTGCTGAGCAAAGAGCTTGAGCAGGTACTGGGCGAAGTGCGCGTGGCCGTGGCCGACTTCGAACCGATGAAAGCCAAGGTCCAGGACCTGCTGGCCGGTATCGACGCCAGCCCGTTCAGCATCGACGGCGAAGAAAAAGCCGAGATCAAGAACTTCCTGGAATGGCTGGTGGGCAACCACTTCACCTTCCTCGGCTATGAAGAATTCGTGGTACGTGACGAGGCGGATGGCGGTCATATCGAATATGACGCCGATTCCTTCCTCGGTCTGACCAAGCTGCTGCGCGCCGGTCTTACCGCCGACGACCTGCGCATCGAAGACTACGCCGTGGCCTACCTGCGTGAACCGACCGTGCTGTCGTTCGCCAAGGCCGCGCACCCAAGCCGTGTACACCGTCCGGCGTATCCGGACTACGTGTCGATCCGTGAGATCAGCGCCGACGGCAAGGTCATCAAGGAACACCGTTTCATGGGCCTGTACACCTCGTCGGTGTATGGCGAAAGCGTGCGGGTCATTCCGTATATCCGTCGCAAGGTCGCGGAAATCGAACGCCGTTCCGGCTTCCAACCCAAGGCTCACCTGGGTAAGGAACTGGCTCAGGTCGTGGAAGTGCTGCCGCGTGACGACCTGTTCCAGACCCCGGTCGACGAGCTGTTCAGCACCGTGATGTCGATCGTGCAGATCCAGGAGCGCAACAAGATCCGCGTGTTCCTGCGCAAAGACCCGTACGGTCGTTTCTGCTACTGCCTGGCCTACGTGCCGCGCGACATCTATTCCACCGAAGTGCGCCAGAAGATCCAGCAAGTGCTGATGGATCGCCTGAAGGCCTCGGACTGCGAATTCTGGACCTTCTTCTCCGAATCCGTGCTGGCCCGTGTGCAGCTGATTCTGCGGGTAGACCCGAAGAACCGCCTGGACATCGACCCGCTGCAACTGGAAAAAGAAGTGGTGCAGGCCTGCCGCAGCTGGCAGGACGACTACTCCAACCTGGTCGTGGAAAGCTTTGGCGAAGCGCACGGCACCAACGTGCTGGCCGACTTCCCGAAAGGCTTCCCGGCGGGCTACCGCGAGCGTTTTGCCGCGCATTCGGCTGTGGTCGACATGCAGCATTTGCTCAGCCTGACCGAAGCCAACCCGCTGGTCATGAGCTTCTACCAGCCGCTGGGCCAGGTTTCCGGCCAGCGCGAGCTGCATTGCAAGCTCTACCATGCGGACACCCCGCTGGCGCTGTCCGACGTGTTGCCGATCCTGGAAAACCTCGGCCTGCGCGTGCTGGGCGAATTCCCGTACCGCCTGCGTCACGCCAATGGTCGTGAGTTCTGGATCCATGATTTTGCGTTCATTGCCGCCGAAGGCGTGAACCTGGATATCCAGCAGCTTAACGACACCCTGCAAGACGCGTTCGTGCACATCGTGCATGGCGACGCCGAGAACGATGCGTTCAACCGCCTGGTACTCACCGCCGGCCTGCCATGGCGCGACGTCGCGCTGCTGCGTGCCTACGCCCGTTACCTGAAGCAGATCCGCCTGGGCTTCGACCTGGGTTACATCGCCAGCACCCTGAACAACCACACCGACATCGCCCGCGAGTTGACCCGGTTGTTCAAGACCCGCTTCTATCTGGCGCGCAAGCTCACCGCCGAAGACCTGGAAGACAAGCAGCAACGCCTGGAGCAAGCGATCCTCACCGCCCTGGACGATGTTCAGGTGCTCAACGAAGACCGCATCCTGCGTCGCTACCTGGACCTGATCAAGGCCACCCTGCGCACCAACTTCTACCAAACCGACGCCAACGGCCAGAACAAGTCGTACTTCAGCTTCAAGTTCAACCCGCACGCGATTCCTGAGCTGCCTAAGCCAGTGCCGAAGTTTGAAATCTTCGTGTACTCGCCACGCGTCGAAGGCGTGCACCTGCGCTTTGGCAACGTCGCGCGCGGCGGCCTGCGTTGGTCCGACCGTGAAGAAGACTTCCGCACCGAAGTGCTTGGCCTGGTAAAAGCCCAGCAAGTGAAGAACTCGGTGATCGTGCCTGTGGGCGCGAAGGGCGGCTTCCTGCCGCGTCGCCTGCCATTGGGCGGCAGCCGGGACGAGATCGCGGCCGAGGGCATCGCCTGCTACCGCATCTTCATTTCCGGGCTGTTGGACATCACCGACAACCTGAAGGACGGCGCCCTGGTGCCGCCGGCCAACGTTGTGCGTCATGACGGCGATGACCCGTACCTGGTCGTGGCAGCGGACAAAGGCACGGCAACCTTCTCCGACATCGCCAACGGTATCGCCATTGACTACGGCTTCTGGCTGGGTGATGCGTTCGCTTCCGGTGGTTCCGCCGGTTACGACCACAAGAAAATGGGCATCACCGCTAAAGGCGCGTGGGTCGGTGTGCAGCGTCACTTCCGTGAGCGCGGCATCAATGTGCAGGAAGACAGCATCACGGTTGTGGGCGTGGGCGACATGGCCGGCGACGTGTTCGGTAACGGCCTGTTGATGTCCGACAAGCTGCAACTGGTCGCGGCCTTCAACCACTTGCATATCTTCATCGATCCAAACCCGAACCCGTCGACCAGCTTCGTCGAGCGTCAGCGTATGTTCGAGCTGCCGCGTTCGGCCTGGACCGACTACGACACCAGCATCATGTCCGAAGGCGGCGGTATCTTCTCGCGCAGCGCGAAGAGCATTGCCATCTCGCCACAGATGAAAGAACGCTTCGACATCTCGGCCGACAAGCTGACCCCGACCGAACTGCTGAACGCCTTGCTCAAGGCTCCGGTGGACCTGTTGTGGAACGGCGGTATCGGTACCTACGTCAAGGCCAGCACCGAAAGCCACGCCGATGTCGGCGACAAGGCCAACGATGCGCTGCGCGTGAACGGTAACGAGCTGCGCTGCAAGGTGGTGGGCGAGGGCGGTAACCTCGGCATGACCCAGCTGGGTCGTGTGGAGTTCGGCCTCAATGGCGGCGGTTCCAACACCGACTTCATCGACAATGCCGGTGGCGTGGACTGCTCCGACCACGAAGTGAACATCAAGATCCTGCTCAACGAAGTGGTGCAGGCCGGTGACATGACCGACAAGCAGCGCAACCAGTTGCTGGCGAGCATGACCGACGAAGTCGGCCACCTGGTGTTGGGCAACAACTACAAGCAGACCCAGGCCCTGTCCCTGGCTGCGCGCCGTGCCTACGAGCGTGCCGCCGAGTACAAGCGCCTGATGAGCGACCTGGAAGGTCGTGGCAAGCTGGACCGCGCCATCGAGTACCTGCCGACCGAGGAGCAGCTTGTGGAGCGCGCCGCGAACGGCAAGGGCCTGACCCGTCCGGAGCTGTCGGTGCTGATCTCGTACAGCAAGATCGACCTCAAGGAAGCGCTGCTCAAGTCGCTGGTGCCGGATGACGAGTACCTGACCCGTGACATGGAGACCGCGTTCCCACCGAGCCTGGTGGCCAAGTTCTCCGAGGCCATGCGTCGTCACCGCCTCAAACGCGAGATCGTCAGCACCCAGATCGCCAATGACCTGGTCAACCACATGGGCATCACCTTCGTTCAACGACTCAAAGAGTCGACCGGCATGAGCCCGGCGAACGTGGCGGGCGCTTATGTGATCGTGCGTGACATCTTCCATCTCCCGCACTGGTTCCGTCAGATCGAAGCGCTGGACCATCAGGTCTCCGCTGACGTGCAATTGCAGTTGATGGACGAACTGATGCGCCTGGGCCGCCGCGCTACGCGCTGGTTCCTGCGCAGCCGTCGCAACGAGCAGGACGCTGGCCGTGACACCGCGCACTTCGGTCCGCACCTGGCCGCGTTGGGCCTCAAGCTCGACGAACTGCTGGAAGGCCCGACCCGCGAAGGTTGGCAGAACCGCTACCAGGCCTACACCGAAGCGGGCGTGCCTGAGCTGTTGGCGCGCATGGTTGCAGGCACTACCCACCTGTACACCTTGCTGCCGATCATCGAAGCCGCCGACGTCACCGGGCACGACGCCGCCGAAGTGGCCAAGGCCTACTTCGCCGTCGGCAGCGCCCTGGACCTGCCGTGGTACCTGCAGCAGATCAGCGATCTGCCGGTGGCCAACAACTGGCAGGCCCAGGCCCGTGAAGCGTTCCGCGATGATGTGGACTGGCAGCAACGCGCGATTACCATCTCCGTCCTGCAAATGGCCGACGCGCCAGAAGACATGGAAGCCCGCGTGGCCCTGTGGCTTGAGCAGCACAAGGACATGGCCGATCGTTGGGTCGCGATGATGGTGGAGATCCGTGCTGCGGTCGGCACGGACTACGCCATGTATGCGGTGGCCAACCGTGAGCTGCTGGACCTGGCGTTGAGCGGTCAGTCGGTGCTGTAACAATGTGACTGAACGTTAGCGCTTGAAAACATCCCCGAATCGAAAGGTTCGGGGATTTTTATTGGGCGCAAGATCAATCGGTCAATACGGCAGGTGGATCGCTATTTCGCGGTGCCCGGAATGATCAACTCCTCCAGGCGAACGAACAGCTGTGGCGTGTTGCTTTCAACGGCGGCCAACGCCAGTTTTGCCTGTTCGTGATCTTCCAGGCTCATGCGCATTTCGATCTTATGGATGTCCGCTGGAAGCCTTGGTGGGATAGGGGCCGGCATGCTTTTTTGGACGTGCTTCAACAGGGCGTAGGCGAGGGGGAGGTTTTTTTCCAACCCGTATGGGTTTGTAAAAGGCGGTTCGCTACCGTCCTCGTCCGGTGCGGGCCGCTCGCGCAATGGCATGTTAGCGAGGGCATGCCCATATTCCATCATCGCCTCCACGTGGCCCAAGTCGGCCAACCGGGCAAGGCGAGTGCGCTTTTCCGCCATGCTGGCGGTGGAGTCCCCGAAGAAGACCCGTGCGTACAGCGCCAATGGCAGGCCTGCGTCGGCAGATTCTTGATACAGCTCTTCGATTCGCGCCAGGCGCAGTGCGTCGTTAGCAATCAATTTCGGGTGGCGTTGATACTGTTCGGCGAGTTTGAACTGGGCCAGGCTGAAGCCGGCGGCGGCGGATTTTTCCAGCCAGCTGACGTCATCGGTGATGAGGTACTGGTAGTACATACCTTCGGGCTCTTTATACGCCGGGAACGTGCTCACCAGTGTCTTGGCTGTTTCCAGCGACTCGGTATCCCCCAACTGTATAAGTGCCGGAATGTAGTTCTGCGCTGCGGCGAGTTTCAGCCATTTCTTGGTTTCTTCACTGGCGTAAGAAGACAGTTTTCCGTGCTCGCTGTGCCAGATGCCGTCTCGGTAAACGTTACACGTGGCCATGCTGAACTGACACTCAGGAAACTGGGCGGCCGAGGCTATGGTCAGAAAATGCTCGGCCTCTTCGGTGTTATTGAGCCAGAACATTTTCATTCCGGCCCTTGCCGCACTCTGGTTCAGCTCATCCAGGGCTGTTGTCATCGGGAGTGACAAGGTCTCTTTTTGAGCATTCAGTTGGGACAGCACATTGAACAGTGCGGACCTGACAGTTGATTCGGCGGACATGATCTATACCTGTAATAAGCACTGAAATTGTGCGAATTCAGGTTATGGAAACGCAGTTCCTCACTGTCGCTACATATCTATCATCCGTCATGGCCGACCGGATCAATGCCGCAAGTGATGTGCCAAGTGATGCTCCAGGTGCTTCAAATGCCGGGCCATCAGCGCCTGCGCGTGAGCAATGTCATTGCACGCCAGAGCGTCGACAATGGCCAGGTGTTCTTGCCATGCACACCCGTTGCGCGACTGCGTCTCACAGTGCGCAATCATCAATGAGGTTAACGGCACCAGGCTGTTGAGGAACTGCTCCAAGGGCTTGTTGCCTGCGATGACCGCCAACCGCAGATGAAACTCGCCGGACAGGCGAATAGCTGCCGCGTGTTGGTCGCGTGCAAGGCTTTCCTGTTCCCGCAGGATGAGTTCGCGCAACTGGCGCAGGTGTTCCGGGGTGGCGTTGGCGCAGGCCAGTTGCACCACGGTCATTTCTGTCAACCGCCGGGCTTCCAGGATCTGCTGCGCTTGTTGTCTGTCCGGTACCGCGACCTCGGCCCGTTGGTTGGGACGCAGGATGATCACGCGCTGCAGGGAGAGCTTGGCCAACACGCGGCGAATCACGCTGCGGCTCACACCGAAGGTCTCGCCCAGGCCTTCTTCGGTAAAGCGGCTGGACGGGACGATGCGTTGCTCGAGGATGGCGTCGAACAGCCGTGGGTAGATGTCGTCCACCGACGGTTTTTTACCGGCGACCAGGCGCAGGGCAGGGAGGATAGGGTCGTATTGCAGGGCGTGGGCGGTCATGGCCTGTCTCCAAAAAATCAACTGCCCAGATGGTCATCCGGGATGTTCAGGCGAATACCCATGCGCAGGCCTTCCTGGAGGATATGCCGACGCATCTCGGCACTGGCCAAGGCGCTGTTCTTATTGCGGATGGCACGCACCACCGCTTCATTCTCCTGCAGGCGCTCAGCCAGGTGCTCGGGGGAGTTGCGCAGCACCTGGGCGCTTTGCTTGAGGGCATTGCTGGTTTGTTGCACCACGTTCTGGAAAATCGGATTGGAGGTGAGGGCGAATAGCTCTTCGTGGAAGCCGATGTAGGCGTTCATCCCGGCTTCGGCGTCGCCGGCGTCGAGGGCTTCGCGCATGTCCATCAGGGTCAGGCGCAGTTGGCCGACCTCCTTGCTGCTGATGGACTGGGCCACCAGGCCGACAATGAACGGTTCGAGGGTGTAGCGCAGTTGCAGGATGTCTTCCAGGCTGGCGTCGGCCACCGCATCGCTGGATTGCGGTTCGCTGACACTGGTTTCCAACACCACCACGCCTTTGCCCGGCATGGAGCGCACCAGGCCGAGGGTCTCCAGCACGATCACCGCTTCGCGCAGGCTGGGGCGGCTGATGCCCATTTGTTCGGCCAGTTCACGCTGGCCGGGCAGCATTTCCCCACGGCGCCACTGGCCACGCGCCAAGGCGGCACGGAGTTTTTCTACCACTGAATTGACGACGGTTGAGGTGCTGATCACGTCGATGGCTCCTTGATGTTGCACATACGGTGGTGAATCCAACGAAGATCTACTGTGGGAGCTGGCTTGCCGGCGATGGCGGTGTGTCAGTCGCCGGGTGTGCTGGCTGATTCACCGCTATCGGGAGCAAGCTCCTTCCCACCTTTAGCCGGCGGTGCTCATTAGAATTCCTGATGCGCCGGCAACACCGGCTTCTTGGCCTGGAAGGCATAACCTTGCTGGCCGTCCAGCACCTTGTTGGCACGCTGGATATCGATGTCTTTCTCCCAGCGCGCAATGGCCACGGTCGCCACGCAGTTGCCGATCAGGTTGGTCAATGCGCGACCGATGCCCATGAACCAATCCACCGCCAGTACCAGCACCAGGCCCACCACCGGAATCGCCGGGATGGCGGTGAGGGTCGCTGCCAGAATCACCAGCGCTGAACCGGGGATTCCGTGGGCGCCCTTGGACGTGATCAGCGACACCAGCAGGATCGTCATCAGATCGGTCATCGACAGCGGCGTGCCGGTAGCGTTGGCGATGAAGACGATGGCCAGGGTCAGGTAGATCGAGAAACCGTCGAGGTTGAACGAATAGCCCGTCGGAATCACCAGGCCCACGGTGGAGCTGCCGATACCCAGGTGCTCAAGCTTGCGCATGATCTGTGGCAGCACGGCGTCGGAGGAGGCGGTGCCCATCACGATCAGCAGTTCTTCGCGCAGGTATTTGAGCAGCGGCAACATGCGCAGGCCGGACAGGCGCATCACCAGGCCAAGGATCAGCCCGACGAAGGCAAAGCACGTCAGGTAGAACAGGCCCACCAGGCTGCCCAGGTGTTGCAGGGAGTCCAGCCCGTAGGTGCTGGTGGTGAAGGCGATCGCACCAAACACACCGATGGGCGCCAGGCGCACGATCATGCCCATGATGCGGAAGATCACATGGCTCAGCTCATTGATCAGCCGCGAGATGCCTGAGGCCGCTTCGCCCACGAGGTTCAACGCACTGCCGAACAGCACTGAAAACAGCAGCACTTGCAGCACGTTGTTGTCGGCAAAGGCGCCGATCACTGAGTTGGGGATCAGGTCCATCAGGAATTGGCTGGTGCCGCGGATATGCTGGCCCTTGTCGGCCAGTTCATTGAGGCCAGCGGACGACAGCTGCTCCAAATGGATATTGGCGCCGGTGCCGATACCGGTGCTGAAGGCCATGACCAGGCCGATCACCAGCGCGACGGTGGTCAATACTTCAAAGTAGATCACCGACTTGAGGCCGATGCGGCCGACTTTCTTCAAGTCGCCGGCACCGGAAATGCCGCTGACCACCACGCAGAATACGATCAGGCCGATGAGCATTTTGATCAGCTTGATAAAGCCGTCACCCAAGGGTTTGAGTTGCGAGGAAAATTCGGGAAGGGCCAGGCCGCAGACTACGCCTAGCATCAGGCCAATCACGACTTGCAGGAAAATCGAACGCGAGCACCATCTGAGCATGGGAGGGATCTCTATTCGGTGCCCTGGTGGTTCCAGGGCTTAATTGTTGTGGTCATACCGGTAAGTCCAGTGCGTCGCCAGTCTAGGCCAGGTATTTTTGAAATAACAAGTCATTATTCATCGGTTGACGGTTCCCGGTCTGACCAGTTGGTCGCCGAAGGCGATGCTTGAGCGGTTGGCGACGTGGAATTTTTTTCGCTTATCATCCGTCGCTCGGCACAGGAGGTGATGGATGGACACACTAGGACTGACCCTTGATGAAACCGGGCAGGCCCACTGCACCTGGCGCACGGCCGCGCCGGAATACCCGCGTTATCACGACGCGGAGTGGGGCGTGCCGGTGGCGGATGATATCCAGTTGTACGAGAAGATCTGCCTGGAAGGCTTCCAGGCCGGCATGGCCTGGATCACCATTTTGCGCAAGCGCGAGCAGTTCCGCGTGGCGTTCGAAGGGTTTGATTTTCGCCGGGTGGCGCAGTATGGCGACGCGGATATCGAGCGGCTGATGCAGGACCCAGGCATCGTGCGCAATCGGGCCAAGATCCTCTCCACGATCAACAATGCGCGCCGGGCGTGTGAGTTGGTGGATGAAACCGGTTCGCTGTCGCGCTGGCTGTGGGCGTTCGAGCCTGGTGAGGAAGAGCGTCCGGCGGTGGTGGACATGGCGTATTGGACGGGGAATCCCACGTCGCCGGCTTCGGTGCGTTTGTCCAAAGCGTTGAAGAAACGGGGTTGGACGTTTGTGGGGCCGACCACGATGTATGCGTTGATGCAGGCGATGGGGATGGTCAATGATCATCTGGAAGGGTGCGCTTGTCGGTCACGGATCGAAGACCTGCGCCGCCAGTTTGAACGGCCCTGATTCACTGGCCCTATGCGATGAAACCTGGGGCTGGCCTGCCGGCGATAGCGGCGGGTCAGCCGACCTGGGTGTGGGATCAGACCGAGTACATATCCATTATTTAGGTTACGGCTGCTATGGGTTCCGCTTTTACAGCGGCTCACTTTGGAAAAGCCCCAAAGTAAGCAAAGGGCTCTTGCCCCACCACTCGGCACCTCGCCCAGGCTCGGTGTGCCCGTAATCCGACATTGATTTGGGGGGCCGCCGCCACGCGCCATCCATGGCGCGGGGCGGCTAAACCGGCATCCCTGCCGGTTTACCCCCCAAATCAATATCGAATTCCGGCCAGCGTGGTTGACGGGGCGCCTGAGATCAAAAGCACGATCAAGATCAAGATCAAGAGCGGCTCGCTTCGCATCGTGGTTAGCGTGGTTGCTGCAGCGTTGTGTAGATACATTATTTTGGTAGGGGGGTAAGCACTTCCGCCTTGTCATCCAGCACCATCACCACCAGCAACTTGGCCGGTTGGGTCTGGCTGGCATTGCTCGATTCGAAGTGCCGCGAACCTGCCGGTTCGTAGAACGATTCACCGACCTTGTAGGTTTTCGCCTTCTCGTCATTCACCCGCGAGGTGATCGCGCCTTCGAGTACGTAGGCCACGGCGGTGCCGGTGTGGCTGTGGGGCACGGTGGCCTGGCCGGGGGCGTAATCGACGGTGAGCATGATGGTTTTCTTGCCGGGCACATGGGGCAAGGCGTGCTCTTGGAGCACGTTGATCGACTCTTGGTTGTACACCGGTTCGTGGGCAAAGGCGCTGAGCGAGGCGAGCATCAGCGAGGTAGCGAGCAGTCGTTTCATGGCGAAGTTTCCGAATCGTTCGAGACCGCTTCACCCTACGCCGCGATGCCTGGGTGACCAATGACCAATCCCGGCGAAGACCAGGAGACCAATGCCTCAATGGTCGAAATCCAGGCGCCACGCCAGGTGCTCGCCGGTCAGTTCGATAAACCCTTGCAGGGCCGGCAATCGGAAGTGTGCAACCAACTGGTCGGCACAGGTCCAACGGCCGCTGACGGTCCATAGGTCGAGGTCCTGCGGGTCGCGCTGAACGGCGTAGTCCAGGCAGCCGGGAGCGGTGCGCACGGCGTTGGCTATCTGCTGCAGGCGCTCGCCCAATTCCCTTGAGCGCCCGGCCGCCGCGCGGACATGGACAGTGTTGCAGGCACAGGCTGGCATGGCGATGGTCTCCGAGGTCAGGTGTCAGTGCACAGGCTAGGGCCTCGTTGCGACAGGACCAAGGACCAATCCGGCGGAAAATCCGCTAGCCAATCTGCTGGAGAATATCGCGGACTTTGTCCAGCGCCGGGTCGATATCGAGGGTTTCGATGGCGCCGAAGCCAATGATCAGGCCGGGACGTACGGGCGCATCGTGGAAGAATACTTCCAGCGGGTACACACCCACTTCCACCCGGCGCGCCAGTTCCATCAGCAGCGGGATATTCACCGGCACCTTGCACAACGCGGCCATGTGGAACCCGGCCACGGTAGGCACCGCTTCGAACCACGGCGACAAATCCCCCGCGAGGCGCTGCAGGATGCGTTCACGGCGCCCGGCGTAGACCGTATGGCAGCGGCGGATATGTTTGAGCAGGTAGCCCTCGCTGATGAATTTGGCCAGGGCCCATTGCGGCAGCGTCGAGCTGTGCTGGTCGGTGAGTTGCTTGGCCTTGAGCACCGCGCCGTAAATCGCCGGTGGCAGCACCGCGTAGCCCAGGCGCAATTCGGGCAGCAGGGTTTTCGAGAAGGTGCCGACATAGGTCACCACACCGTGGGTGTCCATGCTTTGCAGGGAGTCGGTGGGCCGGCCTTCGTAGCGGAATTCGCTGTCGTAGTCGTCCTCGATGATGATCGCGCCCAACTCGAAGGCCCTTGCCAGCAGGGCTTCGCGGCGTGGCATGCTCATCGGCATGCCGAGGGGGAACTGGTGGGAGGGCGTCACGTAGATCAGTCGTGTGCCATCGGGTATCCGGTCGACCTGGATGCCCTCGGCATCCACCGGCACACTGGCGACATTCGCCCCCATCGCCACGAACAACTGGCGCGCAGGGCTGTAGCCGGGGTCTTCCATGGCGACCATGCTGCCCGGCTCCAGCACCACGCGGGCGATCAGGTCCAGCGCCTGCTGTGCGCCGTTGGTGACGATGATGTCGCTGTCGCGGCAGTTGACCCCGCGTGAGAACGCGATATGCCCGGCGATTGCGCTGCGCAGTGCGGGCAGGCCTTCGGGTTGGCTGTAGAACCCGCTGTTTTGTGCAATGCGTCGCAGCGCGTCCTGGGTACAGCGCCGCCATTCATCCTGGGGGAACTGGTTGCGGCTGGTGGCCCCGCCGATAAATTCATAGCGCAGCGTGCTGTCGCGGGTGGGGTGGCGCATGGGCGAGGGCAGCGATTGCCACTTCGCCAGGCGGGCGGCGCAGGCCAGGTCGGTGGAGGCTTGCAGGCGTTCGGACTGGGGGGCGCGGGCGTTGACGAAGGTGCCACGGCCGGTCTTGCCGACCAGCAGGCCTTCGTAGGTGAGGGTGGCGTAGGTGTCTGACACGGTCTTGCGCGACACGCCCAATTGTTCGGCGAGCAAGCGGCTGGGCGGCAGTTGCGCACCGGCGGCCAGGCGCCCGGAACCGATGGCTTCGCGCAGCTGTTGGTAGAGCTGTTCGGCCAGATCCTTGCGGCCATTGATCACAACGTGCAGTTCCATGGGGTATCCCGGGGCATTCAATCTGCGCCCAGATTACGCGCCTGCGTAACAGGCTCAAAATGGTCTCTGTATAAACCGGCTGATTGGCTATAGGGCTTGTGCCGCATGGCCCCTAGGCTGGACTGTGATTGCATTCGCCGCCAGAGAACCGCCCCATGGAACCCCGCCTGGATTACTACACCGCCTCGCCGCAAGCGCTCAAGGGCATGTTGATGCTGGAGGCGACGACGTTTGGTCTGTCCATCGACGCCCCCTTGCTGGAGCTGATCAAGATTCGCGTCTCGCAGCTCAACCACTGTGGTTTCTGCACGGACATGCACTCGATGGCGGCACGTCAGCGCGGCGAAACCGAGCGGCGCTTGTTCGCGTTGTGCGTGTGGCGTGATTCGCCGTTTTTCACGGCGCGGGAAAAGGCCGCATTGGCCTGGAGCGAGTCGGTGGCGACGCTGCCGACCTCAACGGTGTCGGATGAACTGTTCGCCGCCGTGCGGTTGGAGTTCAGCGAGCAGGAACTGGTCGACCTGACCATGGCGGTGTCCAGCATCAGTGGCTGGAACCGCCTGGCGGTGAGCTTTCGGCAGCAACCGCCGAATGCTTGATCAGGACAGGAAACCGCCGTCCACATTCAGCGACACACCCGTGGTGTAGCTGGACGCGTCACTGGCCAGGAACAGCACCGCGCCCGCCATCTCGCTCGGGTCTGCCACGCGCTTGAGGGGGATCTGCGCCAGGGCCATTTTCAGGATCGCGTCGTTCTTCACCAGCGCCGAGGCGAACTTGGTGTCGGTCAGGCCTGGCAGCAGGGCGTTGCAACGAATGCCGAACGCCGCGCATTCCTTGGCGAACACCTTGGTCATGTTGATCACGGCGGCCTTGGTCACCGAGTAAATACCCTGGAACACACCCGGCGAAATCCCGTTGATCGAGGCGACGTTGATGATGCTGCCGCCACCGTTTTCACGCATCAGCTTGCCGGCTTCCACCGACATGAAGAAGTAGCCACGGATGTTCACGTCAACGGTCTTCTGGAACGCACCGAGATCAGTGTCCAGCACATTGCAGAACTGCGGGTTGGTCGCGGCGTTGTTGACCAGGATATCCAGGCGGCCGAACTGCTCACGGATACCGGCGAATACTTGGGTAATTTGCTCCATTTCGCCGATATGACAGGCCACGGCCGTGGCCTTGCCGCCGTCGGCGATGATCGCATCGGCCACATGTTGGCAGCCTTCCAGTTTGCGGCTGGAAACGATCACATGGGCGCCTTGCTGGGCCAGCAACTTGGCGATGGCTTCGCCGATGCCGCGGCTGGCGCCGGAGACAAAAGCAATCTTGCCGTCGAGGTCGAACAGGTGGGTCTTGGACATGGGGGTTCCTTGTGGTCGGCGATCAGAGCGTGGATTTGCTGATGACGTTCAGGCTCATTTGCTCCAGCAGTTTGTTCATCTGAATGAACTGCGCAAAGCGTTTGTCCTGGGTCTGGCCATGGAAGAAGCGGTAGTAGATCTGCTGCACGATGCCGGCCAGGCGGAACAGGCCGTAGGTGTAGTAGAAGTCGAAATTGTCGATCTGGATGCCGGAGCGCTCGGCGTAATAGTCGACGAACTCACGGCGAGTGAGCATGCCGGGCGCGTTGCTCGGCTGGCGGCGCATCAACTGCACCGGCGCGGGGTCCGCCGCTTCGATCCAGTAGGCGAGGGTGTTGCCCAGGTCCATCAGCGGGTCGCCGAGGGTGGTCAGCTCCCAGTCCAGCACGCCAATGATCTGCATCGGGTTGTGCGGGTCGAGGATCACGTTATCGAAGCGGTAGTCGTTGTGCACAATGCTCGACGTCGGGTGATCGGCTGGCATCTTGTCGTTGAGCCAGGCGCGCACGGCTTCCCAGTGTGGCGCGTCGGGGGTCAGGGCTTTTTCGTAGCGATCGCTCCAGCCACGGATCTGGCGTGCCACATAGCCCTCGGGTTTACCCAGGTCGGCCAGGCCGCAGGCGCTGTAGTCCACCTGGTGCAGTTCGACGAACTTATCGATGAAGCTTTTGCACAGCGCCTCGGTCTTGACGGCGTCCAGGCCCAGCTCGGCTGGCAGGTCGGAGCGCAGGATGATGCCGTTGACCCGCTCCATCACATAGAACTCGGCACCGATCACCGACTCGTCGGTGCAATGCACGTAGGCCTTGGGGCAATAGGGGAAGCCGTCCTTGAGCTGGTTGAGAATGCGGTATTCGCGGCCCATGTCGTGGGCCGACTTGGCCTTGTGGCCAAAGGGCGGGCGGCGCAGCACGAATTCCTGGCTCGGGTATTCCAGCAGGTAGGTCAGGTTGGACGCGCCGCCGGGGAACTGGCTGATCGTGGGCGTGCCGCTCAGGCCCGGGATATGGGCCTTGAGATAGGGATCGATCAGGCTGGCATCAAGTTCTTCACCTGGGCGAATCTGGGTCGATTGGTCGTTCAGCGCCATGCTTATCCCTTCTGCTTATTCTAAAGGCCTCGGACTATTTCCTAATCTAATGCGCACCACCGCCCAGCGACAAGGTCGGGGCGGCTTAATAGGTTAGCGTGTTGGATGATGATCAGCGTGCCTGATCGGTCATTTAGTGGCCGGGGGCAGGGCGACCGGGGTGAGTACCGGGCGCCCGGCGAAGTGCTCTACCAGGTTGTCGGCCACCCTTTGCACGGTGTCATGGGCGGCTTCCGGCGACAGGCCGGCGACGTGGGAGGTGAGCACAGTATTGCCGAGTTTCTTGAGCGCGTCGGGGACCTTGGGCTCATCGTCGAACACATCCAGCGCGGCGCCACCGATGCGACGCTGTTCCAGGGCGGCGACCAGGTCGGCGGTGACCACCACGCTGCCACGGCCGATGTTCACCAGGTAGCCATTCGGGCCCAGGGCATCCAGGGCGTGCCGATCGATCAGGTGGCGTGTGCTGGCGCCGCCGGGCGTGGCCAGGATCAGGAAGTCCGAGGTGCGCGCCAGCTCCACCGCCGTCGCACAGTAGGTGTAGTCCACATCATCGCGTGGCTGGCGGTTGTGGTAACTCACCTCCATGCCGAAGCCCAGGGACGCACGCTTGGCGATCTCCAGGCCCACCGCACCGAGTCCGAGAATGCCCAACTGCTTGCCGCCCAGTGACGGGCGCATCACTTTCGGCCATTCATGGCGGCGCACGGCGGCGTCGGTCTGCGGGATGCCGCGTACCAGCGACAGCAGCAGCGCCATGGCGTGATCGGCCACCGACGGCGCATTCACGCCGGCGCCGTTCGTGACCACGATCCCGCGGTTGCTGGCGGCCTGCAGGTCCACGTGTTCGTAGCCGGCGCCAATCACGCAAATGATTTCCAGCAGGGGCAGCGCGGCGATTTCCTCGGCGTACAAGCCCAGTGGGCCGCGGGTGAGCACCGCCTTGATCTGGCTGCCGTGGGCCTTGATGGCCGCGGTGCGCTCGGCGGGTGTGGGCGCGAGGATCACGTGAAAGTCATTGCTCTCGATGATGGGCAGGTATTCGTTGATGGTTTCAACCAGGACCAGAACAGTAGCGGTCATCGGAAGGCTCTTCCTGAAGGGTTTGAGGGAAGGAGTATGCCGTATTTGAGCGTTTAGAAGCTGATCTCGACGGCGCTTGTGAGCTTCACAAATGCCCCGGCCAGGGTCGCGTTGTGATGCTCGATAATCACCTCGGCCTTCAGCGTCGGCGTGTCCATGCAGGTATGGCCGTCTTCGGGCAGTACCACTGAAAACCCCAGTTCCACCGCGACCTTGCACGTGGTGTCGATACAGAACTGGGTTTTCATGCCGACGATCACCAGTTCCTTGACGTGCGCCGCTCTCAATTGCGCTTCCAGGTCTGTGCCCAGGAAGCAACTGGGACGGGTCTTGTTGAACAGGTGATCACGCGACTCGTCTACCTCCAGCGCATGCCATAGCTGCCAGGGCGGGCTGCCGACTTCAATTGGCGAACCTGCCGGGCCAGTGTGCCGGGCCACGAAGATTGGGGCGCCAGCAGTGCGTGCACGTTGAATCAACTGATTGATGCTTGCGAGTAGGCGTTCGCGCGCGAAGGGTTTTTCTGGGCCATCGTACAGGCCAGCTTGCATGTCGATGATCAGCAGGGCGTCAGCCATGGTGTTGCTCCTTGTCATTGCCGAACGGGCGGAGCAATAAAAAGGCCCCGTCCATTGCTGGCGGGGCCTTGGGTTGAATCTGTGAGGTGTTTAGCGTGAACACCCACAGCAACCGCACGACCCGCCTGAGGCGGTCGTGGTGGTGGTGCGGGTGAGGTTCAGCTGAATACGGTTCATGGCTGGATCATGCTGAGAGCGGCGCCAAGTTGTCAACGAATGTGTTTGAATTGTGCGCGGCGCGTCGATGTACCACGCCACCGTTCCTCAGCTAAGTCTTTGCTTCTTCACAAGAATCCCGGACAATCCGGCCCCTTCTATGGTCGGGGCGCTGCCTGTCAGGTTTTTCTGACTCGTCCCGGCCGTGTAAATGCGGAGATCCGACTGGATGAATGATCAGGCCAATAGCGTCGACGAACGCTATGAGACGACACCTGCAACCCTCACGACCTGGAGCCGCCAGGACACCACCTGGATGCTTGGCCTGTTCGGCACCGCCATTGGCGCCGGCACGCTGTTCTTGCCGATCAACGCGGGCCTGGGAGGCTTCTGGCCACTGGTGATCCTCGCGCTGCTGGCGTTCCCAATGACGTTCTTCGCCCACCGTGGCCTGACCCGTTTCGTGCTGTCCGGCCGAGAAGGCTCCGACATCACTGACGTGGTGGAAGAACACTTCGGCATCAAGGCCGGTGCGCTGATCACCTTGCTGTACTTCTTTGCGATCTTCCCGATCCTGCTGATTTATAGCGTGGCGTTGACCAACACCGTCGGCAGCTTTATGGAGCATCAACTGCACATCATGCCGCCACCACGGGCGATCCTGTCGTTGGTGCTGATCCTCGGCCTGCTGGCCGTGGTGCGTTGCGGCGAGCAAGTGATCGTCAAGGCCATGAGCCTGATGGTGTATCCGTTCATCGTCGCCTTGCTGTTCCTGGCGGTGTACCTGGTTCCGCATTGGAATGGCGGCATCCTCAGCACCGCCAGCGTAGTCCCGGCACCGTCGGCACTGCTCAATACGCTGTGGCTGGCGATTCCGGTGATGGTGTTCTCGTTCAACCATTCGCCGATCATCTCGGCCTTTGCGGTTGATCAGAAGCGCCAGTACGGCGTCCATGCCGATGAACGCAGCTCGCAGATCCTGTCTCGCGCGCATCTTTTGATGGTGGGGATGGTGCTGTTCTTCGTGTTCAGCTGCGTGCTGACCCTGTCGCCGGCGCAGTTAGCCGAAGCGAAGGCGCAGAACCTGTCGATCCTGTCCTACCTGGCCAACCACTTCGATAACCCGACCATCGCGTTTGCCGCTCCGTTGATCGCGTTTGTGGCGATTGCCAAGTCGTTCCTGGGCCACTACATCGGCGCCAGCGAAGGCCTCAAGGGCCTGGTGCTGAAGACCGGCCGTCGTCCGAGCGCCAAGCGCCTGGATCGCATGACTGCCGGGTTTATGCTGGTGGTGTGCTGGATCGTGGCGACGTTGAACCCGAGCATTCTCGGCATGATTGAGGCGCTGGGCGGTCCGATCATTGCCTCGATACTGTTCCTGATGCCGATGTATGCCATCCGCAAGGTGCCGGCCATGGCCAAGTACCGTGGGCAGGCGTCCAATGTGTTTGTCACAGCGGTTGGCCTGGTGGCGATCACGGCAGTGGTCTATTCGTTTTTTGCTTGAGCTCGCCTAGGCTCGGTGTGCCCTCACTCCGGAGTGTTTGATGGGGCGCCTCAGATCAAAATCAAAAGCAGATCAACAGCAGTCTGATATCTACCTGATGTATGGAGATCAAACTGTGGGAGGGGGCTTGCTCCCGATGGCGGTGTGTCAGTTGATGCATCTGTGACTGTTCCACTGCTATCGGGGGCAAGCCCCCTCCCACATTTGGACCGCGATCGACAGATGCAACATCGGTCGGCTCTAAGGCCTCCGCGCTTTTGCTTTTGATCTTAGCCGCCCCCCCAATCAATGTCGGATTACGGGCACACCGAGCGTGAGCAAGGTGCCGAGTGTTGGGGCGATGCGTTTTAGCGCTCTTCTTTTCCAAGGTGACCCGCCGTAAGGGCGAAGGCCCTATCAGCCGTTACCCCAATAACGGATATGTACCCGGTCTGACCCAACATCCAGCCCGGCCGCCAGAGGGAACCACCGTCTACACGTGCCGTAATCCAGGCATAAAAAAACGCCGCGTACCTTGCGATACGCGGCGTTTTTACATCGCTAAACCCTTAGGCTTGAATCACCGGGATGTTAGCGCTCGCTGCAATCTTACGGAACTCAGCAATCTGGTCGAAGTTCAGGTAGCGGTAGACGTCACTGGCCATGGTGTCCAGTTTCGCTGCGTAGCCCATGTACTCTTCGACGGTCGGCAGGCGACCGAGGGTAGACGCCACGGCCGCCAGCTCGGCCGAAGCCAGGTAGACGTTAGCGCCGTCACCCAGACGGTTCGGGAAGTTACGGGTCGAAGTCGACACCACGGTCGAATTCGGCTCTACACGTGCCTGGTTACCCATGCACAGCGAGCAGCCCGGCATTTCCATGCGCGCGCCAGCCTTGCCGTAGATACCGTAATAGCCTTCTTCGGTCAGTTGGTGAGCGTCCATCTTGGTCGGCGGCGACAGCCACAGACGCGTTGGCAGCTGGCCCTTGACCTGCTCCAGCAACTTACCGGCAGCGCGGAAGTGACCGATGTTGGTCATGCACGAACCGATGAACACTTCGTCGATCTTCTCACCGGCAACACTGGACAGCAGACGGGCGTCGTCCGGGTCGTTCGGTGCGCAGAGGATCGGCTCGTTGATGTCGGCCAGGTCGATCTCGATGATTTCGGCGTATTCCGCGTCGGCATCGGCTTCCATCAGCTCAGGGTTCTTGACCCAGGCTTCCATCGCTTGGGCGCGACGTTCCAGGGTGCGCGGGTCACCGTAGCCTTCACCGATCATCCAGCGCAGCAGGGTGATGTTGGAGTTCAGGTACTCGGTGATCGAGTCTTTCGACAGCTTGATGGTGCAACCGGCAGCCGAACGTTCAGCCGAGGCGTCGGACAGCTCGAAAGCTTGCTCCAGCGTCAGGTCGTTGAGGCCTTCGATTTCCAGGATGCGGCCGGAGAAGGCGTTCTTCTTGCCTTTTTTCTCTACGGTCAGCAGACCCGATTGGATCGCGTAGTACGGAATGGCATGAACCAGGTCACGCAGGGTGATGCCAGGTTTCATTTTGCCTTTGAAGCGCACCAGGATCGATTCCGGCATGTCCAGTGGCATTACGCCAGTGGCTGCGGCGAACGCGACCAGGCCAGAGCCGGCCGGGAACGAGATGCCCATCGGGAAACGGGTGTGGGAGTCACCACCGGTGCCGACGGTGTCCGGCAGCAGCATGCGGTTCAGCCAGCTGTGGATGATGCCGTCGCCTGGACGCAGCGATACACCGCCACGGGTCATGATGAAGTCAGGCAGGGTGTGGTGGGTGGTCACGTCGATCGGCTTTGGATAGGCCGCGGTATGGCAGAACGACTGCATTACCAGGTCGGTCGAGAAGCCCAGGCACGCCAGGTCTTTCAGTTCATCACGGGTCATAGGACCGGTGGTGTCCTGGGAGCCCACGGTGGTCATCTTCGGTTCGCAGTAGGTGCCAGGACGAACGCCTTTGCCTTCTGGCAGACCGCACGCCTTGCCGACCATTTTCTGTGCCAGGGTGAAGCCTTTGCCGGTGTCGACAGGCGCTTCAGGCAGCTTGAACAGGTCGGTAGGGCCCAGGCCCAGCTCAGCGCGGGCCTTGTCGGTCAGGCCGCGACCGATGATCAGCGGGATACGGCCGCCGGCACGAACTTCGTCCAACAGCACCGGGGTCTTCATTTCGAAGGTGGTGATGACTTCGTCGGTACCGTGCTTGCAGACTTTGCCGGCATGCGGGTACAGGTCGATCACGTCGCCCATGTTCATGTTGGAGACGTCGAACTCGATGGGCAGTGCGCCCGCGTCTTCCATGGTGTTGTAGAAGATCGGAGCGATTTTGCTGCCGAAGCAGAAACCGCCGGCGCGCTTGTTCGGCACGTAGGGAACGTCGTCGCCGAAGAACCACAGCACGGAGTTGGTCGCGGATTTACGCGAGGAGCCGGTACCGACCACGTCGCCGACGTAGGCGATCGGGAAGCCTTGGCCGCGCATCTCTTCGATCTGCTTCATCGGGCCGGTCTTGCCTTGCTCGTCCGGCACGATGCCTTCACGGGCCATTTTCAGCATGGCCAGGGCGTGCAGCGGGATGTCAGGACGGGACCAGGCATCCGGCGCAGGGGACAGGTCGTCGGTGTTGGTTTCGCCGGTGACCTTGAACACGCGCAGGCTGATTTTGTCGGCCAGGGTAGGGCGGTTGCGGAACCACTCGCCGTCAGCCCAGGACTGAAGCACGCCTTTGGCGTGTTCGTTGCCGTTCTTGGCTTTTTCGGCGACGTCGTGGAACGCATCGAACATCAGCAGGGTGTGCTTGAGTTGGGCGGCGGCGACCGGTGCCAGTGTGGCGTCGTCCAGCAGCTCAACCAGGGTCACGATGTTGTAGCCGCCTTGCATGGTGCCAAGCAGTTCAACAGCGCGTTTCTTGTCGATCAGGGGGGAAGTGGCTTCGCCCTTGGCCAGGGCAGACAGGAAACCGGCCTTGACGTAAGCGGCTTCGTCAACGCCTGGTGGAATGCGGTTGGTGATCAGGTCAACGAGGAATTCTTCTTCGCCAGCCGGAGGATTTTTCAGCAGCTCGACCAGGCCTGCGGTTTGTTCGGCATTAAGCGGCTGGGGAACGATACCCAGGGCTGCACGCTCTTCGATATGTTTGCGGTAGGCTTCAAGCACAGTTATTACCCTCATCAGTGGTCCCACGGGACGCTCATCCAGAAATGAACGGCACGCATGCGCTCGGGGGCTTTTTGGGCCGCAAAGCCAGCGCTGCCGGCATTCCTCACAGAAGCTGCTTTCAAAGTTTTACGCCTGCAGAACGGAGCTGATGAGGGTTGGCGAGGGCTCTGACCTACCGAGTCATTAACCATCGCCAACACCGTTCTGAAGGAACGACTGTGCTCGTGACGCTTTGAAAACAGCTTCCAGCGGATTATTGGCGCCTTACAAGGCCGGATGATTCTACGGCAAAAAAATTCTAAAGGTAAGTTGCCTCGCCAAGTTTGCAGGGTGATGAAGGTTAGACAAAGGGCTAACATGGCGCATTGTTTCGCTGATCTGCGTGTTGTTGCCCATGTCCAACCAAACCATCAAGACCCCCTGCGTCGGCCTGTGCTCCACGGTCTACGGCGATCTCGTGTGCCGTGGCTGCAAGCGCTTCCACCACGAAGTGATCCTGTGGAATGGCTATAACGAAGAAGAAAAACGCGCGGTCTGGCTGCGGTTGGAGCAATTGTTGGTGCAGGTTATGGCCGGAAAGCTCGAGGTTTTCGACCCCAAGACCCTGCGCGGCCAGTTGGAACAGCGCAAGATCCGCTTCGTGCCGCACCAGTCCGAGTACTGCTGGGCCTATCAATTGATCGCGCGTGGGGCGCGGGTGATCAATAACCTGGAGGCCTACGGCATGGTGCTGTTGCCCGAATTTCGTGACTGGGCCTTGCCGGAATTACGCGATGCCATTGATCGGGAGTTCTTTATCCTGTCCGAGGCGCATTACCAGCGCTATATCGCACCGGGTTTCCTGCGCGATGCGCTTTCCAACTGACAACGGATAACCCCTGTGGGAGGGGGGTTGCCCCCGATGGCGGCGTGTCAGCCCAGGATTTATCAACTGGAACGCCCTCATCGGGAGCAAGCCCCCTCCCACATTTTGATCTCCATCGTTCATAAGGTTGGATCAGGGCTTGCTGGCGAGTTCTTGCAGGTGATCCATCAACGCCTGCGGCTTGAGCACCAGCACATCACTCTCCACCGCATCCAGTATCACCTCTGCCGTATTGCCGATCAGTGCCCCGGAGATCCCG
The DNA here is from genome assembly GCF_058145955.1 of Pseudomonas sp. A39. NCBI lineage: Bacteria > Pseudomonadati > Pseudomonadota > Gammaproteobacteria > Pseudomonadales > Pseudomonadaceae > Pseudomonas > Pseudomonas sp. A39. Next base: position 45,643 of record NZ_JBYVMD010000034.1, read on the forward strand.
GTGCGCGCCACGGTGCCGATGATCGTTACCGCCGCTTGCAGGGTGTGAACTAGATGGGGGATCAACACATCCGCGGGGCCTTCCTTGATATGCAGGTGCGATTCGTCCACATCGAACTCGGCCTGAAACGCCTTGCATTGCTCGCGATAGCGCGCCTCGATGGTTTCCTTGAGCTGGAACGTCGGGTCCGCCGCCGACAACATCGGCGACGGATGGGCGCTGATCACGTGCAACTGCGCCTTGGCCAGGCTGGCGATATCAAAGCCATGGTCGATGATCGAAGTGTGCAACGAGCGGTGCTCGCCATCGGTATTGCCCACATCGATCGCCGCGAGGATCACGCCGCCAGCCCACGGCGTGGCCGTCTTGACCAGCAACACCGCCGTCGGGCAATAGCGCAGCAGCTTCCAGTCCGCAGGCGTCAGCAGGGCTTTTTTCAACGGACTGTCCGGGAAGTGCTGCTTGATCACCAGCCCACAGCCCTCGGCTTGCTGCACGTCGATAATGGTATCATGCAGGCTGTCATTCCACGCTTGCTCGGTGGTGACGCTGTAGCCGTCCTCCTGCAAGCCCGACTTAAGCAGGGCCAGCAGCGCCGAGTGCTCATGCTTCTTGTCGCAGACCAGTAAATGCAGGTGTGCGCCGGTGACCCCGGCGATCAGCTTGGCACGCTTGAGGGCCAGGCTTTCCGAATGCTCGGGCTCGATGACCACCAGGATGCTGCGGATGGCTTGCATGATCGGGATCTCCAAAAAGGGTGGGGGCTGCAACAACTATAGTTGCTGGCTGGCGCACGTCATGTTGATGCACATCAAGACCGGTGGCTGGTGGTCTGCGGCGGGGTCGGTATAATCGCCGGCCTTTTGTGATCCTTTTGCCCGTGAGCCCGATGAACCTGCCAGAAATCCACGAATTCCTCGGTTGCCGTACCCCTGATGCCTGGGTCCAGGCCGCGCTGGCCGATCAGGACACCCTGCTGATCGACCACAAGAATTGCGAATTCAAAGCCGCCAGCACCGCCTTGAGCCTGATCGCCAAGTACCACGGCCATGTCGACCTGATCAACATGATGTCGCGCCTGGCCCGCGAAGAGCTGGTGCACCACGAACAAGTCATGCGTTTGATCAAAAAGCGCAAGGTCGAGCTGCGCCAGCTGCACGCCGGGCGCTATGCCTCCGGTTTGCGCAAAGTGGTGCGCAGCCACGAACCGGTCAAACTGGTGGATACCCTGGTGGTCGGCGCCTTTATCGAAGCGCGCAGTTGCGAGCGTTTCGAAGCGCTGGTGCCGCATTTGGACGAAGAACTCGGCAAGTTCTACTTCGGCCTGCTGAAAAGCGAGGCGCGGCACTTCCAGGGTTACCTGAAGTTGGCGTACCAGTACGGTGACGCCAAGGACATCGCCCAGGTGATCGAGCGGGTGAGGGCGACCGAGCAGGAACTGATCGAGTCACCCGACATCGAGTTCCGCTTTCACAGTGGCGTGCCAGCCTGAGGCCACGGCCACGCCGATCAAGGCGGTGATCGCGGCCAGCAGCAGGATCACCGTCTGCGTGCCCAAGGGCGCCGCCAGCAGCGCAACCGCCAGGCCTGCCAGGGGCTGCGGCAGGTTATTGAGCAGCGTGATCACGCCCACGGTCTTGCCAAAGTCCTGCACGGGGATGACCCGCTGACGGGTGCTGCGCAGGTAGACGTTGAACATCTTGTCGAAGCCGGTGACCAGCAGGAAGCCCACTACGTATAGCCACACGTCGGGGCTGATCGCCATGATCACTGCGCCCACGCCGATCATCGAATAAGACAGTCCGCCGAGCACCTTCAGGGGCAGGCCGGCCCGTGCCAGATAAAACAGAATGCCGATGGTCACCAGCGCGCCCGCCGCCTGGAGCAGGGCATAGGCGTCCTTGCCCGCCGCAAACTGGCCGGTCACCATGGCCGCAGAGGTGGCCAGCGTGACGCCAATGATCAGGTTCACACCCACCGCCAACGTGATGACCCGCTTCAACTCCGGCAGGCGGCGGATATGTCCGAAGGCAATCTTCAGCGGCCGCAGCCAGATATCTCGATGTTGCTCGAAGGTTGCCAGGCTGGCCGTGCTGGAGCGTTGCCACACCCGCATCGCCAGGTCTGCGAGCAGGAACAGCCCGGCCACGCCCAGCACCACCCAGTGCCACGCCCATACCTCAAGCATCAGTGCGGCCACCAATGGCCCCAGCACCAGCCCGCTCTGGTCGGCGATCTGCGAATAGGAGAGGGTCTTGGCATAGCTGTACTGCGCGAAGATATGCGGCATCAGCACTTCTCGCGCCATGATGCCTTGGGTGGTCAGTACCCCGCACACTGCCGAGAGCAGCACGACCCAGTAAATACCGTCGAACACCCCGTACAGGGCAACCGCCAGCACACAGGCCAGCGCCCGGTAAACCTGGCTGATATGCAGGATGCGCACCGGCGCGAACGTGTCGCACACTGCGCCGCACACCGGGAACGCCAGATAGCGCGGCAGCGACTCGACAAAGAACGCCAGCCCGGCCCAGGCCACACTTTGAGTGGTCTGAAACACGATCAATGGCACGATAAACAGTAGGATCTGGTCCGCCAGCCGTGACAGGAACAGCGAAACAAAGAACGCCAGGTAATCCTTGCGCATACAACTCCCTGTACATGGCGTTAAAGATTGCAGCTTATTTGTTAAAAACTCTTAAAAGCATGAAGCTTCGTCGGCCGGTGCTGGCCAACGGCTTAAGTTGCCCAGCTTGCCACCTATAATGCCCGCTCTTCAATCCGCGTCTGCACATTGGGAACTTATGGAAAACCTGGGGCTGGGCAAGGTCTTGCTCGTTGAGGATGACGAGAAACTGGCGGGGCTGATCGCGCACTTTCTGTCGCAGCATGGTTTTGAGGTGCGCGTGGAGCACCGGGGTGACAAAGCCCTGGCGGCGTTCCTGGAGTTCAAGCCAAAGATCGTCGTACTCGACCTGATGCTGCCCGGCCAGAGCGGCCTGCACGTGTGCCGTGGGATTCGCACGGTGTCCGACACGCCCATCGTGATCCTCACCGCCAAGGAAGACGACCTGGACCATATCCTCGGCCTCGAGTCCGGTGCCGACGATTATGTGATCAAGCCGATCAAGCCCCCCGTGCTGCTGGCACGCCTGCGCGCCCTGCAACGGCGCCAAGCCCCGGAGCCGACGGTGCGCGGGGCCCTGGCCTTCGGGCGGCTGGCCATCGATCGCAGTTGCCGCGTGGTCAGCCTGGGGGACGAACAGATCGACCTCACCACCATGGATTTCGAGCTGCTGTGGCTGCTGGCCAGTAACTCGGGCACGATCCTGTCCCGCGATGACATCCTCAACCGCATGCGCGGCATCGCCTTCGACGGCCTTAACCGCAGCGTCGATGTGTACATCAGCAAGCTGCGCGGCAAACTCAACGACAACCCCCGCGAACCGGTGTGCATCAAGACGATCTGGGGCAAGGGCTACCTGTTCAACCCCTTCGCGTGGGAGGTCTAGATGCTGCGGCTCTACATTCGCCTGTACATCATCCTGGCGCTGGGCCTGGCGGGGGCGATCTGGCTGGTCAACTACACCTTCGATGAGTTGCTGCCCGAAGCCAATGAAACCTATAACCGCGAAGCCCTGCGCGGCCCGGCTTATGGCTTGGTGGAACAATTGCGACCCTTACCGGGCGATGCCCGCGCGGCGCGCCTGAGCGAGCTGCAACCCCACTACGGCCTGCACCTGAAACTGGTCCAGCGCGATGACTTGGCGCTCGACCCGCGTGAACGACAGTTGCTTGCCGCCGGAAAGCTGGTGGTACGCGGCGACTTCATGGAGTTCATCGCCAATATCGATGGCGGCCCGCAGCTGCTTAATATCAAACTGCCCGAAGAACCGAAATGGCTGTACCTGTGGGCCTATTGCCTGCTGGGATTGAGCCTGGCGATCGTGCTGTATTTCTGGGTGCGCCCGCACTGGCGTGACCTGGAACATATTCGCCTGGCGGCACAACGTTTCGGTGACAACGACCTCGGTTCACGCATTCTGCTGCCACGCCGTTCCACGGTGCGCGAGCTGGCCGGGCACTTCAACCAGATGGCCGAGCGTATCGAAAGCCTGATCGCCAACCAGCGCGAACTGACCAACGCCGTGTCCCACGAACTGCGCACGCCGATTGCACGCCTGTCGTTCGAGCTCGACCAGTTGAAACAACAGACCGACCCGCGCCAGCGCAGCGAATTGATCACCGACATGTATGCCGACCTGGGCGAGCTGGAAGAAATGGTCTCCGAACTGCTCACCTACGCCAGCCTGGAGCGTGGCGCCACCCAGGTCACCCGTGAGCGCATCGAGGCCCACAGCTGGCTCCACAGTGTGATCGGCAGCGTGGCCCTGGAGGCCGAGGCGGCCGGCATCCAGCTGTCGTTGCGCACCTGCGAGGTGGACGTTATCCAGATCGAGCCGCGCTTTATGGCGCGTGCGGTGATCAACCTGCTGCGCAACGCCGTGCGCTACGCCGAGCGCCGCGTGGAAGTGTCGCTGGTCAAGTTCGGCAGCGGCTATGAAGTGCGTGTGTGTGACGATGGCCCCGGCGTGCCGGAGGAAGGCCGGGCGAAGATCTTCCAGCCGTTCACGCGCCTGGACGCCAGCCGCGACCGCCGCACCGGCGGTTTCGGCCTGGGCCTGGCGCTGGTGCAGCGGGTGTCGCAGTGGCACGGCGGCCAAGTGCAAGTGCTGGATTCGGAATGGGGCGGGGCGTCGTTCCGGATGACCTGGGCGTATGCCGAATAACGAGCTTGAAAGCAAGACAGATCAACTGTGGGAGGGAGCAAGCCCCCTCCCACATTTTTAATTCGGTTCTCAGGTCAGAAGCTGTGTGCGAGCAAACACACTGAGGTAAGGGACAGGCACAGGCTTTTGCAACGCATCAGGGGTTTCATGGGGTCAGAAACTCAGGGGGGCATGGGTGCGTTTGAAGGTGCAGCCCGAGGCGCTCATGCCATTGGGCGATGGACTCTTCGGGGTACTCATCGAACTGCAGATCGCCTTGGCGCAACGTCACTTCCACCCACGGCGCCTTCGAGCCCAGCATCAGGTGCGTATGTTCCGGCGGCACCGGCAATGGCGTGTCGATGGCCGAGGCAAACGGATGGATCAACGCCGGCCACTCGGGGCTGAACAGCCACAAGGCGCTGCCGCATTGCGAACAGAAGTGCCGTTCAGCGCTGCTCGCATGGGCCCGGCTGGCCCCCTCGGGCTTGAGCCTGGCGTGGTAGATCGAAATCAGTTTGCGCCCGCGCACCTTCAAACTCTGGGCATCGCCGGCCAGGTTGATCGCATAACCGCCGCCGCCCTGGGTCTTGCGACAGATCGAGCAGTAGCAACGCTGGTAAGGGTAGGGGTGGGCACTGGTGAGGCTGAACGTCACGGCGCCGCAATGGCAGGATCCTTCAAGCTGCATGGGCTGACTCCTGATATGAGTATGTAACAACGCTTTGCTAATACCTTAGCCTCAGGCAAGATTCCCCGCTTTGGTTTCAGGGAAGACACCCATGATTGCTCAGTTGCAGAGCGCTGCCGCGCAAATCCGCCACGCCGTGCGTGCCGCTACCGAAGGCTTGGTCGGGCGCGAGCAACTGGCCGAATTGATTGTGCTGGCAGCCGTGGCCCAGGAGCACATCCTGGTGATCGGGCCGCCCGGCACTGCAAAAAGCGCGGTGGTGCGGCGTGTCGCGCAGTCCATGGGTGGGCGTTACTTCGAATACCTGCTCGGACGTTTCACCGAGCCGTCCGAACTGTTCGGCGCGGTAGACCTGAAAAAGCTGCGCGAAGGCACGGTGGAAACTGACGTCAGCGGCATGCTGCCGGAAGCCGATATCGTGTTTCTCGACGAAGTCTTCCTGGGCTCTACCGCGATCCTCAACACCTTGCTGGGCGTACTCAACGAACGCCGATTCCGTCGTGGCCATACCCAGGTGCAATGCCCGCTGCGCGTGTGCGTCGGCGCCGCCAACGGCCTGCCGGATGATGAGGCGTTGGCGGCCTTCGGTGACCGTTTCCTGTTGCATCTGTTTGTCGAGTCGGTGCCGGACAATCAATTGGAAGCCATGCTGGCCGGCGGCTGGCAGTCGGAGCAGCGCCCGGTGCAACAGTTGCTCGGCCTTGCGCAACTGGACACGCTCGGCCAGGCCCTGAAACACGTCGACCTGACCGCTGTGCGCCCAGCCCTGGCCCAAGCCATTCGCCGCCTGCGCGAAGCCGGGATCCAGTTGTCTGACCGGCGCATCGTCAAGTCCCAGCGCTTGATCGCGGCCGCTGCATTGCTCAGTGGTCGCCTGGAAGCCAGCGACGCCGACTTGTGGCCGCTGCTGTACGTGTTGCCGACCCAGGCTACCCAGCAACACGGCCGCGAAGTATTGCGCGACCTGTTTGCTGCCTCCAGCAACAGCCATTTGTTCAGCGCGGTGGAAGAGGCGACGTTGCAGCCGATGTCACGTGTGAATCGGCTGCTGGAAACCGCCGAAGACTACCTCTCCCGTGCAGAACCGCCGGCCAGTAGCGTGCTCGAAGGCCTGTTGCGCGAGATCGATGCCAATTTCAATAGCCAGACCCTGCCCGAACCTCTGCAGCAGGCGCGGGGACAACTCACTCGATTGCTGACCCCCAGCGAATGAGTGCGCTGACCCAGCCTTGGGCCTGGCGTTCACGGCCGGTGCCCGCCGAGGCTCAGGCCGCCGTGGCCTGGGGCGATGCTGCCCGGCGCCTGCACGCACGCCTGGCGCTGCTCGCGGCCGACCATGCGGCGCGGCTGCAAGCCACTGCCAATGGTGATGTACTGGTGGTGACGGGCGTAATGGCTGACCTGCCTTGGGTCGACGGTGTTGCTTACGCTGCGCCCAGCACCAGCGCGCCGCACCTCTGGCTGCCGACCAGTTGGGAACCGCAGGTGCCACAGGACCTGTTGGGGCAGGCTTTGTCCGCTCGCTTCAAACGCGCGCCCTTGTTGGTGTGGCACGACCCGCGGGCGGTGATCCCGCTGGACCGCCTGCTGGCCGTGTCGCCCGCGCATCTGCAACGTATCGCCGCCTATTGGGGAGTCGCCCATGCAACTGCCTGAGGCGCTGCAACCCTGGCGGCAGTGGCTGGAGTGGTTTGCCCCGCAACACCTGCCCCTGTTCGCCGACCTGCTCGGTCGACTCAACCCTCTGCTCGGACCGCTGCGCGGCCTGCACCAGGGCGGAGTGCCGGAGCCCGATGGCCTGGGCGACCTGCATCGGCGCGGCCCCTATGAGCGACTGCTGTCCAGTGAATGGCTGCTGGCCGATGAAGTGCCTGACGAGTTCCTGCGCCGGGCGGTCGGCGGTGAGCATATGTTCCTCGCCCCGCACTACCGTGCCCGTGAAGCGAACCGCCTGATCGTGGTGCTGTTTGATGCGGGCCCCTTGCAACTGGGGGCTGCGCGCCTGGTGCACCTGGCGCTGTTGATGCTGCTGGCGCGGCGTGCCGAAGAGGCGGGGGCGCAATTGCGCTGGGGCATTCTGCAAGCCACGCCCGAGTTGCATGAGCTGGACTCATCGGCGCAGCTCAAGCGCCTGCTCGACGCCCGCACCTACGAGGTCGTGAGCGACGGCCATTGGCTGGCCTGGCGTGACGTGCTGGCCGACCACGCCGTTGGAGAATGCTGGGTGGTCGGCCAGCGCTTGCCGCCCACGGATCCCAAGGTCTGCACCCACCGCGTGCAGATTACGCGCAACCTGGATGGGCGCAGCCTGACGTTCGCCTTGCAGTCGCGGCGCGTGTCGCTGCCGCTGCCGGAGGAGCAGCAGGCCGTGCGCTTGCTCAAGGGCCAGTTCGATAACGCCGTGCACACGCCGGCACCGACCGCTGCCGGCCGGGTGGCGCGGGTTGCATTGACCCTGCCGCCGGTCATCTCCGGTTCCGGCAACTATGTCGCCTTGCGCTTGCTCGATGAGCACGGCATGGTGGTGATCAAGCTGCCGCACAAGAACCAGAAAAAAAACCTCGAAGTGCGACGTCGCCTGTGGGGCAAACATCAGCACGTGCTCGCGGCCACCTTTAACTACCGCAGCCTCGGTGCGGTGCTCGGTGATGGCAATATCCTGACCTTCTGGAACATCCCCAATCTCGTTTCGGTCAACAAGCCCACACGCGAAGAAATGCACCTGCCGCCGGGCACTGCGACCTTTCTGCCCGCGGTGTGGCTGCGCGGCGAACAGGCGGAACGCCTGTATTTACTCGATACAAACGGTCAGCTCGCTCACTGGCAGCGGCCTGGCCACGCGCCGAGGGAAGAATGTTTCTCGGTGACGGACAATGTCATGGGGCTGGCGCAGTTGGATGCCTTATCGTTGGTCTACGCCCGCATCGAGGGTGGGCAACTGGTGGCTTACCCCGCGACGTCCTCCGGTGCCCGCAGTCACGGTTATGCAGTCGGTGCGGCTGCCGGTGTAAGCCAGATACTGTTCGCCAGCACCCCGCATTGGAAGTACGCCTTTGGTGGCTGCGCATTACTCACTCACCAAGGTGGCCGCCAGAGTTGGCGCCTGGTGACCCACGACAGTTTTCCCGCGAAAAAGGTACAGATTGACTTGGCGCCCGGCTGGAGCGCCATCGGTCTGCATCACCACGTGGCGGCGCAGGAACGCTATTCGCTGGTACTGCTGGGGCCGAACCAGCACACCATTGGCCTGTACACCGAGGGCCAACAACAGACGCTGTTCACCACGACGGCACCGATTGCCCGTGCGAGTTTCTGCCCCATGAGCGGCCTGGTGGCGGTGCTGACCACCGCCCGGGAATTACTGGTGTTCAACGTCGCCGAGCGCGCCATGCGTTTGCAAGTGATGTGTGACCTGAAACATGAGCCTGCCCATGCTTGAGCAAGAATCCCCTTTGATCCGCCGGCCGTTGTTGACCGGGCATCAATCCATCGACGGCATGTGGTTGCCCGCCGAGCGCTTTGCGCTGCAGGAACGGGCTCGCTTGATGCTGGAACACTGGCGCACGGGCGCGATGGCCTACCGTTTTGCCGACGGCGATTTAGTGCAATTCAGCACGCCGGTCGCGCTGGATTGCCAGGCCCTTGCCGGCTGGCCGCTGGTGCGTCAGGGTCGTGGCCTGTGTTCGGCCCAGCTGAGCGCCGAGGAGCTGCGCGCTTTACCGGCCGCCGACCTGTGGCTGGTGCGCGGCAGCCAGGTGCACGCTTTGCAGTTGCGCGATGCCCAGGCCCTGGAACCTGGGCAGTGGCTTGATATCAGCGCCTACACCTTGCTCGATACCTTCGATTGTCATGCGCCCGTCGTGCTGGCCCTGCCTGAGCCGGTGATCACCGATGTACGCGAGATCCTGGGCGGATTGGCGCCGGTCAGCCCCGAGCAGGAGGGCGTGATCCGGGCCTTGCTGGAGCGGCAATCACCCGCACCGAAAGCGCCGCCCCCCAAGGCTGCACGCCAATGGGGCAACGAGGAGTCCGCACCCTATCCGGCGTTGAAACTGGGCGTCACCCTGGCCCTGGTTGCAGGGTTGACCTGGATGGCCACCCAGGGCCAATCCGTGCCGCTGACACCGGTGTCTGCCACGACCACCGAAGACATCAGCGGCGTGATCCTGGGCATGTTGCTGAGCGCCATTGTCTTCACCGCCTTGCTGGTAGCGCTGAACACATTCCTGCGCCGAGGTGCGCGGCCTATCGGCGCAGTGCCGCAAGCCCCGGACACCCCAAGCATTCCCCAGCGCGCCAAACCAGCTCGTCATAAGCCGGCGGCCTGGCGCCGCTGGCTGACCCGCCTGACCGAGCATTCAAAGCTTTCCAGGCTGTACGGCAAGCGTCAGGCGGCTTACGTGCAGCGCATGCTGGAGATGTTCGAGGACGGCGATTTCGCCGAAGCGTTGCGCCATGCCATCCCCTTGGGTGACCAGCACTCGAATGCCGAACAGCACTTCGGTACGCCGCAGCGGCGCCAGGACCTGACCCTCAGCCAACAGCACGGGCCCAGCCGTACCTACCGCTTCGAGGAAGGGCTGACCGAGCACCTGCGCCAGATCTACCGGCGCTCCTATGAGCGCCTGGCCCGCGAAAACCGTATCGAAGAAGCGGTATTCGTACTCGCTGAACTGCTCAAGGAACGCCAGGAAGCACTCGATTACTTGGAAAAACACGCGCGCTACCAACAGGCCGCCGACCTCGCTCTGGCCTGGGACATGCCGTCTGCGGTCATCGTGCGCCTGCTGTGCCTGGCCGAGAACTGGCAGCGCGCCTTGCTGGTGGCGCGTCGTGATGATGCATTTGCCGATGCGGTGGTGTTGCTTCAGGCCAAGCAGCCGCAGATCGCCGACCGTTTACGCCTGGAATGGGCCGAGTCGCTGATCGCCAAGGGCCTGTGGTTGCAAGCCGTCGAGGTGGTGTGGAGCTTGCCTCAAGAGCGCCCGCGCGCCGCTCAATGGCTGCTCGATGCCGAAGCGGCCGGTGGGCGCCTGGCGATTGGCGCCTTGGTAAAGCGCGCCATATTGCTGCCCCAAACCCTGGAAGCTTACGGACCCTGGATCGAACAGCTGCGTGACGATCCCAGCCGTTGCGCCGAGCGGGATGCCCTGGCGCACACGTTGTTGGCGCACAAGTCCGACACCGTGGCCCTGGCCTGGCTCGCCGGTGCCACCGTGCACGCGGTGCTCGCCGACCAGCTCAGTGGGCGCGGGGGGCTCAACTTCAACCAACTGCAGTCGCTGGTCAAAATGAGCCGGGACAAATGTTTGCAGGCGGACTTGCCTGGCCAGTCACTCAAACGTCCCGTCGTGCGCTCGCTGGAGCGCGCGGGCGAGGCATTGCAGTGGTCAGCCCCCGTCCAGGGCAGCCGCTCCGTATACGATGCGGTGTCGCTGGATGACGAGCGTTACCTGGTGGCGCTGGGCGAGGCCGGTGCGGTGGTGACGGATGCCAGCGGCACGCCGCTGTTCCATTTCGCCGTGCCGGCCCAGCGGATTGTCTTGGCGCACAGCCGGCAAATGGCGCTGGTGCTGACCCGGCGCGACACGGTGTGGCGCATCAGCAAGTTGGACTTGGTCAACCGCGCTGCGACCGACTTGGGCGTGCAGGTGCTCGACGTGTTCGCCGATCAGTTTGATGGCAGCACCTGGACCCTCGGCCAAGGCCGGCAACTGCGTGTGGTGGACGTGGATCGCGGCTTTGAAACCCTGTGGCACGTCAGCGACTTGCCAGGCCCGGTTCGCGCCCTCAAAGGTGATGAACGCAATGAGTTCCTGTGGCTCCATAACCCGCTGGAAGGCTTTGAGCGCTGGCATTATCGCCTGCCTGAGCGGCGGTTGGCGGGGCGTGAGCCGGTGTCGCCGCAGTCAGAGGAAAGCCACGCGCTGTTCTGTGCGCTCGATCAAACCGTTGAGTACCTGATCCGGTACAGCGACGACGAAGAGCCCGTGCTGATCCTGGATGTCGACGGCAACCGCAAGGGGTATCGCCTGACGGGCTGTGATGAGGGGTGCTTCGATAGCGACCCGGTGCGCATCGTCGTCGACGCGGATTGGTTGGTATTCGGCTATATCGCCAGTGACCGCGACACCCGCTGGCACTTTATCCGTCGTGGCAGTGACACCGTGTGTGCTGTGCTGCATTGGCCGCGCTACGAGGTGAATATCCGTCGCACCGGCGATGGCTGGTTGTTATTCGATGACCAGGGACGTTTGAGCCACATCACGGTGGAAGACGCCCGCCAGCGCAACCTCAGCCTCCATTGACCGAGTCCGGCATCAACGTGGCGATCAACGCACGAATGGTGCCGGGCAACGCCTCCAGCTCCCGCACCAGGATGCTGCGTTCGCGAATCGCCCACGGCTCATCGAGCTTCACCGCCACCACGTGCATGGTGCGACTGTGGCGCACGGCGGCGGACTCCGGAATGATGCCGATGCCCACACCGGCTTCGACCATCCGGCAGATCGCCTCGAAACTCGACACCTGGATACGCAGCGACAAGTGCTTGCCCAGCCGCTCCACGTGTTCGCGCAAAAAACTCAATAAGGTGCTGCCTTCATGCAGGCCGATATGCTGGTAGGCGAGGGTCTGTTCCAGGGTGACTGATGGTTGCGCTGCCAGCGGGTGGCCGACCGGCACCATCAATACCAAGGTGTCTGTGCTGAAATGCAGCACCTGCAAACCCGCTGCTTCCACGGGGCCGGCGATAATGCCCATGTCGCTGGTGCCATCGAGCACGCCGCGCACGATGTCGCGGGACAGGCGCTCCTGCAGGTCGACGGTGACGCCAGGCCTTTGTGACAGGAACCCCGCCAGCACTTCCGGCAAGAATTCGGTGACCGCCGTGGTGTTGGCGAAGATGCGGATATGCCCGGCCGAATCCACGCCGTATTGGGTGAATTCGCTTTTGAGGTAGTCCACCTGGCGCATGATCAGCCGGGCATGGTGCAGCAGGCGCTCACCGGCCGGGGTGATCTCCACGCCACGGCTGTCACGGTACAGCAGGCGGGTGTCGAGCTGGCCTTCGAGGGCCTTGATCCGTGCACTGGCGGCGGCCGGCGAAAGAAACGCACGCTTGGCGCCCTGGGTCAGGCTGGGGGATTCGGCGATATGGATAAACAGGCGCAGGTCGGCCAGGTCGAAGTGCATGCAAGACTCCCACAGGGGTATGCGGTGTTTTCAGTGAATTGGCGTTCAGCATAGCCGAACGCTGGTTTATTGAAATGCAAATTCTCAGAACGGGCGGGCGCTTGCATGATCCGGGGCAGACACTCACTGCCCGAGGAACTGCACCCGATGAGCGCCACTGACTGGATCGGCCGAAGCGAAACCGCTCACGACCACCTGAGCCATAACCTGCTCAAACGTATCGCCGCTACGTTCGGCGAGGCAGTGCCCGAGGACGGCGCGGACCTTCCGCCGTTGTGGCAGTGGTGCTTCTTCCAGGACCCGCTGCCGGAAACCGCCCTGGGCAGCGACGGCCACCCGGCGCGTGGCGGGTTCCTGCCGCCGGCCGACAACCGCAACCGCATGTGGGCCGGTGGGCGTATCGAGTTTCTGCACGCGCTGCGTGCCGGGGAGGCGGCGACCCGCGTGTCGACCATTATCCAGGTCGAAGAAAAGACCGGTCGCACCGGTTCGCTGTTGTTTGTCACCGTGCGCCACGACTATGCCCAGGACGGGCGCCTGGCGATCCGCGAAGAACAGGACATCGTCTACCGCGAACCCACGCCGCCCAAGGCCGGCAGCGCAGAGGCGCTGGAGCACGGTGAATGGCACGAAGCGATCGATCCCACGCCGACCCTGCTGTTTCGCTACAGCGCCGTGACCTTCAACGGTCACCGCATTCACTACGACTACCCCTATGTCACCGGCACCGAAGGCTACTCAGGCCTGGTGGTGCATGGGCCGTTGATCGCCACCCTGAGCCTGCGCGCGTTCTGCCGTGCCCACCCCGAAGCCACCTTGCGCCGTTTTGCCTATCGCGGCGTGCGCCCGTTGATTGCGCCGCAGCCGTTTGAAGTGGCGGGCCGCGTGACTGAAACCGGCGTGGCGCTGCTGTGGGCCGGTAACGCTGACGGCCTGGCGCAGCAAGCCCAGGTGCATTTCGAATAATCCAAGAACAACAGGCGGAGAGCCGTTAATGAACCCGAATGACAATGAAGAACTCAATGCCATCCGCGAAGGCGTGCGCGCCTTGTGCGCTGAATTCGATGCCGCCTACTGGCGCAAGATTGACGAGCAAAAGGGCTTCCCCGAAGCCTTCGTCAAAGCGCTGACCGACGCCGGCTGGCTGTCGGCGATGATCCCCGAAGCGTACGGCGGTTCCGGCCTGGGCCTGGCCGAGGCTTCGGTGATCCTCGAAGAAGTGAACCGCTGCGGCGGTAACTCGGGCACCGTGCACGGCCAGATGTACAACATGTTCACTTTGCTGCGCCACGGCAGCGAAGCGCAGAAACGCTTCTACCTGCCCAAGCTCGCCAGCGGCGAATTGCGCCTGCAGTCCATGGGCGTGACCGAGCCCACCACCGGCACCGACACCACCAAGATCAAGACCACCGCGATCAAGCGCGGCGACAAGTACGTGATCAACGGCCAGAAGGTGTGGATCTCGCGCATCCAGCATTCCGACCTGATGATCCTGCTGGCGCGCACCACGCCGCTGGCTGAAGTGAAGAAAAAGTCCGAGGGCATGTCGATCTTCCTGGTGGACCTGCGCGAGGCCATCGGTCATGGCCTCACCGTGCAGCCCATCGCCAACATGGTCAACCACGAAACCAATGAGCTGTTCTTCGACAACCTCGAGCTGCCGCTGGACAGCCTGATCGGCGAAGAGGGCAAGGGTTTCAAATACATCCTCGATGGCCTCAACGCCGAACGCACGCTGATCGCCGCCGAATGCATCGGCGACGGCCGCTGGTTTATCGAAAAGGCCAGCGCCTATGCCCGCGACCGTGTGGTGTTTGGCCGGCCTATCGGACAGAACCAGGGTGTGCAGTTCCCGATCGCCGAAGCGCATATCGAGATCGAAGCGGCGGACCTGATGCGCTGGCGTGCCTGCGAGGAATACGACAGCGGCAAAAATGCCGGGGCCAGTGCCAACATGGCCAAGTACCTGGCGGCCAAGGCGTCCTGGGAGGCAGCCAATGCGTGCCTGCAGACCCACGGCGGCTTCGGGTTTGCCTGCGAATACGACGTGGAGCGCAAGTTCCGCGAGACGCGCCTGTACCAGGTGGCACCGATCTCCACCAACCTGATCCTGTCCTACGTGGCCGAGCACTTGCTCGAACTGCCACGCAGTTTCTGAGGGCCTGACCGTGAGCCATACCCAAGCCCTGTGTCGGTTCCTTGCCGAGCTGAATCACACGCACCTGCCGGAAGACGTGCTGGCGCGTACCGAAGACCTGTATCTGGACTGGCTGGCTTCGGCGCTGGCGAGCCAGGGCGCGCACCCAATCCCGTTATTCGAGCGTTATGCGCAGAAAATGGGGCCAAGCAGCGGCCCGGCGCAGGTGATCGTCAACGGCGCCAGCACCAGCGCGTATTTCGCCGCGCTGGTCAACGGCGCTTCCTCCCACCTGGTGGAGCAGGATGACCTGCACAACAGTTCCGTTTTGCACCCGGCGACCGTGGTGTTTCCCGCCGCGTTGGCGGCCGCCCAGGACCTGGGCAAATCCGGCCGCGACTTGCTGCTGGCCTCGGTGGCCGGTTATGAAGCCGGTATCCGTATCGGCGAATTCATGGGCCGTTCCCACTACCGCATCTTTCACACCACGGCCACGGTCGGCACCCTGGCGGCGGCCGTTGCGGTGGGCAAGCTGCTGGACTTCAACCAAGAACAATTCATCAACCTGCTCGGCAGCGCCGGCACGCAGGCCGCCGGGCTGTGGGAGTTCCTGCGCGATGCCGCCGACTCCAAGCAATTGCACACGGCCAAGGCGGCGGCGGACGGTTTGCTCGCCGCGTACCTGACGGCGGAAGGGCTGACCGGTGCGCGCAATATTCTCGAAGGCGACCAGGGCTTGGCGGCGGGGATGTCCAGCAATGCCGAGCCGAGCAAGTTGTCCGCCGACCTGGGCAGTCGCTGGGCGCTGCTGGAAACCTCGTTCAAGTTCCACGCCTCGTGCCGCCATACGCATCCGGCGGCCGATGCGCTGCTGGACCTGATGCAGCGCGAACGCCTCACCGCCGCCGATATCGCCCATGTGGAGACGCGGGTGCATCAAGGCGCCATCGATGTGCTGGGGCGCGTGACCGTGCCAACCAGCGTGCACCAGGCCAAGTTCTCCATGGGCACCGTGCTGGGCTTGATCGCCGTGCATGGCAAGGCCGGGCTCAAGGAGTTCCACGAACGGGCGCTGACCGACCCGGCCGTCTCCAGCTTCCGCGACAAGGTCAGTATGACCCTCGACGCCGAAGTCGACGGCGCTTACCCCCAGCGCTGGCTCGGCCGCGTCACCGTCACCACCCTTGACGGCCGCACGCTGCACGGCGCCATCGACGAGCCCAAGGGCGACCCGGGCAACACCCTCAGCCGTCGAGAGCTGGCGGATAAATTCCAGCGCCTCGCCCAATTCAGCGGCGCCCGCACGCCGCTTGAGGCCCATGCCCTGATTGAAAAGGTCTGGGACTTACGCAACGCCGCATCCATGGCCCATTGGCTCTGAGGAACCGTCATGACTCACCAACGACCGCTGGACGGCATCACCGTTGTCAGCCTGGAACACGCGATTGCCGCGCCTTTTTGTACCCGCCAGTTGGCCGACCTGGGCGCCCGTGTCATCAAGATCGAACGCCCCGGCAGCGGCGACTTTGCGCGTGGCTATGACGAGCGCGTGCGCGGCCTGGCCTCGCATTTCGTGTGGACCAACCGCTCCAAGGAAAGCCTGACACTGGACCTCAAGCAAGGCGAGGCGGGCGCTATCCTCGACACCCTGTTGGCCGATGCCGATGTGCTGGTGCAGAACCTGGCGCCCGGTGCGGCGGCGCGCATGGGCTTGTCGTTCGAGGCACTGCAGGCGCGTTTTCCACGCCTGATTGTTTGCGACATTTCCGGCTACGGCGAAGGCGGGCCCTACGAGAAAAAGAAGGCCTACGACCTGCTGATCCAGAGTGAGGGCGGTTTTCTCTCGGTGACCGGCGGCCCCGGCGAAGACCAGATGGCCAAGGCCGGTTGTTCCATCGCCGACATCTCGGCGGGCATGTACGCCTACAGCGGCATCCTCTCGGCACTGCTGCTGCGCGGCAAGACGGGGAAGGGCAGCCGCATCGACGTGAGCATGCTGGAGAGTCTGGTGGAGTGGATGGGCTACCCGATGTACTACGCGTTCGACGGCGCATCCCAGCCGCCGCGTGCCGGGGCCGCGCATTCGACGATCTATCCCTATGGGCCGTTTCCCACCGGCGACGGCGGCACGGTGATGCTCGGGTTGCAGAACGAGCGCGAATGGGCGGCGTTCTGCGACAAGGTGCTGCTCACGCCGACACTGGCGACGGACGAGCGTTTCGCCGCCAACTTCAAGCGCTCGGCCAACCGTGAAGCGCTGCGCCAGATCATCGTTGACAGTTTTGCCCAGCTCGATGCCGAAGCGGTGATCCAGCGCCTGGAAACCGCGCAAATCGCCAGCGCCCGCGTCAACGATATGCAAGGCGTGTGGGACCACCCGCAGCTCAAGGCGCGTGACAGCTGGCGCGAGGTCGACAGCCCGGCCGGCCCGTTGCCGTCGCTGCTGCCTCCGGCGCGCAATGCCGCGTTCACCCCGCGCATGGACGCGGTTCCAGGGTTGGGGCAGCACAGCCAGGGCATCCTGGATCAGCTGGGTTACTCGGCAGAGGCCATCGACGGTCTGCGTGCACGCGGTGTTATTTAACACGTTATCAATAATAAGGAACTCAACAGATGCCAAGGCCCCTGGTTCGTTCGGCGTTGTTTGTGCCCGGTAGCCGACCGGAGCGATTTTCCAAAGCCTTGGCCAGTGGTGCCGATGCGGTGATCGTGGATTTTGAAGACGCGGTGGAAGAACCGCTCAAGCGCCAGGCGCGGGATAACCTCGGGGGGTTCCTGCAGGCGCATCCCGAGGCTCAGGTGTGGGTACGCATCAACGCGCCGGAGCACGCCGAGCATTTCGAGGATGTGGCGTTCTGCAAAGCCCATCCGAACGTGGCGGGGGTGTTGCTGCCGAAGGTCGAAAGTGCGGCCCAGGTTGCTGTGGTAGCGGCTACCGGCAAAGTCATCTGGCCGATTATCGAAAGCGCACGCGGTTTGCTGGCCGTGGCCGAGATCGCCCAGGCGCCGCAGGTGGAGCGCCTGTCGTTCGGTGGGCTGGACCTGGCACTGGACCTGAACCTGAGCAGTAATTCCCCGGCCGCGCAGTTCGCCCTGGACCAGGCGCGGCTGGCGCTGATTGTGCATTCCCGCGCCGCCGGCCTGGTAGCGCCCCTGGACGGCGTGCACCCGGCCATCGATGACCCCGAGGGCCTGCGCCGTTCGATCCGGCATGCCTATGAAATGGGGTTTGCCGGGGCGTTGTGTATCCATCCCAAGCAGGTGCCGGTGATCCATGAAGCGCTGGCGCCGAGCGCCGAGGACCTGGCCTGGGCCCAGCGCGTGGTGGACGCCGGCGCGCATGGGGCAGGGGCCTACCAGATCGAT
Organism: Pseudomonas sp. A39; assembly: GCF_058145955.1. NCBI lineage: Bacteria > Pseudomonadati > Pseudomonadota > Gammaproteobacteria > Pseudomonadales > Pseudomonadaceae > Pseudomonas > Pseudomonas sp. A39. The sequence goes on from NZ_JBYVMD010000034.1 coordinate 63,800, forward strand.
GGGCAGATGGTGGATGCCCCGGTGTTGCTGCGGGCACAACGGTTATTAGCTGCCGAGTAACTCTGTGGCGAGCGAGCTTGCTCGCGTTGGCGTGTGCAGCGCTGCGGTTTTTCCTGGGGCCGCTGCGCAGCCCAACGGGAGCAAGCTCCCTCGCCACAAGGGATCGAACCGGTTTTTGGCGTTCGTCTTGGCCGAACGCAGGTATCTAGAATTCGAAATTCACTACACGCCTGACATCAGGCACCTTGCCTGACAACACAACAATAAGAAGGTGATTTTCCATGCTCAAGCTCTCCCGGGCGCTGCTGTGCGCCGCCACCTTGTTTGCCGCGGGCCTGGCCCAGGCGGCGGACCCGATTGTCATCAAGTTCGCCCACGTGGTCGCCGAAAACACCCCCAAAGGCCAGGGCGCGTTGTTGTTCAAAAAGCTTGCCGAAGAACGCTTGCCGGGCAGGGTCAAGGTCGAGGTGTACCCGAACTCGTCGCTGTTCGGCGATGGCAAGGAAATGGAAGCGCTGCTGCTGGGCGACGTGCAGATGCTGGCCCCGTCCCTGGCCAAGTTCGAGCAATACACCAAGCAAGTGCAGATCTACGACCTGCCGTTCCTGTTCAACGACCTTGCCGCTGTCGACCGTTTCCAGGCCGCCCAGGGCAAGGAGCTGCTGACGTCCATGCAGGACAAGAACATCCTCGGCCTGGCCTATTGGCACAACGGCCTCAAGCAGCTTTCTGCCAACAAAGCACTGCATGAACCCAAGGATGCCCGTGGCCTGAAGTTCCGTGTGCAGGCCTCCAGCGTCTTGGAAGAACAGTTCAAGGCGATCCGCGCCAACCCACGCAAGATGAGCTTTGCCGAGGTATACCAAGGTCTGCAGACCGGCACCGTCAACGGCACCGAAAACACCTGGTCGAACTATGAAAGCCAGAAGGTCAACGAGGTGCAGAAGTATTTCACCGAGTCCAACCATGGCCTGATCGACTACATGGTGATTACCAACGCCAAGTTCTGGACCGGCCTGCCGCCGGATATCCGTAGCACCCTGGAGCAGATCATGGTCGAGGTCACGGTCGAGGTGAACAAACAGGCTGAGGCGCTGAACCAGTCGGCCAAGCAGAAAATCATCGACGCCAAGACCAGCGAAATCATCGAACTGACCCCCGAGCAACGCCAGCTCTGGCGCGAAGCCATGCGCCCGGTGTGGCAGAAGTTCGAGGGTGAGATCGGGGCTGATCTGATCAAGGCCGCGGACGCCTCCAATCGGTAACCCCCCAATGTGGGAGGGGGCTTGCCCCCGATTGCGGTGTGTCAGCTTGCCCATCTGTCTCTGACCCACCGCTATCGGGGTGCCCCTCCCACATATCGATATCTCATTTGCTTTCGCGAGGTTTTGCCATGCAAACGCTAAGGCGCGTCTGGGAGCACCTGGAGGAAGGCTTTATCGCTTTCCTGCTGGCCGCCATGACCCTGGTGACATTCGTCTACGTCATGCTCAACAACATCTACACGCTGTTTTTTGCCCTGTCCGACAAATGGGCCTGGAGCAGCCAGTTCTTCGGCGCGCTGGGTGACCACACCATGACCTGGGCCCAGGACATGACCTGGAGCGTAGCGCTGACCAAGGCCATGTTCGGCTGGCTGATTTTCTTTGGCATTTCCTACGGCGTACGCACCGCCGGCCACCTCGGCGTGGATGCACTGGTCAAGCTGACCAAGCGTCCGGTGCAGCGCGTGCTGGGCATGCTCGCCTGCCTGTGCTGCCTGGCCTACGCCGGGTTGTTCATGGTCGCCAGCTACAAGTGGGTGAGTGCGGTGATGGGCGCGCATATCGGCGCCGAAGACCTCGACCAGTACGGCATCGATGTCGGTGACATCGTGGTGATCGTGCCCATTGGTTTCGCCATGGTGTTCATCCGCTACCTGGAAATTTTCTACCGCATCTTTACCCACCGCCAGGTCGGGTTGGGGCTGGCCGACGAGGCCGGTGAGGCCAGCAAATTGGCCGGCAGCCATGAGGAGCGTCACTGATGGCCGTGCTCTGTTTATTCCTGCTGTTATTCGTATTCATGTTCCTGGGTGTGCCCATCGCGATTTCCCTGGGCTTGTCCGGTGCGGTGTCGATCCTGATGTTCAGCCAGGACTCGGTCAGTTCCCTGGCGATCAAGCTGTTCGAAACCTCCGATGCCTATACCTTCCTGGCGATTCCGTTCTTCCTGTTGTCGGGTGCGTTCATGACCACCGGCGGCGTGGCGCAGCGCTTGATCGACTTTGCCAACGCCTGCGTCGGCCATATCCGTGGCGGCCTGGCGATTGCGGCGGTGTTGGCGTGCATGCTGTTTGCGGCGCTGTCGGGTTCGTCACCGGCGACGGTGGCGGCGGTGGGTTCGATTGCCGTGGCGGGGATGGTGCGTTCCGGTTACCCGAAGGAATTCGGTGCGGGGATTATCTGTAATGCGGGGACCTTGGGCATCCTGATCCCGCCGTCGATCGTGATGGTGGTGTATTCGGCGGCGACTGAAACCTCGGTGGGCAAGCTGTTTATGGCGGGCGTCATTCCGGGGCTGCTGCTGGGCCTGATGCTGATGATCGCGATCTACATCGTCGCGCGCATCAAGAAGCTGCCGGCGCAGCCGCGAGCGACCTTCCGCGAGTGGCTGACCTGCGCACGGCGCGCTTTCTGGGGCCTGTTGCTGCTGGTGATCATCCTCGGCGGCATCTACAGCGGCATGTTCACCCCGACCGAAGCGGCGGCGGTGGCGGCGGTTTATTCAGCGTTCGTCGCGCTGTTCGTCTACAAGGACATGAAGCTGCGCGACTGCCCCAAGGTGCTGCTGGAATCCGGGCGCCTGGCGATCATGCTGATGTTCATCATCGCCAACGCCATGCTGTTTGCCCATGTGCTGACCACCGAGCAGATCCCGCAGGAAATCACCGCTTGGGTGCTCTCCGAAGGCCTGACGCCGATTGGCTTTTTGATCATGGTCAATGTGGTGTTGTTGATCGCCGGCAGCTTCATGGAGCCTTCGGCTATCGTGCTGATCCTGGCGCCGATCTTCTTCCCGATTGCCATGAAGCTGGGCATTGACCCGATTCACCTGGGTATCGTGATGGTGGTGAATATGGAGATCGGCCTGGTGCACCCGCCGGTGGGGTTGAACCTGTTTGTGACGTCGGCGGTGACGGGGCTGACGCTGGGGCAGACGATCCGTGCGGCGTTGCCGTGGCTGATGATCCTGTTGGTGTTCCTGATCATGGTCACCTACTTGCCGTTTATCTCGTTGGCGTTGCCGCACTGGTTGGGTATGTAAATCCCGCCAATACCGCAATACCTTGTGGGAGCCGGGCTTGCCCGCGATGGCGGTGTGTCAGTTGCCAGCTGTGCTGGCTGGCACATCCTCATCGCGGGCAAGCCCGCTCCCACAGGGGGTATGTGCAGTCTTTTTAATGGTCCAGTGCACTCAAGATCGCATGGGCCACCTTCACGCGCTCGGCATTCGGGTAATTCTTGTTGGCCAACATCACCACGCCGATGTCCCTGCTCGGCACATACACCACGTAGGCACCAAAACCACCGGTTGAGCCGGTTTTGTTGTACAGCACGTTCGCCGGTTGCGCCTGAGCCGGGTGCAGCCACTTCACGTTGTGCGGCTCCATCGCCATCGGTGTGGAGTTGCCATCCATCAGCGCTTGCAGGGTGATCGGGTAGGGGTAGGACTCCCAGCCCAGGCCTTGGGTCATACCGTTGACCGTGTAGTAACCGGTGTGCGTGGTGGCGATGGCCTGTTGCAGCGGTTTCTCCAGGGTTTGCGGGTGCATGTTCACCATGACGTAATGCGCCAGGTCCTGGGTGCTGGTCTTGATGCCATAGGCTTCGCCGTCCAACGCGCCGGGGCCGACGCGTACAGGTTTGTCCTGCTTGTCGTAGCCCTGGGCGTAGGCGTCGGCTTTATCAGCAGGCACGCTGACATAGGTGTTCTTCAGGCCCAACTTGGGCAGCAGGGTTTTCTCCATCGCCGTGTTGAACGGCTGGCCCAGGCTTTGGGCGCTCAGGTAGCCGAACAGGCCAATGCTCGGGTTGGAGTAGAGACGCTGCGCACCGGGCGCGTAGGCGGGTTTCCAGTGCTGGAAATAGCCGATCATGGCGTCGGCGTTGTCGGCGGCGTCCGGAAACTGCAGCGGCAGGCCACCGGGGGTGTAGGTGGCGAGTTGCAGCAGGCTGATGCGGTCGAAGGCACTGCCCTTGAGGGCTGCAAGGTGCTGGCTGGCCTTGTCCGAGAGCTGGAGCTTGCCGCTGGCCTCGGCATAGCCGCCTAGGGTGGCGGTGAAGGTTTTGCTCACCGAGCCGATCTCGAACAGTGTGTCTTGAGTCACGGGCTGCTGTTTGTCTTTATTGGCGACGCCGTAGTTAAAGTATTGCACCTTGCCTTTGTTGACGACGGCCACCGACAGGCCGGCAATGCCTTGTTGCTGCATCAGGGGCGCAACATGACTGTCCACGACCTTGCGCAAATCGGTCGCCGCCATGCTGGTGCCGGAGACGAAAAATAAGGCCGAAAACAGGAAATTTCGTACGCTGAAGTTCATGATTACTCGCTTCCATGTAAATGATGCGCTGACGATCAGAGCCTGCGCAGGCGTCGCAAATCTAGTGAGGTTCCGTCCCTTCGACAAACGATGATATCTTGCATCTGCCATTAGAAAATCTAGGGTAAAGCATGCTGCGTTCCCATTTGCCCCTCAATGCCCTGCGCGCATTCGAGGCGTCCGCCCGTCACTTGAGCTTTACCCGTGCGGCCATTGAATTGTGCGTCACCCAGGCGGCGGTCAGCCATCAGGTAAAAAGCCTGGAGGCGCAACTTAATGTCACATTATTCAAGCGCCTGCCACGGGGCCTGATGCTGACACGCGAAGGTGAAACCCTGCTGCCGGTGGTGCGTGAATCCTTTGACCGCATCGCCCACACGCTGGGCCAGTTTGAAGGCGGGCACTACCGCGAGGTCCTCACCGTGGGGGCCGTCGGCACGTTTGCGGTAGGGTGGTTGCTGCCACGCCTGGCGGATTTTCAACGCGGCTATCCGTTTATCGACCTGCGCCTTTCCACCCACAACAACCGCGTCGATGTGGCCGCCGAGGGCCTGGATTACGCCATCCGTTTTGGCGCCGGTGCCTGGCATGGCACGGATGCCTGCGAACTGTTGGCTGCACCCTTGACGGTGCTCTGCGTACCGCAACTGGCCGAGCAACTGCACGCACCCGCTGACCTGCTCAAACACACGTTGCTGCGCTCCTACCGCACCGATGAGTGGAGCCTGTGGTTCCAGGCGGCCGGGTTGCCCGCCGACACCCTGGCCCCGCGCAGCGTCGTGTTCGACTCGTCATTGGCAATGATGGAGGCAGCCTTGCAAGGCATGGGGGTGGCGTTGGCACCTGCGATGATGTTTGCGCGGCAACTGGAGAGCGATGTCATTCGCCAGCCGTTCGACGTCGACATCACCACCGGCAGCTATTGGCTGACGCGCTTGCAGTCGCGTGCGGAGACCTCGGCGATGCTGGCGTTCAAGGGCTGGTTGCGGGACATGGCGCAGCCGGGGTGAACGCTTTTTTTGAAACATAATGAAACATTTTCCGAGGGCCAGCGCTCTACCGCAACACCTGCACTGAGTGATTCCATGAAAATACCGCGCCCCTCCGCCCGCATGCCTCGCCTGACCCAATTGCGAAACTTGAAGATGGCGCGCTCCGCCCACGCTTACGTACGCGGCAGCACGGTGCAGTTTTATGAGTGGCTGCACAGCCAGACTGGCCGCCGCTTGCCCCACGGCCCGGCCATCTGGATCTGCGGCGACTGCCACGCCGGTAACCTGGGGCCTACCGGGGACACCAACGGCCGCATCGATATGCATATCCGCGACCTTGACCAGACGGTGATCGGTAATCCGACCCACGATCTGGTGCGCCTGGCCTTGTCCCTGGCGACCGCTGCACGCGGCTCGGACCTGCCCGGCGTCACCACCGCACGTATGCTCGAAGAAATGATGCTGGGCTACGAACAGGCGTTCAAAGACAAACCCGACCAGGTCCCGCCACGTCCGTCCCAGGTCAAGGCGGGCATGCGCAGCGCGGTGGCGCGCACTTGGAAAAACCTCGCGCGTGAGCGCATCGAAAGCGCCCGGCCGACCATCCCCTTGGGCAAGCATTTCTGGTCGTTATCACGGGCCGAGAAAACCGCATTGCAAACCCTGTGTGCCTCGGATGAAATCCATCAATTGGTCACATTGCTCAAGGGGCGGCCCAAGGATGCCAGGGTCGAACTGCTGGACTCGGCCTATTGGGTCAAGGGCTGCAGTTCGCTCGGCTTGCTGCGGTATGCCGCCTTGCTCGGCGTGGGCGACAACGATGATCAAGAGTATTGCCTGATTGATATCAAGGAAGCCGTCGGGGCTGCTGCACCCCGTGCGGCGCGGGCGAAGATGCCGAGGGATAACGGTCGTCGCGTGGTGGAGGGTGCACGCCAGCTGTCACCGGGCCTGGGTGAGCGGATGGTGGCCACGCGTTTTCTGGATCACGGGTTTTTTATCCGTGAACTGCTGCCCCAGGACATGAAGCTGGAGCTGGACGAACTGAGCGAGATCGATGCCATGCACGCCGCCGGCTACCTCGCGCGGGTGGTCGGTATCGCCCATGCGCGGCAGATGGATCGCGACACGCGCAAGGACTGGATGGCGGTGTTGCAGGAGAACCGCTCCAAGCAGTTGGACGCGCCGTCCTGGCTCTGGACCAGCGTGGTGCAACTGGTGGGTAGCCATGAGCAGGGTTACCTCAACCATTGCCGCCGGTATGCCTTGGAACACTGACCTCGAGAACACAGTGGATCTAATGGGGGAGCAGGCAAGCCAGCTCCCCCATTTAAGGGGCGTCTAGGCCAAATATTTATGGAACCAGTCGAGCGTTCTTTTCCACGCCAGATTCGCCGCCGCCTCGTCATAACGCGGCGTCGAATCATTATGGAAACCGTGGTTGGCACCCTTGTAGATATATGCCTCATAGGGGGTGCCTGCCGCCTTCAACGCCTGCTCGTACGCCGGCCAGCCTTCATTGATCCGCGTGTCCAACTCACCGTAGTGCAGCATGATCGGCGCCTTGATCCGTGGCACATCCTTGGCCTCCGGCTGGCGTCCATAAAACGACACCGCCGCACCCAGTTCGGGGTAGGCCACCGCTGCGGCATTGGTCACGCCGCCGCCATAGCAGAAGCCGGTGATCCCGACCTTGCCGGTGCTGCTGTCGTGGTGCATCAGCCATTCAATGGCGGCGAAGAAGTCGTTCATGAGCTTGGTCGGGTCGACTTTCTGTTGCAGTTCCACGCCTTTTTCATCGTTGCCGGGGTAGCCGCCGACCGAGGTCAGGCCGTCGGGCGCCAGGGCGATAAAACCGGCCTTGGCCAAGCGTCGGGCGACGTCTTCGATATAGGGGTTGAGGCCCCGGTTTTCGTGGACCACCACCACCGCCGGCAGCTTGCCCGCCGCTTTGGCCGGGCGCACCAGGTAGCCGCGTACGTTGCCGTTGCCTTTGGGTGAGGGGTAGGTGATGTAGTCGGCGACGATGTCCGGGTCGGTGAATTTCACCTGTTCGGCCAGGGCGTAGTTGGGGCTCAGGGCCGCGAGCAAGGCCGAGGCGGTGAGGCCGCCAAAGGTGAACAGCGCGGAGCGGTCGAGAAATTCGCGGCGGTTGATCTTGCCGTGGGCATAGCCGTCGTAGAGTTCCAGCAGTTCGGGCGCAAAGTCTTTCGCGGTGAGACGAGTCATCGGTGCAATCCTCGATTAGCGGTGGCAGTCAATGTAGACCAGGATCAGCCCTCACGGCCATGGGCGGCGGCGGCCAGTTGGCCGGTGTCGACGCGTACGAAGATCGAATCGCCCACTGCGGTCAGCACGTTATCGGCGTACACCTCGCAGATCACGCGGGTTTTGCGGCCCACATCGCCTTCAGCCCGCGCGCGCAGGGTGAGGGTGACGCCCAGGGGCGTCGGCTTGATGAATGTGATGCCCAGCTTGCCGGTGACGCAGTCGATGCGCGGCAGGCTGCCGGGTTCGCGTTGCTCGGCGCGGTAATGGTAGGCCATGGCGGTCCAGTTGGAATGGCAGTCCACCAGCATGGCAATCAATCCGCCGTAGACCAGGTCGGGCCAGCCGCTGTATTTTGCCTCGGGCAGGTGCTCGGCCACGAGGTGGGTGCCATCCGCGTCCCAGCGGCTCTTGATGTGCAGGCCGTGGGGGTTGCTGCCGCCGCAGCCGTAGCAGATGCCTTCCGGCGCGGTGGTGTCCTGGAGTGAAGGGGCGTGCATGCAGAATCCTTGTTGTGCTTGGGCGACTACTCTGTTTAGCAGGACAGACGCTTGATTGGAATAAATCCCTGGTATGACCTACCAGCTCAGTACCTGTGTCGTTACTTCCAGCGGAGCGTTGCATGAAACGTCGAATGTCCCCGGTCGCTTTACTGGCTTTGATCCTTGCCTATGGCGCCAGCGCCCAGGCGGTGGAGTACAAGGACGTCAACCGCACCGCCAGCCAGATCAGTTTCACTTATAAACAATTGGGGCAGCGGGTGTACGGCACCTTCAGCGAGTTCGAGGGCAGCTTGACCTTCGACACGCAAAAACCTGAAGCCGGGCATGCGTTGCTCAAGATCCAACTCGCGAGCATCGACGCCGGCAGCCCCGACGCGAACGATGAGCTGCAACGTGCGTCCTGGTTCGACACCGCGACGTATCCGGTGGGCGTGTACGAGTCCACCGGTGTCACGGCCCTGGGGGACAACCGCTACACCATCAGCGGCAACCTGACCCTCAAGGGCATCACGCACCCGGTGACGGTCGACGTGGTGCTCAAGGAGCAAGGCGGTATCGGCGTGTTCGACGGTGAGTTCATCCTCAAGCGCGGCGACTTCAAGATTGGCGAGGGCGAATGGGCGGGCAATCGCGTGGTGTCCAATGACATCAACATCAAGTTCAAGATGGTCGCGCCGCAGCGTTAACGCGCGAACCGCTTTGCACCCGCCACGCAGCCGATCACCGCGACCGTCACCAGTACCATGCCCAGGCTGACCGGCTCATGCAGCAGGCCCGCCGCCAGCGCCAAGCCGAAAAACGGTTGCAGCAATTGCAACTGGCCCACGGCGGCGATGCCACCCTGGGCCAGGCCGCGGTACCAGAACACAAAGCCGAGCAACATGCTGAACAACGCCACATAGCCCAGGCTCAGCCAGGCGGGCAGGCTGATGCCGCTGAAACTCGGCGGCGCCAGTACCAGGCTCAAGGGCACCACCACCGGCATCGACACCACCAATGCCCAGCAGATCACCTGCCAGCCGCCCAGGCTGCGCGACAGCTTGGCGCCTTCGGCGTAACCCAGGCCGCAGACCAGCACCGCCAGCAGCATCAGCAGATCGCCGGCCGGTGCGGCGCTCAGCCCCTGGGCGACGGCATACCCCATCACCAGCCCACTGCCCAGGATCGAAAACACCCAGAACACCGGGCGCGGGCGCTCGCCACCGCGCAGCACGGCAAATACAGCGGTCGCCAGGGGCAGCAGGCCGATAAACACGATGGAGTGGGCGGACGTCACGTATTGCAGCGCGAGCGCGGTGAGCAAGGGAAAGCCGATCACCACACCCAGAGAGACGATCGCCAGGGGCAGCCACTGATGAGGTGCGGGGCGTTTTTCCTTGAACAGCCACAGCAGGAACAGCCCCAGGGCGGCGGCGATGGCCGCGCGGAGCATGGTCAGGAACACCGGGTCAAACTCCATCACGGCCAGGCGTGTGGCGGGCAGGGAACCGCTGAAAATCACCACGCCGATAAAGCCGTTGATCCAGCCTTGCGTGCGGCTGTCCAGGGTGTTGAAGGGGGATGTACGTTCCATGAAGGGTGCCCTGAAGAAAGGAGAGGTTGCGATCAGGCCATCCTAGGGGGCAGCATTAAGACAATCAAAAAATTGTCATGGATACAGTGTCTATGCCTCGCGCCCGCTACAAGTCCCTGGTCGACCGCTTCGCCGCAGATATTCGCAGCGGGATAATGCCGCCCGGCACACGGCTGCCGACGCACCGGCAACTGGCCGCCGATCATGGCCTGGCCCTGGTCACCGCCAGCCGGGTGTACGCCGAGCTGGAAGCCATGGGCCTGGTCAGTGGGGAAACCGGGCGTGGCACGTTCGTGCGCGAGATCGCGTTGCCGCCGGGGCAGGGCAGTGGGCAGATGACGGTGGCGGCGGGGATGCTGGATCTCAACTTCAACTACCCGTCGCTGCCTGGCCAGGCGGACCTGCTGCGCACGGCGTTACGCCAATTGGCGTTATCCGGCGACCTCGAAGCGTTGTTGCGTTACCAGCCTCACGCCGGCCGCCTGCACGAGCGTGCTGCGTTTGCGCGGCATGTGCTCAGCAGGGGGCTCAGCGTGGAGGCCGACCAAGTGCTGCTGGTCAGCGGCGCCCAGCACGGCTTGGCGGTGACGATGATGGCGTTGCTCAAGCCGGGGGATGTGATCGCGGTGGATGCGTTGACCTATTCAGGGTTCAAAGTGTTGGCCGAGACCCTGCACTTGGACGTTGTCGCGATCCCGGTCACGGCGGCCGGCCCGGACTTGGACGCGCTGCACAAGCTGTGTCGCAAGCGCTCGGTGCGTGCCGTGTACAGCATGCCGACGCTGCACAATCCGCTGGGCTGGGTGCTGAGCCTGGACCAGCGCCAGGCGCTGGTGGCGATCGCCCGGCAGCACAACCTGATGATCATCGAGGACGCGGCCTATGCGTTTCTGGCCGAGGACGCTCCGCCGCCCCTGGCTACCCTGGCGCCGGAGCGCACGGTGTATGTGGGCGGGCTTTCGAAAAGCGTCGCGACCGGCCTGCGGGTGGGGTTTGTGGTGGCGCCGCTTGAATGGGTCAAGGGGCTGGAACGCAGCATCATGGCCACCACCTGGAACGTGCCCGGCGTGATGAGTGCTATGGCGGTGGCCTGGATCGAGGACGGCACAGTGGCGCAGTTGGAAGCGCAAAAGCGCCGTGATGCCCAGGCGCGCCAGGCCCTGGCAGCCCAGGTGTTGAAGGGCCTGGCGTACACCTGTCATCCCTGTTCGTATTTCTTGTGGCTGCCCTTGGCGGAAGAGGCCCGCGCCGATCAGGTCGCCATGGCCTTGCAGCGCGAGGGCATTTCCGTGTCAACCGCCGAGCCGTTTTCCGTCTCGGCCCATGTGCCCCACGCACTACGGCTGGCCTTGGGGTCGGTGGACATGGCGGCGTTGCGCGAAGCGTTGCTGACGGTGCGCAAGGTCGTGCAGTGGTGAGCCAGGCGGCTCACCGCTAGCCCTCAGAATTTAAACGCCTGGCGACCGATCAGCAGCCAGTGGCCTTTCTGCTTTTGCCAGATCTGGAAGTTCTCGATTTCGGTGGGCACTTCTTTGCCGCTGTTCACTGCCAGGGCGGAGAAGTGGTTGCGGACCAAGGCGGTATCGCCACTCAAGGTGATGGTCTGTTTCTGCATTTCGAGGGTCTTGAAGCCGCTGCGACCGGTCTCGATATCGGCGATGAATTCCTGCTTGTTCTGGATCTTGCCGCTGGAGTGGCCGTAGGTAAGGTTCTCGGCGGTCAGGCTCTGGAGCTGCTTGAGGTCTTTATGCAGCATCGCTTGGGTCAGGTGGTCGACCGCTTGGGCGACGTCTTTATCGGCGGCGGGGGCTGCGGCCACGTAGCCGCTGAACAGGCACAGAAAACCGATCAGCACTTTGACTTTTTGCATGGGTGTTTCCTTATTGTTGTTGGGGGTGGGACAACACGTTACCGCTTATGTCGTCGTACAACATTGCAATACTCTTGTGCCGTTTGGAAAGTAAAATTTCGGATATTTACACGGTGCTGAGGGTTTGCTCGGTCTCGATATTTCATTGTTCTTGTACGATGTCTCATCACTGGTTAAAAATGGCGTCCCGTCTAACAATAAAATAACGGAGACACACCATGGATTCTTCCTCTTCGCCTGCCCGGACCGACCACAGTCGCCGCGTTTTCCTGCAACGTTCCCTGGCGGTTTCCGCCTCCGTGGCAGTGCTGGGCAACCTGCCGCGCCTGGCAGATGCCGCTGAGCCATTGAGCCAGCGATACCCAGACCCCTTGGTGAAAGTGCTTGATGACAGTTTCCTGGAATTGCGCCTGTTCAATGCCAGTGTCGAGCGACTGGCGACCGGCTTGCGTTGGGCCGAGGGGCCGGTGTGGATCGGCGATGGCCGCTACCTGCTGCTCAGCGATATCCCCAACAACCGCATCGTGCGCTGGGACGAGGTGACCGATAGCCTGTCGGTCTACCGCGAAAACGCCAATTTCTCCAACGGCATGTGCCGTGATCGCCAAGGCCGGCTGCTGGTGTGCGAAGGCTCGACCACCAGCCAAGAGGGCCGGCGCATCACCCGCACCGAGCACAACGGCAGCCTCACCGTGCTGGCGGACAGCTTTGACGGCAAGCCCTTCAATTCGCCCAACGACATCGTGTGCAAACGGGATGGCTCGGTGTGGTTCACGGACCCGCCGTTCCAGACCGGCAACAACTACGAAGGGCACAAGATCACGCCCACCCAGCCCCATGGCGTCTACCGCATCGACGGTGACAGCGGCAAGGTCACGCGGGTGATCGACGACCTCAACGGCCCCAACGGCCTGTGCTTTTCCCCGGATGAGAAGCTGCTCTACGTGGTCGAAGGCCGGGCCAAGCCCAACCGGTTGATCTGGGCCATCGACGTGAATGACGACGGTACGCTGGGCGCCCGTCGCAAGCATATCGAAGGCCTGGAGTACGCGGCCTTGGACGGCATCAAGTGCGACGAGAGCGGCAACCTGTGGTGTGGCTGGGGCGGCAACGGCGACCCCAAGGCCGACTTGGAAAAACTCGATGGCGTGCGCGTGTTCAATCCGCAGGGCAAGGCTATCGGGCATATCTCGCTGCCGGAACGCTGCCCCAACCTGTGTTTTGGCGGCCGTGAGGGTAACCGCCTGTTCATGGCCGGCAGCCATTCGATCTATGCAGTGTTCGTCAACACGCGTGGCGCCGATTTCGGCGGCTGACCGCAAAAAAAACCAGGGTGAGCGTCGGTCGAGCGGCGCCCATCTTGGCATTTTGGCGCTATGCTGCGGGCTCCTGAGGCGTCAGAGCGTCAAGCAAATGGACTTCAATTGGCACAGCGACCCCATCACCCGCAACACGCCCGTTACCCCTCACTACAAAAACACGCAGAACGTACGCCGCTTCATGCTTGAGCACTGTGGTCCGGCATTCACGTTCGACCGGCCCTTCATGGCCTGGATTCGCAACGCTGAGCCCAAGACCCTCGGTGACGTGGTGGACGAGTGGCGGCGCCGACACGAGGATTCACGCCCATGACCCGCGACGAAAAATACCAGGCCGCGCAACAACGCCTTGGTTACCTGATGGACGAATTCAAGGTCGGTGGCAACTACACGCCCCTGGTTCGGGACGGCAACCACCTGTACATCAGCGGCCAGATCCCGCGGGTCGGCGATACCATCGTGCTGCCGGGCAAGGTCGGTGACAACCTGACCCTGGCCCAGGCACAAATCGCCGCCGGCATCAGTGCGTTGCGCTGCCTGGGGTTGCTCAAGCAGGCGCTGGGTTCGCTGGACGCGATCAAGGCGATTCCGCGCATCACCGTGTACGTGCGCAGTGCCGAGGACTTTGATCAGCAAAGTGAGGTGGCCAACGGTGCGTCGGACCTGCTGCACGAGATCCTCGGTGAAGCCGGGGTGCATACGCGCACCTCGGTGGGGGTGATGCAGTTGCCGAAGTCGGCGGCGGTGGAGATCGATATGATCGCGGTGGCGCACGGCTGAGCGACCCATGATTACCCAAGGAATGGCAGTACTGATCAATTACGCCACGTATCTGGCGCCGGGCCTGCTGTTGTTCGGCCTGTGGTTTGCACTCACGCCCAGGTCGCTGACGGCCCTGCGTATCCTGATTCTGCTGGCGGCGTTCGTGCTGATGCGCGATGTAATGACCCCGTTGGGCCTATGGTCGCTGGGCAGCGAAGTGCAGTTGGCGTTCACGGCCAATGCGTTTGTGTTGGCGGCGTTGGGCGGCTTGTCGTTGCTACTGATTGCCGTGCTGATGCGAGTGGCGCCAGACCTGTCGGCGCTGATCTGCTGGTCAAGGGGGCATCGAATCGGCGGCCTTGCGGTCGGCCTTGCCGTCGGATGCTTGATCGGTGTGCCGCTGCGCTTCTACCAGGCAATTGAAGCGTCAGCGATCCCGGGCTACTGGGCATGGCTGCCGGGTATGGTGGTGTTGGCCTATGGTGCCAATGCGTTGGAAGAGGTGCTGTTTCGCGGGTATTTGCAGGGGTATCTGGCACAGCAGGTGACGCCATTGCGCGCGGCACTGATCAGCGGTGTGGCCTTTGCGGCTTGCCATACATTCCTGGCACTGAGCGTTACTCAGTTGGGCTGGCCGGTGTTGTTGTTTACCCTGATCGAAGGGTTGGCTTGCGCGCTGGTGCGCCTGCGTTACGGTGTGCTGGCGGCGACGCTGACCCATGGCACGGCGATCCTGCTGATCGCCGTGCCCTTCATCACTTGATGTGAAATACCGACGCAAATGTGTGGGGCTTGCTGTGGTGGGGAGAGGTGCGACGATTTGACTTGTCCCCCGTCAGTATCACCGTAAGCCCAATGGGGCTGCTGCGCAGCCCAGCGCGGGGCAAGCCCGCTCACCACAGTAAGCGCGCTCACCACAGCAAGCTTGCTTCCACGGTAAGCCCTCTTGCATAGGGTTGACCGTGTTTAGCCAGCTGCTAACGGCGGCGTATGCGGCGGAATCTGGCGTTTGCTGCCGGTAGCCTCATACGCCGAGGCAAACCGCAGCAACGCCGAATCGTCATAGGCCCGCCCGGCAAACGTCAGCCCCACCGGCATGCCGATATCGGCCATCACGCCCATCGGTACGGTGACGGTCGGTACGCCCAGGTGGCGGATGGCGAGGTTGCCGTTGGCCACCCAGATGCCGTTGCTCCAGGCGATATCGGCGGAGGCTTCGTTCACATCGGCGTCCGCCGGGCCTACGTCGGCGACGGTGGGGAACAGCACCGCGTCGAGGCCGAGCGTGTCCATCCAGTCTTCCAGGTCGATCCGCCGGGTTTGCTCCAGGCCACGCAGGCCGTCGGGCAAGGTGCTGATCTCGTTCCACGGGGTGATGCCGCGTTCGGCCATGCGCACGTATTCGTCCATGCCGGCGGCCAGGTCGTCCTCACGGTTGGGCAGGGTGCCCGGGTCGTGGGGGAAGATCTTCGGCCCGTCCACATCCGCCAGGCGGTTGAGCGCGGGGTCGTTGTTGGCGCGCAGGAAATCATCGAAGGCCCAGGCGGACAGTTCCCACAGTTCATCGTGGAGAAATTCCTTGGACACCAGCCCACGGTTAAACACGGTAGGCGCGCCAGGGCGGTCGCCTTCGCAGTTGGACACCAGCGGGAAGTCCACCTCGATGACTTCGGCGCCGGCGGCTTCCAGCGCCTGGCGTGCGTCTTGCCACAGGTCGATCACGCTGGCGCGGGTGTTGATCTTCTGCCCGGTAGGGCCACCGATTCCAGGTTTTTCGCTGGTGCCGGCGTCCGGGTCGGCATTGATGTACATGCGCGGCACGCCAAAGCGCTTGCCGGCGAGGGATTCAGCGGGCACCGCGAGTTCAGCGTAGGACGCAGGGCGCACCGAAGCCACACTCGGAATCGGCACCCACGGCTGCAGGCGCCAGAGGTCGCCACGGGTGTCCGGGTCTTCGGCCACCACCACATCGAGGATTTCCAGCAGGTCGGCCATGGTGCGGGCATAGGGCACCACCACGTCCATGGTCGGTGTGAGCGGCCAGTTGCCGCGCACCGAAATCACGCCACGGGAGGGCGTGTAGGCGCACAGGCCATTGTTGGAGGCCGGGCCGCGTCCGCTCGACCAAGTTTCTTCGGCCAGGCCAAAGGCTGCAAAGCTCGCCGCCGTCGCGGTGCCGGCGCCGTTGGACGAGCCGGAGGCAAACGGCGCGGTCAGGTAGTCGGCGTTATACGGGCTTTCCGCCCGGCCATACACGCCACGCTGCATCCCGCCATTGGCCATCGGCGGCATATTGGTCTTGCCCAGGCAGATGGCGCCACCGGCGCGCAGGCGTTCGATGGTGAACGCATCACGCTGGGCGACCAGGGTGGCAAACGCCGGGCTACCGGATGCCGCGGTCAGGCCCTTGACCAGGTAGCTGTCTTTGGCCGTGTAAGGAATGCCATCCAATGGCCCCCAGGTTTCGCCTTTGGCCCGGCGTGCATCGGACGCCTCGGCTTCTTTCAGCGCATCGGGGTTGCGCACCACCACGGCGTTCAAGGCGGTGGCGGTCTGCGGACCGTCATAGGCATCGATCCGTGCGAGGTAGGCCTGGACCAGTTCAACCGCCGTGGTCTGGCCGGATTCAAGCGCGGCGCGCAATTGGGCAATGGAGACTTCGGTAACGTGCATCACTTTTTTTTCGCCGCCTTCAAGTGGGGGTATGGCGGCAGTCTACGTACAGATATTTCACAAAACCAGCGCCGCATACTCCGCATAGGCGCGGCGCATCACCTGCCAAGTGGCCTCGTCAGCGGGAATCAGGTGTTCGATCCGCAGGGAGGTGAGGGTGATGTCCTGGGGCATGCCGAAGGTAGTGAACGTGGACAGAAAGCTCAGTTCACCTTGGGCTGAGCGGACGCGCGTCAGTACCAGCGGTGGCATCTGCGCGGGCAGTTCGGTGTGGGTCGGTGTCGGCAATGTCGTCAGCAACGTGGCCAATTCAGGATTGCCCAGCGCCTCACGGGTGGCACGCTGCCAGGCCAGGGTGCGTATCTCCTCGGCATTGACCAGGTGATCGCCCAGGCCGCCCGATTGCAGCAGCGTGGTCAGCAGGTTCAAGCCCAAGGCTGCATCGGGCGGTATGCCCAGCAGTCCAAACAGCACGCCGGTACTGGCATTCGCCGACAGCACTTGCCACTGGCTGTCCAACAGGATAGCCGGGGCGGGATTGTTGGCGTGCAGCACATGGTTGACCGCTTCGCGGATCGCGGCCATGGCGGGCGAGGCGAGCGGGGTGGCGCTGTAGCGCGGCGCATAGCCGGCGGCGAGGAACACACCGTTGCACTGCTCCAGCGGGGCCTCCAGCGCCGTGAGCAGATTGTGCAAGGTGCCAGGGCTCGGCTTGGCCCGCCCGGTCTCGATGCAACTGAGGTGGCGCTGGGAAACGCCGGTGATCAAGGCCAGGTCGAGCTGGCTCAGCTTGGCGCGCCTGCGCAGTTGGCGCAGCTGCTCGCCGGCGGTAGAAGGGGTGTCCATGGCGGGATCATGACCTCCGAGGTCATTGCGAGGGGCCGAACCTTATCACTAACGTGGGCCTTCATCACTCCAAGGAAGCGACCATGAGAAGACCCTATATCGCCCTGGCGGGCCTGCTGGGATTTTCGCTGTACACCCTGGCGACGATGCTCACGGCTGAGCAGTCGCTGCTGGCCTTTGGACGCGAACTGATGTCGCGGCCGGACACCGCGCAAGTGGTGATCGACCTGTACCTGATGGCGGTGCTGGCGTGCGTGTGGATGTACCGGGATGCGCGGGCGGTCGCTGGCGTCGGTGGTGCCGTATTTTTTGCTGACGGCGGTGTTTGTGTCGGTAGGGCCGTTGCTTTATCTGGTGGTGAACGGCGGCCGCGATGAGTGAGCGTTTGCAGGTCTATGCGCTGTGCGTGCTGGTGTTGTGCCTGAAGATGTTTGCAATTTCCTGTTATCAGGGTTTTTTCCGGATACGGGCGCGGGCGTTTATCAATCGGGAGGATGCGGCGTTCTTCAGCTGTGCTGCGCATGCAGGGGAATTGCCGCAGGTGGTGAGGGCGAGTAAGGCGTGGGCGAATGATCTGGAGAATATTCCGTTGTTCTTTGTGCTTGGCGGGTTGTGTGTGGTGCTGGGGACTCCCACGGGGGCGACTGTGGCGCTGTTTGGTGGTTTTACCTTGGCGCGCATGGCGCACACGCTGATGTATCTGGGTGGATGGCAACCCTGGCGCACCCTGGCGTATGCGGTTGGGATGGCGTGTCTGTTCGGGCTGGGTGGGTTGGTGATTTTTGGGTTGCTGTGAGCGTTTTACCGCGGGCCAATGTGGGCGCTGGCTTGCGTGCGATGGGTATAGGCATCTATACACGTCTGGGTGTGGCGCTGTGGCGAGGGCGCTGGCCTGGCAGACCAGCGCCATCTAACGGTTAGGCTGCGATCCCAATGTGGGAGGGGGCTTGCTCCCGATAGCGGTGTGTCAGTCGATTCATCAGGTGACTGATTCAGCGCCATCGGGGCCTCGGTATCTACACCACTCTGGGTACGGCGCTGGACCTGTGGCGAGGGAGCTTGCTCCCGCCGGCTGCCTGACAGCTGACTACAGTCTAACTGTCACCCCGCGATTCAAATGTGGGAGGGGGCTTGCCCCCGATAGCGGTGTGTCAGTCAATTCATCAGGTGACTGATTCAGCACCATCGGGGCATAGGTATCTACACCACTCTAGGTCCGGCGCTGGACCTGTGGCGAGGGAGCTTGCTCCCGTTGGCGGCCTGACAGCTGACATGGATGCTGGATCAGACCGGGTACATATCCGTTATTTAGGTAACGGCTGCTATGGGTTCCGCCCTTACGGCGGCTCACTTTTGAAGAGCGCAAAAGTAAGCAAAACGCTCTTGCCCCAACACTCGGCACCTCGCTCACGCTCGGTGTGCCCGTAATCCGACAGGTATTTGGGGGGCCGCCGCC
>NZ_JBYVMD010000035.1:0-77189 GCF_058145955.1 Pseudomonas sp. A39
CTTGCCCTGGTCCTGCGGGTCCGGGTAGGACTCCAGCAGCGGGATGTCGACGATGCTCGACTTGAAGTCGTTGGCCACCAGGCGCCCGACCTGGCCGGACTTGAGCACGTTGTTGCGCAGCTGGTCGAGGCTTTGTGGCGAGCCGTTGTAGCTCTGCGGGATCACTTCACCGCCGGCAAAGCCCTCTTCGGTGACTTCGGTCCAGCGCACGCTGGGGCTCCACAGCGACTTGAGGCCCGAGCGGTCGACGCCGGAGATGTAGAACACCTCATCGTTGATCTGGCGCAGGGTCTCCATGTACTCCTTCGTGAAAATGTCACCGTCCTTGGCTTCCACCGAGATCCGCACGGTGTTGCCCAGGTTCGCCAGGTCGTTGCGGTGCTCCATCATCTTTTCGATGAAGGGGTGCTTGAGGGGGATCATTTTTTCGAAGCTGGTGGACGGGCGAATCAACGTCGCCTGCCAGAACAGGAAGATACTCACCAGCAGGCAGATGACGATCACTGCCGGGCGGTTGTTGAAAATCAGGCGCTCAAGAAAGGTCGCTTTATCGTTGTGATGACTGCTCATTCTATCCCCGCCCTTCTTATTGTTTTGTCGGTTCAGCGCCGGTCGGCGTGGCAACACGCACACCGCCTTGCCCGGCCAGAATCAAGTTACCGTTGCCCGCCGCCGTCACGGACGACAGCGAGATACGGTCCGGGCGGTTGAACACGCTGAAGGTCACCCCATCGTCATGACTGACCACCACGCTGCCGCCGTTACCAACGACGACAAGGGAGCCATCCTCCAGCAAGGTCGCGCCCGACAAACCAAACTCGAGCGCTCCCCGCGCCGCGTTCAATTCGACGGGCTCCCAGGTGCTGCCGAAATCTGTGGAGCGGTACAGGTTGCCGCGCAAGCCATAAGCCAGCAGGGTTTGCGGCTGCGCCGTGCTGATCACACCAAACAGCGAGCCCTCGTAGGGGCCTTCGAGTTTTTCCCAGGTCTGGCCGTCGTCGCTGGAGCGGAACATGCTCCCTTGCTCGCCGACGATGAACAGGCCGGCGTCCTTGATGTGGGCGATGGCGTTGAGGTGGAACTGGTCTTCGTTGTCGAGGCGGTCGCTGACGTCTTGCCAGGTCTTGCCGCCGTCGGTGGTTTCGATCAGCGCACCGTAGGCGCCCACGGCCAGGCCGTGGTTGGCGTCGTTGAACCATACATCGAGTAAAGGGGCTTCGCGCTTGAGGTCCTGGTATTGCTGGGTCCAGGTGGCGCCGCCGTCGGAGCTGGCAAGGATTTGCGCATCGTGGCCGACCGCCCAGCCTTGCTGGTCATCGACGAAAAACACCGCCGTGAGCAGTTGCCGGGTGGGGACTTTGGCTTGGGTCCAGGTGCTGCCCTGGTCATCGGAATAGAGGATGTGCCCGCGGTCACCGACCGCCACCAGCCGCTTGCCCGCGTGGACGACGTCGATCATCAGGCCTTTGGCGGCCTTGGGGGATTCAATCGCAAACGCAGGCGTTGCGACGGTATCGCTGGCTGCCAGTGCCGGCGTGACTGACACGCCACCGACCAGCAACGAGAGCGCTGTGGCCAGCAACGCAACCCTGCGTGCGGCACGTGGGCGGCAAACAACCCAACCCATGACAGGCTCACTCATAGACCTTTCTCCCATTATTATTGTTATCGCCTGCCTTCCGGGGCCTTGAAACCTGCAATCTAGAGCGCCTGGAGGAAGCAGGGGCCATCCTATCGGGCTTTCGAATCGTCTGACAATCGGCGCTACGTTATCTTTTGTTAACTGAAGGCATTTGGCCGCATGGTGAATGTAGCTCTATTCGCCGAGGTGATCGTCGACGTATCAATGAATTTTTATTCTATCTATTGAAATTTGGGAATTTTTATTCCATTAATACGCCTTCTGAAAACAATAATGCAAAGGACCACGACGATGCGTGAACTCGGAATCGGCTTGATCGGCACAGGCTTCATGGGCCGCGCCCATGCGCTGGCCTTCAATAACGCCCGCGCAGTGTTCGAGTTGCCGGTACACCTGAAGCTGGCCGCCCTGGCCGATGCCGACACCGAGCGCGCGCAGCGCTGCGCCACGGCCTGGGGATTCGCCCAGGCTCATGGCGATTGGCAAGCATTGATCAATGATCCCAGCGTCGACGTGGTGGCCATCACCACCCCCAACCACCTGCACTACCCCATGGCGATGGCGGCGATTGCCGCGGGCAAGGCGGTGTACTGCGAAAAACCCCTGGCCGTGAGCCTGGAACAAGCCGACGCCATGCGCCGTGCCGCCAGTGCGGCCGGGGTGGTGACGCGGGTGGGCTACAACTACCAGCACAACCCGATGATCTCGCTGGCACGGCAGATGATTGTCGATGGAGACCTTGGCGACATCATCAGCTTCCAGGGTGAATTCAGCGAGGACTTCATGGCCGACCCGGCCTCGCCATGGTCGTGGCGTTGCGAAGTGGAACATGCCGGTGGCGCCTTGGCGGACCTGGGCAGTCATTTGTTGTCGATGGCGCGTTATCTGGTCGGTGATGTGGTGAGTGTGTGTGCCGATACGCAGACCGTTCACGCCCGGCGCCCGGCCGTCAAAGGCAGCGCCGAGCTGAAGTCGATTGCAGTGGATGATCAGGTGCACGCCCTGCTGCGTTTCGCCAACGGCGCACGCGGGACCGTGAGCAGTAGCTGGCTCAAGCAGGGCTACAAGAATCACCTGGGCTTTGAAATCAGCGGGACCAAAGGCACTCTGGCGTTCGATCAAGAGCGTTTGAACGAGTTGCGGGTGTGTCGCGAGGGTCAGGACGGCTTCCAGCGTTTACTCGCCGGCCCTGCCCTTGCGGGTTATGCGGCCTTCAGCCCGGCGGCCGGGCATCAGTTGGGGTACAACGAACTGAAGACGCTGGAGGTGCAGGAGCTGATCATGGCCGTGGCCGGTCAGGGTGCGGAGGGTACGGACTTTGAAGCGGCGTGGGAGGTGGAGCGGCTGGCGACGGCGATTCGCGTGGCGGCCCGTGAAGAGCGCTGGGTCACCGTGAACGCGGTCTAGAACACAGTAAAGATCCCCTGTGGGAGGGGGCTTGCTCCCGATGGCGGAGTGTCAGCCAGTGTATTTCTAGCGGATGCACAGCCATCGGGGGCAAGCCCCCTCCCACATTTGGATCATCGACACGTTCGCGCTAGCGCAAGGCCCGACGCAGCACTTTGCCCACCGTGGTCTTGGGCAACTCGGTGGTGCGGAGCTCCACATACTTCGGCATCTTGTAACCCGTCAGTCAGCACGGCTTACAGCGTTTACTCGCCGGCCCTGCCCTTGCGGGTTATGCGGCCTTCAGCCCGGCGGCCGGGCATCAGTTGGGGTACAACGAACTGAAGACGCTGGAGGTGGAACGGCTGGCGACGGCGATTCGCGTGGCGGCCCGTGAAGAGCGCTGGGTCACCGTGAACGCGGTCTGAAACACAGTAAAGATCCCCTGTGGGAGGGGGCTTGCTCCCGATGGCGGAGTGTCAGCCAGTGTATTTCTAGCTGATGCACAGCCATCGGGGGCAAGCCCCCTCCCACATTTGGATCATCGACACGTTCGCGCTAGCGCAAGGCCCGACGCAGCACTTTGCCCACCGTGGTCTTGGGCAACTCGGTGGTGCGGAACTCCACATACTTCGGCATCTTGTAACCCGTCAGGTACTCCCGGCAATGCGCCAGTAGCTGCTCCTGGGTCAGGTTCGGGTCCTTGCGCACCACGATGATCTTGACCTTCTCCCCGGTCACGCCATCTTCCACCCCAATCGCCGCCACTTCCCCCACCCCAGGGTGCAACGCCACTACATCTTCGATTTCATTGGGGTACACGTTGAAGCCGGAGACCAGGATCATGTCCTTCTTACGGTCCACCAGGCGGATGTAACCGCGCGCGTCCATCACGCCGATATCACCGGTCGACAGCCACCCCTCGGCATCCAGCACTTCGGCGGTGGCCTCCGGGCGTTTCCAGTAGCCCTGCATCACCTGCGGCCCGCGCACTTGCAGTTCGCCCGGCTCGCCGATCTCGGCCAGCGCGCCGTCTTCGCGCAGAAAGCGTACCCAGGTCGAGGGTAATGGCACTCCGATGCTGCCGGTGAACTCCATCTCGCGCATGCGCGCAATGTTGATCGGGCTGATGCTCACCACCGGCGAACACTCGGTCAGGCCGTAGCCCTCGATGATCGGCAGTCCGGTGACTTCCTTCCAGCGTTTGGCCACCGCCGTGTGGGTGGCCATGCCGCCCGCAATCACCATGCGCAGGTCGGAAAAGTCCCGCGCGCAAAACGCCTTGTTCTCCAGCAAACCGTTGAACAAGGTGTTGACCCCGGCAATGCCGTTGAAGCGCTCCTTGCGCAGGATCATCTGCACCCGCTTCACGTCCCTCGGGTTGGCGATGAGGATATTGCGCCCGCCCAGGCACATGAACATCAGGCAATTCACCGTCAGGGAAAAGATGTGGTACAGCGGCAGCAAGGTGACGTTGGTTTCCTGTTTGTCCTGGTCCAGTTGATCCCCCACCCAGGCCTTGGCTTGCAACAGGTTGGCGATGATATTGCGGTGGCTGAGCATCACGCCCTTGGCATCGCCGGTGGTGCCGCCGGTGTACTGCAGGAAGGCCAGGTCGTCGAGGTGCATCTCCACCGGGAAGTGGTTGAGCGCCCGCCCCTGTTTCAACACCTGGTTGAAGCGCACCGAGCCACGCAGGTTGAACGCCGGCACCTGCTTTTGCACGCTGCGCAGGATGAAGTTCATCGCCGCGCCCTTGAAGGTGCCGAGCAAATCACCGATGGCGGCGATCACCACGCGTTTCACGCTGCTGCCGGTAATGACTTTTTCCAGGGTATGCGCGAAGTTTTCGAAGATCACCACGGTTTCGGCGCCGCTGTCCTTGAGCAAATGCTTGAGCTCATGGGCGGTGTACAGCGGGTTGACGTTGACCACCACCGCGCCGGCCAGGATCGTGCCCAGCAGGCAGATCGGGTACTGCAAGCAATTGGGCATCATCAGCGCGACGCGGTCGCCTTTCTTGACGCCCTGCCCTTGTAGCCAGGCGGCAAAGGCAATGCCTTGCACCTGCCAGTCGGCGTAGGTCATTTCGGTGCCGATGCTGACGTAGGCCACTCGCTCGCGAAACTTCTCCAGGTGTTCCAGGAACACCTCGCGCAGCGACGGGTAGTCTTCGATACCGGCCTCGATATCCGCCGGGACGCCGGGCAGGTAAGCGTTCAACCAGATCCGTTCGGTGTGTTCCAGGCTTACAGCGTTCATGGCAGTCTCCTTGTTGTTGTTTTTGATAGAGCTACTTTTCGACGATGGCGGTAATGCCCAGCCCGCCCGCCGCGCAGATGGAAATCAGGCCGCGCCCGCCGCCGTTCTCATGGATGAGCTTGGCCAGCGCCGCCAATTGCCGGCCACCGGTGGCGGCGAACGGGTGACCACAGCCGAGGGAGCCGCCGTTGACGTTCATTTTGGCGCGGTCGATGGCACCCAGCGGCGCGTCCAAGCCTAGACGGTCGCGGCAATAGTCGGCGTCTTCCCAGGCCTTGAGCGTGCACAGCACTTGGGCGGCGAAGGCTTCGTGGATCTCGAAGAAATCAAAGTCGTTGAAGCTCAGGCCTTCGCGCTTGAGCATGCGCGGCACCGCGTACGCCGGGGCCATCAGCAGGCCTTCGGTGCCGTCGACGAAATT
This sequence comes from Pseudomonas sp. A39, assembly GCF_058145955.1. NCBI lineage: Bacteria > Pseudomonadati > Pseudomonadota > Gammaproteobacteria > Pseudomonadales > Pseudomonadaceae > Pseudomonas > Pseudomonas sp. A39. The sequence goes on from NZ_JBYVMD010000035.1 coordinate 5,712, forward strand.
CACGGCGGCGGTTTCGCCGGTACGCAGGTAGGCCAGCACCGGCCAACCGTGCTCGGCCGCCCATTCCTCGCTGGCCAGCAACACCACCGAGGCGCCATCGGTCAGCGGCGTGGAATTGCCCGCGGTGAGCGTGCCGTTTTGCCGGTCGTAGGCCGGGGACAGGCCGGCGAGCTTCTCCAGGCTGGCGTCGGCGCGCAGGTTGTTGTCCTTCGCCAGGCCACGATGGGGGCTGATCAGGTCATCGAAGAAACCGCGTTTATAGGCTGCATCCAGGCGCTGGTGGCTGGTGAGGGTCAATTCATCCTGGGCCAGGCGCTTGATCTGCCAGCGCTTGGCCATTTCTTCGCAGTGTTCGCCCATGGACAAGCCGGTACGTGGCTCGCCATTGCGCGGCAGCAACGGCTTGAACAGCATCGACGGTCGGACCTTGAACAGCGCCTTCAGCTTGTCGCCCATGCCCTTGGCGCGGTTGGCCGCGAGCAAGGTGTGGCGCAGGGATTCGTTGATACCGATGGGCGCGTCGGAGGTGGTGTCGGCACCGCCGGCGATGCCGACCTCGATCTGGCCGAGGGCGATCTTGTTCGCCACCAACAAGGCCGCCTCCAGGCCGGTGCCGCAGGCTTGTTGCACGTCGTAGGCCGGCGTGTCCGGGGACAACGTGGTGGAGAGCAGCGACTCACGCGCCAGGTTGAAATCCCGCGAGTGCTTGATCACCGCCCCGGCGGCAAACTCACCCAGGCGTTGGCCGTGCAGGTTGTAGCGGTCGACCAGGCCCTGCAGGGCGGCGACCAGCAGGTCCTGGTTGCTGTCGTGGGCGTACACCGTGTTGGAACGGGCGAACGGGATACGGTTACCGCCGATGATCGCCACGCGGCGAACGGGGGCCGGGTTGAAGCTGTAGTCAGTCATTCCACGCTCTCTTTCCAGATGAACAGTCCACGCATATGGGGTTTGTCGCCGGCGAAATTGCGCACTTCGAATTCGCGTCGCGGGCCGGTCACAGGGTGACTCCACAGCGCAACCTGGCCCGGCAGGAAGATCGGCAGCTTGAAATCACAATGGGCCTCGGCCTGGTCCAACCCACCGGGCGGTTGTTGCGCGGCGAGCGCACGCCCCAGGGTCCACATGCCATGGGCGATGGCGCGGCGAAAGCCGAATATTTTTGCGCCGATCACCGACGTGTGAATCGGGTTGAAATCCCCCGACACCTTGGCAAAACGCCGGCCCAGGTCGGCGGGTAGCACCCAGCGCTGGGTGCGCAACAGCCCCTCTTCCTGCAACGGCAGCCCGTCCCCCCACGGCTCGCCAACCGGGTCCTTGACGTCCCGGCGCAGGTACAGGCTGTCGCTTTCCCATACCAGTGTGTCGGCGCCGTAGGCACGGGTGGCGATGCTCAGCGCCTGGCCTTTGGGATGGGCGACCCAGCGCTCGCAGTACACCTCAAGGCGTAAGGCCTGGCCTGCATGCAGGCGCTGATGCTGACGAATGCGATTGGCCAGGTGCACCATGCCGCTTGCCGGGTACGGGAAGCTCGGTCGCGTCAGCAACATCAGGTGCAACGGGAACGCCAGCACGTGCGGGTAGGACAGCGGCACGCCCTGCTCGCGACGAAAACCACAGGCGCGGCCATACGCCTCAATGCCAGCGGCGGACAACTGCGCTGCCGAGCGCACGAGACGTTCCTTGAGTAGCACCGGCGCACCGTCGAGCGTGGGTTTGCGCAGGGCACGCACGCCATCCAGCAGCAAGCGCGTACGGGATGGCGGCGGGTCGATGATCTGCGTTATGTAGTCCATGGCTCAGGCTCCCAGCAGGCTTTGGCCGCACACGCGTACGACCTGGCCGTTGACCCCGCCCGACGCGGGGTGCGCCAGCCAGGCGATGGTCTCGGCGACGTCGACGGGCTGCCCGCCCTGGGACATCGAGTTCATGCGCCGCCCCGCTTCGCGGATCATCAGCGGGATTTTCGCGGTCATCTGGGTCTCGATAAACCCGGGCGCCACCGCATTCACGGTGACGTGCTGCGTCGCCGCTTGCGGTGCCAGGCCCTGCACCAGGCCGATCACACCGGCTTTGGAGGTGGCGTAATTGCTTTGCCCAAGGTTACCGGCGATGCCGGAAATCGACGAGACACACACGATGCGCCCGCCAGGGTTCAAGCCCTGGCTGTCCAGCAACGCATGACTGAGCTGCAACGGCGCCTCTAAGTTCACGGCCAACACACTGCGCCAGGCGTCCTCGGTCATCTTCGCGATGGTTTTGTCCCGGGTGATCCCTGCGTTGTGCACCACCACATCGAAGGCGCCGTATTGGTTGACGTGGGCCTGCAACAGCGAGGCCGCGTCGGTGGCGGTAATGTCCAGCGGCAGCGCCGAACCGCCGACACTGTCCGCCGCCTGTTGCAGCGACGCCTGGGCCTGGGGCACGTCCACGCACACCACATGGGCGCCGTCCCGCGCCAACACCTGGGCAATCGCCAGGCCGATGCCACGGGAGGCGCCGGTGACCAGCGCGCGACGGCCGGCGAAGGGTTTGTCCCAATTGACGCTGACGTGGCCGTCCACCGGTTGTTCCAGGCGTATCACCTGCCCTGAGATATACGCCGAGCGACGCGACAGGAAGAACCGCAGGCTGCTGTCCAGCGCGTCTTCCGCGCCGGGTGCGACGTAGATCAACTGTACGGTGATCGCCCGACGCAGCTCCTTGGCCAGCGAACGCACCAAGCCTTCAAGGGCGCGCTGGGCGATAGCCTGGGGCAGGTCCTGGCACTGTTCCGGCGCGGTGCCGAGCACCACCACGCGGCCATGCTGGCCAATGCGCTTGGCGTTGGCGTGGAAGAACCCGTACAACGCGTCCAGCTGCTGCAGATCCGCCACGGCGCTGGCGTCAAACACCGCGCCCTGCACCTTGACCGTGGACGGCGCCTTGAGCGTGGCCGGGGTGGCGGTGACCGTGTCGGTGGCCGCGAACACCCGCTGCACTTCGGCGACCAGGCGCCCTGCCCCGGCGACGATCACCGGGTTGGCCAGGCCGTGCTGGCCGCTGCGATGGCGTTGCAGCGGCAACGGTTGCGGCAAGCCGATGGCCTGGGCCAGGCGACGGCCCCAGGGGGAATTGACGAAAGAAAGGTAACTGTCACTCATAGATAGATCCACTCACAACACATACTGGCCGTGTAAACCCGGTCTGTGTGGGAGGGGCTTGCCCCCGATAGCGGTGGTTCAGCCCCCTCCCACATCGATTGGGTTTTTCCTAGTTGACCGAGGCGTTTTCGCTTTGGCTGTTGCGGCGTTTGGGGGCCGGTTCCAACGCGTGCTTGCGTTGCTGCAAGGCCTCCAGCAACCCGAAGTCCTGCGGGAAGTCGTCCACCTGGATACCGTGATCGGCGTATTCCACATAGCGCCCCAGCAGGGTGTCTTCTTCGTCGCTGATCAGGTCCAGCGCCCGCGCCTTGACGCGCCAGACCGTGAAGGCCGTGGCGGAAATCGGCATCGGCTCGATCAGGCCTTGTTTGACGGCGGACTTGAGACGGGCCTCGATCAATTCGACTTGCGGCAACAAGCGGAAACCCAGTTCGCCGTAGGCCAGCTTGTCGATTTCCGGGCGTGGGACGTAGGAATTGGCCAGCAAACGGTCGCGGGTGTCGCCCGGTGTCTGCACCACGTCGGCCACTTGGGCCAGCAGGCGGTCCGAGGGTTTGCGCAGCGGTATGCCGAACGGGAACGTCAACGCCCTGATGACCATAGCGGCGGCTTTCGAGGGGTAGTTATCGAGCACTTCGGCCAGCGCTTCATGGGCGCGCAACAACGCGTCCTGGGCCGACCAGTGCACCAGCGGCAGATCCGCCTGAGGCCGGTCGTCATCCTCAAAGCGCTTGAGCACGCAGGACACGATGTACAGCTGCGACAGAATATCCCCCAGGCGCCCGGTGATACTTTCCTTACGCTTGAGGGCACCGCCGAGCACGCCCATGGAAATGTCCGAAATCAGCGCGAGCACGACCGACAGACGATTGACTTGGCGGTAGTAGGACGCCAGTGCCGGGTCAGTCTTGGCCGGCGCGGAAAGCAGCCGCCCGCCGGTCAGCGCATGCACCGCCGCGCGCACGGTGTTAGCCAGCACGAAACTCACATGGCCGAACATGGCCCGGTCGAAGTCTTCCAGGGCCTTGCGCCGGTCCGGGTTACGCGCCGCTTCCATCTCGCTGAACACATAGGGATGGCAGCGGATCAGCCCCTGGCCAAAGATGATCAGGCAGCGCGTCATGATGTTCGCGCCTTCCACCGTGATGGCGATGGGGCTTTGCTGGTAAGCGCGCGCGAGGAAGTTGTTCGGGCCCATGCAGATGCCCTTGCCGGCGACGATGTCCATGCCGTCATTGACGATCATCCGCGCGCGCTCGGTGACGTGGTACTTGGCGATGGCCGAGATCACCGAGGGTTTCTCACCGGCATCCAGGGACGCCACCGAGACTTTGCGCACCGCATCACACGCATACAGGTGCCCGGCCATGCGCGCCAGGGGCGCCTGCACGCCTTCGAACTTACCGATGGGCAAGCCGAACTGTTTGCGCATCGCCGCATAGGCCGTCGTGCCGCGCACCGCGACCTTGCCCAGGCCGACGTTGGAGGATGGCAGGGAAATCGCCCGGCCGGCCGCCAGGCATTCCATCAACATGCGCCAGCCGTTGCCGATTTGCTCACGGCCGCCGATCACCCACTCCAGCGGAATGAAGACATCCTTGCCGGTGGTAGGACCGTTCTGGAACACCGCATTCAACGGCCAATGCCGACGGCCGCTGTTGACGCCAGGGTGGGACGTCGGGATCAACGCACAGGTGATCCCCAGCGAGCCGGGCTGGCCGAGCAAACCGTCCGGGTCTTCGGCGCGGAACGCCAGGCCGAGCACCGTGGCAATCGGGCCCAGGGTGATGTAGCGCTTGTCCCAGGTCACACGGAAACCCAGCACTTCCTCGCCTTCATGCAGGCCTTTGCAGACGATGCCCAGGTCGGGGATCGCGCCGGCATCCGAGCCGGCATACGGGCTGGTCAGCGCAAAGCACGGGATGTCCTCACCCCGCGCCAGACGCGGCAAGTAGTAATTGCGCTGGGCATCGGTACCGTAATGCAAGAGCAATTCAGCCGGCCCCAGGGAATTGGGCACCATCACCGAAATCGCTGCCGCCGAGCAGCGCGTCGACAGCTTCATGATCACTTGCGAGTGCGCATAGTGAGAGAAACCTTTGCCGCCGTACTGCTTGGGAATGATCATGCCGAGGAACCCGGCATCCTTGGTGTACTGCCAGCCTTCGGGAGACATGTCCTGCCAGACCTGGGTGGTTTCCCAGTCGTTGGCGATGTCGCACAGGGTTTCCACTTCGTTGTCGAGGAAGGCTTGCTCCTCCGCGCTCAGGCTGGCGGGAGCCGCCTGCAGCAGACGCTGCCAATTGGGCTTGCCACTGAACAGCTCGGCGTCCCACCACACGGTGCCGGACTCAATGGCCGCGCGCTCGGTGTCAGACATGGCCGGCATGATCGTACGAAACAGGCCCAGGGCCCTGCTGGTCAGCACGCTGCGGCGCAGGGGTTTGATTGTCATCAGCAACGCGGGCAACACCACCAGGATCGCCGCAACGGCGGTGCCGACACCCGCCACCACGTTGAACAGGTAACCCGCCGCCAGCCAGAGAAGGCCCGCGCCCAACCAGAGGGTGGCGACAGCTTGTCGATACGCCAGGGCAATCGCGATTGCGACGCCCACCAATAACCAGATAACCATGGGGATACCTCTATTCGATTCAGGGTATGGCCTACGTGCAACAGGTCGGATGAACTGCGGCGTAACGCCACACTACAAAATTCGAAAACTATATTCAAATTTTGTTTTGAAATTATTATTTAATGCGCAGCCAAAAAAAACGACCGAACCGGTCGCTTGGTCAATCACGCCGAAAAGAGGTCCCCCCTGAAACCTCAGAACGCGTAGGTGGCCGAAAGGCTGACGACATCGCCGGACGAGGCAGCCTTGCCATCCAGGCTCGCAGCCCCCAGCCGATCGACGTTCTTGGTCTTCAACTTGACCTCTTGGACGAACTGGTGGGAATAGGCAGCATCCAGCGTCAACCCCTTGATGGCTTTGACCTCATACCCCGCTCCGAGCGACAAGAATGTGCGATCACCATCGGGGATCCGAGGGTCACGGGTCGAGTTGCGGGTCGGTGTCTGGTCAATCGCCACACCGGCACGCAAGGTCAGCTCATCGGTCGCACGCCAGTCTCCACCGACGGAGTACATCCAGGTGTTTTTGTAATGGTAGGGAATCGAGACAATCGTCATGTCGCCGGATTTGAGCGTCAGGTCTTCGAACGACGACCACTGCGTCCAGACCACACTCGCGCCCAGGGTGAATCGATCATTGAACCGGTGCGCCCAGTCAACGCCCGCCGTGGCAGGAATATCCAATTGAGTACTGGCGTGGGCACCGTCCGGAAACAGCTCAAGCCCCGGATACGCCGTACCCACCAGCGTGCCGCTACCGCCAAACGGGCTGGGTTGTGTCAGGAGGTTGTAGGAAAACTGGTCAGCACGGATGGAGTACTTGCCGGTCATCTTGTTCTTGATCCTGGCGTGGTAATTCAGGCCCAGCGTGTCTTTTTCCGTGGGTTTCCAGACGACGCCGGTAAACCAGCCGGCTGAGATATTGTCGACCTTGATGCGCATCAGGGCGCCACCGACGTCCGACGGGAACGGTGTACCACCCAGTTCGGAATCGGACACCGCTGCCGCTGACAACAGGTCGACGTTCTGGCTGACAAAACCTTTACTGTGCTGAATGATCACGCCGCCACCGAGGGCGAACTGATCGTTGAGCTTGAACGACAAGGACCCCGTCAACCCCACGGTTTCAATTTTGGTATCCACGGCAAAGCCGCGCAGTTTGGAGTCTTCATCCCAGGTGGAACGCATGCCTTGGGGGACGACCTGGCTCAAACCGAAGGCAAAGCGATCCCCCAGCGGCATCACCATAAACCCCGTGGGCAACCAGGCCGTGAATCCACCTTGTCCACCCTCATTGTTGTTGGCTGTGGTCGCCGAGCCGTCGGGAAAGCCGTCGCCGCCCAACGGCGTGCTGGAAATCGGATTGCCTGCATAATCAAAGGCGGCGCCTTTGTACTGGATCTTGACGCGTGCGTAGTCGACCGTGAATTGCGCAATGCTGCGGTCCACAAAGGCCATGGCCGCGGGGTTGTTGAACGCCGAACTCGGATCGTTCTTGAACAGCGAGCCGCCAGCGAACGCTCGCCCCCAACCGGGAGCCCCATACGTCGGCGTGGAAAAACCGCCAGCCTGCACAGGCACTGCGGTCGTCAGCCCGCCCATCAACGCCAGTCCCAGGAAAACCTGTAGCTGTCGTTTCTTATCATTCATACCCCACTCCTTACTGCTCTCTCACTCAACCGCCCGAGCCCTATCGTCGACGAGCGCCTCGTTGAGGCGCCCGTCTTTCAGCGGGCGATCAGCCCTTGGTTTCAGTCGCTATCCAGGAACAATCAGGGAACAACGGTGAATGCCGGAGTAGGCTTGACGCTCAGGCTCACCACCGTGCAGTTGCCTGCCAGGGACTGATTGGAAGCCGTCAACACGCCACCGCTGTAGTTGGCGGTGATGGTGGAAGCGCCACAATTGGAGACGGGGTAGAGAATCGAACCGGCGATGGTGTACCCGACATTCGACACTGAGCCGACTGCGGCACCATTAGCCGTCAATGTCCAAGGCAGGCCAGTGATCTTGGGCAGGTCGCAAAGACCACCGCCGGTGATGGCAACGCCGGTGATTTTCGCGACACCGGAGGCGTCGACGTTACCGGTGAAGGTAGCCCCACAGTTGACGGGGGCCTGGTAGGAGGACGGCGATTTCACCGAGATCGTGCCTGGCGCGGTGAAGTTGGTGTTGATGGGCGTGATGCTGTACGCATTGGCCATGGAAGCGGCACCCATGCAAACAACCAGGGCAGACAACGACACAAGAGATTTCAAGTTCATCATTGCTATTCCTTACATAGAAAGGCGAGTTATTCGCCAGGGGTAATGGCCATATTCAAAAAGCTCTGCGCAAACAACAGCCCTCTTGATACAGCCAAATCATCAAATCAGTGCTCGACCCATAGCGCTCTTCCCTGAAAACTAATGCTGTTCGGGTAGAGAAACTTTGTTGCAACTGAACATAAGCTGAAATAGGAATAATCTGAGCGATGAGTAGTACCAAACCGCGCAACTAAGTGCGCAGCTGATATGTTCTTAAATACGCAGGAGAGTTGCCCAACAGCAATTAATTTCGCAGACGGGCCAAGTAGGAGATATGAACGGGCTACGTAAGCATCCCGTTAAAGCGAAGCATTGAGGATAAAAGCGCCACGATGTGCTTGGCGCTTTTATCCTCAATGTGGGGGCACTGACTTAGAACGCGTAGGTAGCCGATACAGAGACAACATCACCTGAAGATTCGGCCTTGCCATTCAGGCTTGCCCCCCCCAGGCGATCAACGTTTTGGGTCTTGAGCTTGACCTCTTGCACAAACTGGTGGGAATAGGCCAAGTCAACACTCAACCCCTTGATTGCTTTCACGTCGTAGCCGGCCCCCAACGACAGGAATGTACGGTCGCCATCCGGGATTCGCGGGTCGCGAGTCGAATTGCGTGTAGGTGTCTGATCAAGGGCGACACCTGCACGCAGGGTCAGCTCATCGGTAACACGATAGTCACCCCCGAGGGAGTACATCCAGGTGTTCTTGTAGTTGTAGGGAATGGACACAATTGTGGTGCCGCCGGACTCAAGCGTCAGGTCCTTGAACGAGGACCACTCAGTCCAGGTTACGCTGGCTCCCAGGGTGAAACGATCGTTGAACTGGTGTACCCAGTCCAGACCCGCCGTGGCAGGAATGTCCAACTGGACTTTGGCATGAGCGCCGTCCGGCGCCAGCTCCAACCCTGGGTAAGCGGTATTCACCAATGTACCGCTACCGCCAAACGGGCTCGGTTGGGTCATCAGGTTGTAGGAAAACTGATCGGCGTAGATATTGTATTTGCCGGTCATCTTGTTCTTGATCTTGGCGTGGTAATTCAAGCCAAGCGTATCTCGTTCTGTGGGCTTCCAGACGACGCCGGTAAACCAGCCAGCCGAAACATTGTCAACTTTGACACGCATCAGCGCACTGCCGACATCCGATGGAAAATTGATGCCGCCCAGCACCGAATCGGACACTGCGGCGGCAGACAACAAGTCGATGTTCTGGCTGACGAATCCCTTGCTGTGCTGCACGATCACGCCACCACCGATGGAGAATTGATCATTCACTTTGAAAGACAGTGACCCGGTCAACCCCACGGTCTCGATTTTGGTGTCCACTGCAAAGTCGCGCAGTTTCGAGTCCTGATTCCAAGTGGAGCGCATGCCCTGGGGCACAACTTGGCTCAAGCCGAACGCGAAGCGATCTCCCAGGGGCATGACCATGAAACCGGTAGGCAACCAGGCCGTAAACCCGCCTTGTCCACCATCGTTGTTATTGACCGTGGTCGCCGCCACATCAGGAAAACCATTAGCATCCAATGGCGTATTGGAAATGGGGTTGCCCGCATAATCAGAGGCATCGCCCTTGTACTTGATCTTGATGCGCGCGTAGTCGACCGTAAATTGCGCGACGTTGTGTTCCACAAAGGCCATGGCCGCCGGGTTGTTGTACGCCGAGCTCGGGTCGTTCTTGAACAGTGACCCACCGGCGAATGCCCGCCCCCAGCCCGGCGCCCCGTAGGTCGGTGTTGAAAAACCGCCGGCCTGTACGGGCGCGGTCGCCAAAGCCCCGCCAATCAACGCCAGCCCCAGCAAAACCTGCACATGTTGTTTCTTATTATTCATGCGGCACTCCTTATTGTTATCTCTCTGAGCCAGCCCTGCCGGTTCGTCTTGCGGCCTGCAATTCATGAACTGGCGCCCAGTCAAGGCGCCAGTTTTTTTCAACGGGTGATCAGCCCTTCGTTCTTACGCTTTCCTCAAGGCACGATAGTCAGCGCAGGGCTTGGGGTAACGCTCAGGCTCACCACGGTGCAGCTGCCGCTTAGGGTCTGGTTGGCAGCGGTCAGCACACCACCGCTGTAGCCCACAGCGATGGTGGAAGGGCCGCAGTTGGAGGCTGGGTACAGAATCGAAGCGGCAATGGTGTACCCGACATTTGTAACCGACCCGACAGCAGGGCCGGTGGCAGTCAACGTCCAAGGCAAACCGGTAATCTTAGGCAGCGCACAAAGGCCGCCACCGGTGACCGCGACGCCCGTGATCTTGGCAACACCGGTCGCATCGACGTTTCCGGTAAAGGTGGCGCCACAGTTCACGGTGGCCTGGAAGGATGATGGCGACTTCACCGAGATAGTGCCCGGCGCGGTGAAGCTTGTGCTGACAGGACTGATGCTATAGGCATTCGCCATCGAAGCAGCACCCATGCAAACAGTCAAAGCAGTCAACGACACGAGGGTTTTCAAGCTTTTCATTGTTTTTCCTCACATGTTATGGCGAAGTCATTTCGCCAGGGGTAATGGCCATGAACGAGAGGTCACGGTGAAACTGCAGAACTTCCCTTTCCAGCCAAATTTCAATTCAATTACCGCAGTCGCATTCGACGCTTATTCAACAACCTTGAAGTTCGGCGGCATTTTGATCGACACCGTCTTGATCTTGCAGTCTTCGCCGATCGGGACATTCGCGGCTTCTAACTTGCCGGTGGCGTTGTCCCACGTGCCGTTGGCGGTAGAGGGCCCGCACTTGCCGCCCAGGCCAAACGCGTGCACGTCCACGCTGATCTTCGACATGGAGCCACTTTTGGTGTCTTTGGCGACTAATACCCAGGGCAAGTTGATCGCTTCGACCCGGCTGCACTTGAGGCCGCCCTCGAATTCGACGGTGTCGACATTCACCGAAGTACCATCCGCCGCGACGTTGCCCGCCACCTTGATGGTGCAATCGGCGCTGATCAGCGCGCCTTTGGAAAAACTGATAGGGCCTTGGGCCGTAAAGGCGCTGCCGGCGGGTTCGATGCGCGCAGCCTGGGCCTGGTGATAGGCGATCAGGCCCAGCGCGGCCAATACGATATGGGTGGTGAACTTGGCAGGTGCTTGCATGGTGTACGTCCTTCCCTTTAATTATTTTTGTTCGGGTCAAACAACTTTCTTGCCACTGACCTGGAAAACCTCGGGCGACAGAAACCTGCACGGAATACAAGCCCGAGTACGCAAACAACGTGTTACTTAAACTTAGAACGGTGTGGCGCTGTTGCTGTACTTCTCCAAATACTTCAACCGCTGTGACGGCTGAAGATTCGCCAGGGTGATATCCCCGCCGTAATGATTCAGCACTCGATGGTCCATGCGACGGCGCCACAAGTAAGGCACGTACGCCCAGACAATCATACTTGCGTAACCGTAAGGAAGTTGCGGAGACTCATCAAAATGGCGCAACGACTGATAACTACGGGTCGGGTTAGCATGGTGATCAGAGTGACGCTGTAACTGGAACAGGAAGATATTGGTAACAATGCGATTACTGTTCCACGAATGCCGTGGCGAACACCGCTCATAACGACCATTGGGTAACTTCTGGCGTTTAAGCCCGTAATGTTCGACATAGTTGACGACCTCCAACAGCGAGAAACCGTAGATGCCCTGGATAATCAGGAACGGAATCACGGCCACCCCCAGCCAGGCGATCATCGCCCCCCACAGCACCACGCTGTACATCCACGCGCTGAGCACGCCGTTCTGCCAGTGCCACGCCGGCAGGCCGAGTTTACGCAGGCGTTCACGCTCCAGGTTCCACGCCGAACGGGCACTGAACCATACCGAACGTGGCAGGAAGGCCCAGAAGCTCTCCCCGAGGCGCGAGCTGGCCGGGTCTTCCGGCGTGGCGACGCGCACGTGATGGCCACGATTGTGTTCGGTGTAGAAGTGCCCGTAGAAGGTCGGGGCCAGCGTGACCTTGGCGAGAAACACTTCCAGCGCATTGGGTTTGTGACCCAGTTCGTGGGCGGTGTTGATCGCGATGCCGGTGGCGGCACCGGTCGACATCGCCATGCCCAGGTAGGTGAACCAGCTCGGTTCGCCATGCAGCTGCGTGCGGGCGGTGATGTAACTGGCGACGTGGGACAGCCAGCTGGACGGTTCCAGGTTAGCGGTAGCCTGCAACAGGCCACCCTGGATGATCCAGTCGATACCGCCGGCGGCGAGCCAGCCGGTGATCACCACAGAGGAGATGACGAACAGCACGCCGGTGTAGACGATCCAACGGTAGTAGCGTTGGGACTCAAGGTGGCCGACGGCGGATTCGGGCGGGTTGCTCACGTCTTCACCGAGCAGGCCGTCGATCAGCGGGATCAAGCCGAAGATCACCAGCACACCGACCCACCAGAGGGATTGGATACCGGTGGTGATGGCCAGGGCACCCGAGAGCAATGGAGTGGCCAGGGGCATGATGCCCAGCCACCACAAATGACGCTTGCCGTCGGTCCATATGCTTGGGGCTGCCAGTGTCTGATTCATGGCAGCCTCCGTGGCAGGGCAGCGGAAAGCAGGTTCAGGGAGCACTGAATGCTCCGGGGAATCAACCATGCGATAAAAGACGTTTTTTTCATTTTTATTCGCTCTTAGGCATTTCAAAAATCATTTCAAAACAAACATTGAAATATTTTTTTAAATAAATAGCGCGGAATCGATAGGTCGTCAACTATTTTTTCGAGGCCTTTCCTACGTGACCATGCAGTCTCTTTTTCAGCCGTTTGGTCAGGTCTCTAGCGCAAGCATTTCGGACCGTACAACCCGCAATGAAGGCCACGATTATTTGTTTGCCAAGGCAAACGGCGGATGCAGGATCTCGGCTGTTTCCAGCGGCCGCGCACGCTTGGCCAACTGGTGCACCGCCTCCACCACCCTCTCGGTGGCGGTAATCGGCAGCATATGCCCGCGCCCTTCCACGACCTGCAGCTTCAGGCCCGGGACCTTGTCGGCCAGGGCCTGGCCGTGTTTACGAAAGTCCAGGACCTTATCGCGTGCGCCATAGATCAGGCTGATGGGCAGCGTCAGTTGCGGGTAGCGCTTGACCATGTCCGGCAGCTCGTCGTTGACCAGCGCTATCTCGCTGGACGCGGCATAGAAGTTCTCGGGACGCATGCCCAGCAGCCCGCCGCCGCGGGTGGCGAAGTCCTCAGGGGCACTGTCCGGTGCGAACACCCCCTTGACCACCGCACGGCGCGTCAACAGCCCCATGGGCACAGTCAGCGTGTAGGACACCCACCGCCGCAGCCAGGCCGGTCGCACGGCCAACGACCAGAACACCAAGGGTAAGGTGGGTTGCGGATGGGTCAATGGCGCCACCAGCACCAGCCCGGATACCGTGTGAGGATGGTCAAGGGCCAGCGCCAGGGAAATCGCGCCACCGAGGGAATGCCCCAGCACCAGCGGTTTATCCAGGCCCAGGGTGTGAATAAAGGCTGCCACTTGCCGCGCCTGGGCCGGCAGGTCGGCGGCGGTGCCTGTATGGCGCGTGGAATAGCCCGACCCCGGTCGGTCGAGGGTGATCACGCGAAAGTGCTCACGCAATTGCCCGGACAAGGCATAGGTCAGGTTGCGACTGCTGCCCATCAGCCCATGAATCATCACCAACGGACGGCCTTTGCCTTCCTCGTAATAATGAAAGCGCTCGCCGTCGACCTCCACAAAACGCCCATTGTTCGGAACGGCGGCTTCAATGCGCCGCGTCATCCAGACGCTGAACCCCCATAAAACGGCGCTCGCGCCTATCAACACAGCCGCCGCGATAACCCATTCAACAGCCATAGCTCGGTCCTCTGCATCCCCGCTGCTGGCGACCCGACCGGTATTGATCAAGGCCTCAGCCATCGTCCACACCCTGGACCCGAACGTCGTGCCTGTCCGTCGGACAAGTCGCACATGAGGAACCTGGGACTAGCGTAGGCGATATTTTCAGGTAGATTATTTAAAATCTTTTTTAAAATAAGTAATTCAATTTTTCTTTGCAATGGTGTTCTATCTAAAAGACACAACAAGAAAAGGAGCACCCCGATGCCCACGAAGGAATGCTTATGAATGCCCAGAGTGATTCAATCGACATCGCCATCATCGGCTCAGGCTTTGCCGGGCTCTGCATGGCGATCAAGCTCAAGGAAGCCGGGTTCACCGACTTCTTTATTGCCGAGCAGGCCGACACCCTCGGCGGCACGTGGCGGGACAACCACTACCCCGGCTGCGCCTGCGACGTGCAGTCCCATGTGTATTCGTTTTCGTTTGCGCCCAACCCGGACTGGACACGGCAGTTCGCGCCGCAAGCGGAAATCCGTGCTTACCTGGAGCAATGCGCCACGCGCTTCGGGTTGGCGCCCTACCTGCGTTTTGGCATGGGCCTCGAGCGCGCGGTGTTCGATGAGCCCCAGCAACGCTGGCAACTGAGCTTCAGCGATGGCCGCCAGGTCAGTGCGCGGGTGCTGGTGTCGGGCATGGGCGGTCTGTCGCGCCCGGCGTTGCCGGACATTCCAGGTCTCGACAGCTTCAAGGGCAAGCGCTTTCATTCCCAACAGTGGGACCATGACTATGCCTTGAAGGGCAAACGCGTCGCGGTGATCGGCACCGGTGCCAGTGCCATTCAGTTCGTGCCGAAGATCGCGCCGCACGTGGCCCATCTGGACCTGTTCCAACGCACCCCACCGTGGATCATGCCCAAACCCGACCGGGCGATCTCACCTTTTGAACGCTGGCTGTTCAAGCACCTGCCCTTTACCCAACGCCTGGTACGCGGCGCTTTTTACTGGGCACTGGAAGGCCGTGTCGTCGGCTTTGCCTTACACCCACGGCTGATGAAAATGGTGCAGAAAATCGCCCTGCGCCACCTGCACAAACAAGTGGCTCGCCCGTCCCTGCGCAAGACCCTGACCCCGGACTACACCATCGGCTGCAAGCGCGTGCTGATTTCCAATGACTACTACCCCGCGCTGTCGCGCAGCAATGTCGAGGTGGTCACCGAGCGCGTGCTGCGCATCGAGGCCGACGGCGTAATCACCGCCGACGGTATCAAGCATCCGGCGGACTGCCTGATCTTCGGCACCGGCTTCCAGGCCACCGATCCCCTGCCCCGCGACTGCATCATCGGGCGCGGCGGCGTGGACTTGATGGACACCTGGCAAGACGGCGCGCACGCCTACAAAGGCACGACGGTGCCCGGCTATCCCAACCTGTTCCTGATCATCGGGCCCAACACCGGCCTGGGGCATAACTCGATGATCCTGATGATCGAAGCCCAGGTGACCTACATCCTCGACGCCCTCCAGCGCATGCAACGGCACGGCATCGCCACAGTGGACGTCAAAGCCGGCGTGGAGAGCGCCTACAACCAGCAGTTGCAAGCCAAGCTCAAACGCACCATCTGGAGCACCGGCGGTTGCCAAAGCTGGTACCTCGACCCGCGCACCGGCAAGAACACCACCCTATGGCCCGGCTCGACCTGGCGTTTCAAGCAGGTCACCCGGCAGTTTGCGCTCAAGGATTATGTCGCCAACCGGCAACCGGGCGACGCGCCCAACCGCCCCCTGGCGACGCCCCACTCCACGCCTGAAGGGAGCCTGTCATGAAATCATTCAACGACCGCGTAGCCGCGATTACCGGTGCGGCATCCGGCATGGGCCGAGCGCTGGCATTGGCCCTGGCGCGGGAAGGTTGCCACCTGGCGCTGGCCGACAAAAACAGCCAGGGGCTGGAGCAGACCTTGGCGCTGATCAAGACCTCAACCCTGGCGCCCGTATTGATCACTACCCAGGTGCTCGATGTGTCCGACCGCCAGGCCATGGAGGATTGGGCCGCGCGCTGCATGGCCGACCACGGCAAGGTCAACCTGGTGTTCAACAATGCCGGGGTTGCCCTGTCGAGCACTGTCGAGGGCGTGGACTACGCCGACCTGGAATGGATCGTCGGCATCAACTTCTGGGGCGTGGTGCACGGCACCAAGGCATTCCTGCCGTATTTGAAAGCCGGCGGCGAGGGCCACGTGATCAACACCTCCAGCGTGTTCGGCCTGTTCGCCCAGCCTGGCATGAGCGGCTACAACGCGACCAAGTTCGCCGTGCGCGGCTTCACCGAATCCCTGCGCCAGGAGTTGGACATGCAACGCTGCGGTGTCTCGGCCACCTGCGTGCACCCCGGCGGCATTCGCACCGATATCTGCCGCAGCAGCCGTATCGACGCGAACATGACCGGCTTCCTGATCCACAGCGAACAGCAGGCCCGCGCCGACTTCGAAAAGCTCTTCATTACCGACGCCGACCAGGCCGCCAAGGTGATCCTGCACGGCGTACGTAAAAACAAACGTCGCGTGCTGATCGGCCGCGACGCCTATTTCCTCGACCTGCTCGCCCGTTGCCTGCCGGCGGCCTATCAAGCCTTGGTGGTGTTCGCCAGCAGGCGCATGGCCCCGAAGCCCCGCACGCGGGTGTTTGAAACCAACGACGAGTCCCGTCTCTGAACAGGAGCACGCAGCATGTTGCCGATCCGCCGTGACATCCATTTCGCCCTGCCTGCCGAACGCATCAAGGACTGGCACGAGCAAGGCCCGTTCATCACGCATTTCTTCAATGCCCTGTCGCTGCTGTTTCCGCAGGGCGAGCTGTTTTTCATGGACAGCGTGCGCCACTACCGCCAGCGCATCGACGACCCTGAGCTGAAGAAAGAGATCCAGGGTTTTATCGGCCAGGAAGCCATGCACAGCCGCGAGCACGTGGCCTACAACGACCTGCTGCAAGCCGCGGGGCTGCCCGCGCACGCCCTCGACCGGCGCCTGAAGTTCATCCTCGACCTGCAGAAAAAACACTTGCCGGCGTCCTTCAACCTCGCGGTGACCATTGCCCTTGAACACTACACGGCGATGCTTGCCGAAATCCTGTTGAGCGACCCGTCGCGCTTCGGCGACTCACTCAAGGGCTACCAACAGATGTGGTACTGGCACGCCTTGGAGGAAACCGAACACAAGGCGGTGGCGTTCGACGTCTGGAACAGCGTGATCAAGCCCGGCCCCAAGCGCTACTTGCTGCGCACCGGGACCATGCTGTTCACCACGTTGTTATTCTGGCTGGTGGTGTTCGACTTCCACGTGCGCCTGCTGATTGCCGACCGCAAGTCGGGCGGGCACCTGAAAGGCTTCTGGCGCATGCTGAAGTTTCTGTATGGGCCCAAGGGAGTCTTCCCACGCATGCTGGTGCCGTGGCTGCACTACTTCAAACCCGGCTTCCACCCCTGGGACCACGACAACCGTGCGCGCCTGGCCGGTATCGACGCGCTGGTCGAGGACATCGAGCAGGTCCGGCGCGGTTACTAGCCCTGCGCCAGGGCCTCGCGCTCACGCACAAAGCCTTGCAACTGATCGTCCGGCAGCGCCTTGCTGAAATACCAGCCTTGAATAATCAAATCGGCACCCGTATTCAGGAAGGCCAGCTGCTCGGCCGTCTCCACCCCTTCCACCACCACGCCCAGATTCAACGCCTCACAGAAGCGCAGCATGCCGGTCATGACCTGGGCGCCCTTGGGGTCATGCTGCGCCACCACAAAGCTACGGTCGATCTTGATGAAGTCCACGGGAAATTGGTGCAGGTAACTCAGGGCCGAGAACCCGGTGCCGAAATCATCGATATAGACCTTGGCACCGATGGCTTGCAGCTTCTGAATGGTCTGGCGTGTGACCTGGATATCACTCACCAGCGCATCTTCGGTGATTTCTACTGAGACCTGCCCGCGGGCCTGGGCGAGAATGTCCACCAGGCGTTCGCCATAGGCGGCGTCGGTCAGGGTCGCACTGGAAATATTGATGGTCATCGGTAAGCTGAAACCGAGTTTCTGCCACTTCTGGTACTGGCGAACCGCCTGGGATGCCACCCATACATCCACATCCGGCATCAAATGCGCCTGGGCCAGCCACTGCAGGAACTCCCACGGCGAATGCACTTTTCCGTCGGCATCACGGGCACGCATCAGTGCTTCACAGCCGGTGCACAAGCCAGTGCGGGTCGAGACCTGTGGCTGGAATTCAAGATAGAACTCGTAGTCGCTGATCTGCTGGATGCGGCTCAGTTCATTGGCCTGGCGCGCCAGGGTCTTGTGGGACGCGAGCACCGGGTCCAGCTCGCGCAGACGGCCCTTTTCCTCAAGGCCACGGAAGGTCATGTCCAGGGACTTGAGGTACACCGTGCCCCCTTCGGTGGCCTGGCGGTGGATCGCGCGCACATACGGCGCATACACCAGCGTGCCCAGCCCCAGCAACGCCACCTGCAGGGCCACCGCCACCCAATCACCGTGGGTGCTCAGATAGGCATTGAGCAGCACCGGCGCCGTAAACGGCACGCTGACCACCGCCGGCGACACCCACCCCATCTGCACCACCGTCAACGCCAGCATGGCGTTCAACGCGGGTACGATCAGAAAAGGTATGAACAAACGCGGATTAAGGATGATCGGCAAACCAAACAACAGTACTTCACTGACATTGAACAGTGAGAGCGGCAAACTCGCCACCGCCAACAGGCGCATGGACTGGCTCTTGGAGAACAGCAGGATCGCCAGCAACAGGCACAATGCGCCGCCCGAGCCACCGATAAACGCAAAGCTGCCCAACAGACCGCCGTTCAACACATACTTGATCGGCTCACCCGCCGCCAGTGCAGCGCTGTTCAGCACCACCGCCTGATCCAGCACATTGAACAGCGGCTGCATGGCGTACACGCCGTGGATTCCGAAAAACCACAGAAGTGAATTCATCAAGGTCACAAACAAACCGCTGCCGTACGGCGACTCCAGGGCATCGAGTACCTGGGGCCCTTGGAGCTGTGCCACATAAGGGATTTGCAGCAGCAAGGACAGCACGCTCACCAACGCCAAGGCGGTGATGACGCCCGGCACGACCATATTGATGGTGCCCCGCAGGTTGTGCCCTACCAGCTCTTCGTTGACCAGCCGAGTCCAGCGATAACGGTGCAGCCAGGCAATGGCCGGCACATTCAGCAGCGGCGAGGCAATCGCAATGAACAGCACGAAGGTGGCTGAGGCCCGGGGGTAGTCACGCAGGATAAACGTCGCAACCACCACATGGGCCAGGCACAGGAACGCGACGGGCAGCTGTGGGAGTCGATGCTGGATCGCCAGCATATAACCAATCGAAGCGGCTACCAGCAGCGGGATCACGGAACTGATCTGGTTGTGCAGCCCGGCCAGGAACGTCACCCAATGCGGGTCGAAGCCCAGCACGCGGGCAGATTCAGACAAGATCAGAAAGCCCGCCGACACCAGCAGGCACGGCAGGATCCACAACAGCCCTTCGCGAATCGCCCGCAGCGACTCGGTGCCGGCCAGGGCGGCCAGGCGCTGGGTGAAGAAAAGTTTGAACAGCGTTTGCGCCATGACCCATCCCTCTGCCCATCGCCCACTGTCCTTGGAAGGCAGGGCCGGAAACACCGGGCTAACGCTACACGTCCAGGCACGATGAGCGAAAGCCTTTTGCCACGCATCTAAGTGATTTTTCCGTATTGGATGACAGGCAATTCCGTGTTTTTTCCAAATAATTGAATGTTCCGACCTGGGCCAATGTCCGAATCTGCTTCAATGGGCATTATCCGAGTGTCACCCTACCGTTGCCTTTGTTTGGAGTAAGCCCTTGTCACAACCCGGTGATAACCATCAGCTCGCGCTGGACAGATTCCTCGACGAACATCCCGATGTCGCCACTGAACTTAACACCCTGAACCCGCTGGCCGCCCAGGCCAAGGGCGAAACCCTGGCGCAATACCGTGCCGAACGGCTGCATGAAGCCTTCGAAGCGGAAGCCGAGCGCCAGGGCCTGTTTGCCTGGGAGTTAACCCTCAAACTGACCGCCGAATCCGGCGAAGCCTTTGAAGCCCAGCGCCTTGAGGTGCATAAGGAAGTGGCGCAGATGGCCGGCCTGAGTTGGGTCGAATACTGCCAACTGCATGACCTGGCCGATTGACGCGTTACCCCAGGAACCAGCGACGTCGCCTGCCGCCCAGGACTTCGCGCAACTCGGCGACACATACCCTTCGCTGCTCCGGGTCCATCGCCAGTGCGGCGCACAACGTTGGCCAGCAATGCCTGGGCAGTTGCCGAGGTCTCGGCAACCGCTGATTGCGTTGGCGCTCGCCGGGACGCCGTCCCTCGGCCAGCTCATACAACACACACGCAACCCCATACAGGTCCGCGCTGGCTGACGGCAACCCTCCGGCCATCAGCTCCGGTGCCGCATACGCAGGCGTCCAGGCATTCAAGCGACTGCGGCTCAAACCCGGTAAACCAACCCCTGCCTGCGCCTCGGCATGGCCCAGGCCAAAATCAAACAAGCGCACCCCCTGCTCCCCCACCATGATATTCGCCGGTTTCACATCGCCATGCAGGACGCCTTGCCGATGCGTGTAAGCCAGCGCATCCAGCAATTGCACGGCCATCGGTTGCAGCTCCTGCCACGGCAGGCCTTGCGGGCGTTCCGGGAGCATGCGGTCGAGGGTCAGGCCGGGCATCACTTCCATGGTGAAGAATGCCACTTGGTGGGCCGTGTCTACCTCGAAAGAAAATGCGCGCACCACGTGGTCATGGCGCAGGCTGCGGGTCAGGGCGAACTCGCTGTACAACAATAAATGCGCATCGGTGCACGCGGAGAGTGTCTCGCCCAACAGCTTCAGCGCCACACGGCAGTCCGGCTCGCCGAACGCTTCATGCAGCAGGTCCCGGGCGCGATACACCACGCCCATCCCACCTGAACCGAGGATCCGTTCAAGCTGATAGCGGCCCGCAAGCAGGCTCGGCGGGCCCGCTGCTGCGTTCATGGCTGGACCACCACGGCGGTCAGGTCATCTTTCGCCGCCGCCCGCAACGCGTCGCTGAACAAGCGCTCCACCACCTTGCGCGGCGTACCCGCACTCATGGCGCTCCCCAGCTCACTGTGGCTGAGCCCCTGATACAGGCCATCACTGCAGAGTAAAAACACATCCCCTGGATGGGCACAGAACTCCAGTATCTCGAGGCTCAGTGGCTGTCGGGCACCAATGGCGCGTGTGAGGGCCCTGGCGTCCGGATGAGCCCGAGCGCGTTCCAGGCTCAGTTGCTGCTTATCCATCAGTTGCTGCTGCAAAGAGTGGTCGCGCGACAGTTGATACAGGCACTGACTGCGCCAGAGGTAGCATCGACTGTCACCTGCCCAGATACAGGCTGCACGGTCGTGTTCAAGTAACAGTACAACCACCGTACTGCCCATGATGCCCGCCAGGCCATCGGCGGCTTGCAATTGGCTGTCGAGTTCGCGCAAGCAGCGTCGCACCGCGTCGATCCGTTGCTCGAAGCCCCCATGGGCTGGCAGTGCGGCAAGACTGCTGACCACCCGTTGACTGGCCACATTCCCGGCACGATGGCCGCCCATGCCATCGGCGACCGCCCAACACCCGCGTTGCGGGCAATCAAGCCATGCATCCTCGTTGCGCGCACGGCCCTTGCCTTGCGCCGTGCGCCCTGCACTTCGCCAACGCAGCGCCCGGTTCACAATTGCTCCGGCAGGCGGAAGGTGCGCCATGTCGCGATCTGGAAAGGGCTGGGGTTACCCTGGCTGGTGAGCAGGTAATTAGCACGGAGGCCAGCCAGGTCGGCCTTGAGTATCTGCGCGTCCCTGCCGCTGGCAGGCTCGCTTTGCATCAGCTCGAAGAACCGGAACAACGACCAGGTGCCACTGTCTTTTTCGATGCCCAATGGCCGCTCGGCGCCGCGTTCCAGCACTAGGCTGGTGCGCCCATTTCCGGACGCGTTCGGCCAATGGAACACCATCGGCACGATCGGGCCATGCCGGTACTCCAACTGCTGACTGCCCACCTGCAACGTTGCCCGGCTGACGGCTTGATCCAGGCTATAGGGCGCCAGCGTAAACCTGACGGCCCAATCACCCCGCTCCTCGTTGAAAAAACCTTGGCGAATGGTCTGGGCCCTGGTCAGTTGGTCCAGCAACGAACGTGACATCGGCAAGCTGCGCCCCTCCAGGGCGCGCAAGCGATAGCGGGTGCCCTCGACACTGACAAACGGCCGCAGATAACCGTCATAAAAACGCTCCATGGCCCCCTTCGGTTTGAAGAACGCCTGGAAATCGTCCAGGGCGACATCGCTGCCAGCATGGGCGTTGAACGGGTAGCGGTGTTGGATCGCCTTCGTATAAAAGCCGTACACCTCGCTTTGATAACGCTGATTCACGTACCCATAGGCGTTATCAAGCAGGTGGCGCCAGCTTTGCTCGGCAATACCTTCGAACCACCCACTGAGTGGTTGCGGCAAGCGCGCTGCCGCATCACGCAGGTTGCCCAATAGCGGCTGCTGCCCATCCATCCGCTGCCTGGCCAGCTTGAACGCGGCCTGCTCCGGTGAACTGTCCCGGCTCAGTGTCGACAATTGCAGGTACAGCTCATCGAGCAGGCGCAATGCCTGCGTCAACTCGACCCCGGGGTTCTGCTCTTCATCGAGCAACTGATGCAGAGGCTCGAAGCGGCGTTGCAACGCGCGCCGGGCATTATCGGGCAACGCTTGGCGCGGTAACGCCTTGGCCAGCGCGCCGGATACCTTCTCGCTTGACTCTGCGACCTGTTGGCTCACCGTACCCAGTTGTTCGTGAAGCGGCATCAGTCGTGTGTTTTCACGCACCTGCTGCAACAGCTGCACCAACGCCGACTGAGCGGATGTAAGGCTCGCAAGCTGCTCCGTGCCGCGTCTCAGACTGTCACTTTCCAACAGCCTGATTCGCCCCAGGGCATCACTCCAGGCATCGGCGTATTCGCTGAAATAGCGCTGTTCCAGCTCCAGCATGAGTTTGCGTAAGTCCATGACACTCAGGTCGGTAGCTTCCCCCAGCACCCAGTTGTCCTGGGCAATGGCATTGACCCACTGAGGGCCCTGCGTTTCGAAAAACTGCAGGTATTTTTTTGTGTAGAAACCCGGGATGGGTCGCTCAACCCTGGAAAATGCGGGGCCTTCGGCCAGGCGGTAAGGCTCCAGGTTCCGGGCTTGCTCCCGCAGTGCACGGTAGACCACCTCTGCCAGTGACTCACCCCGTAACGCCAGGCGAGCCTGGGCGACCAGTTCATCGTTCAACGGCGCCTGGAACCCTTGCTCAAGAAGCCGAGCAAAGTGTCCGGCCAGGCGTTTATGCGCCGCAACTTCCCCCGCGTACCCGGTAGCCCACTGCCCAGCCACCTGCTCCGCCAGCCAACTGGCATCACGTCGTTCGGGCAGGTTGAGCATCAGGTAGGCGCGCAGGCTGTCCAGCAGCCGTTCACGGTCTCCCAGGCTCGCTCGCACCTGTTCTCCAAGTAATGTGGTCACGTAGGGCAGCAATTGTTGATGCAAAGCGTGTTCATAGGCACTAGTCAATGGTGGACGACTGACATCCCCTTGATACAAGCCCGCCCGATCAACCCACCGCACCTGCGCCGGCAGCGGAAATACGGCTGTCGCCGCCAAGCGACTGTCCAGCAGCGCCAGCAACGTCTGGCTCGGGTCCGAACCGGGGCGAATGGCGGACTCGGGTTGGGTCAACGCCTGAAGCTGCACCAGTCGCTGATGGTTGAACGAGTAACTGTGCAGCCACAGCGCCCCCGCCGCGGCGATCACGACAGATGCGGCCAGCGCCAATAACCCATGGCGTCGACGTAGGCGCCGACGCTCCGGCGTATGCAACCCGGCAAGATCGGCCTGCGCGAAAACCACGCGATTGAACAGGCCCTGGACAAAATGGGGACGTACATCGCCGCTCTTCGCACCGGTCAGGTAGAACCCTCGCAAACCGTTGATACGCTGATGGCGATGGGCGGAAAACGCAGCCTCGATAAACACGCACAGACAGTCGCCGAGGCGTGCAACCTGCCGAGGAAAATCCAGCATCCGGCCACGGCGCTCAAGGTTTCGCTCCTGGTGCAAGCGCGGGATCAACTCGGCTCCCAGGCGTTGCAGCAGGGCTTCGAATGCTTCGCGTACCTGTTCAATATCAGTGCCGGCCGGGCCTGCAACCAGACGCTCACCCAGCACATCTTCGGTGCTGTCGCCCTGCAGCGCATCAAAGAACTCGGCAAACCCAGCCAGCCGATCAGCCTGGGTCAATACCAGGTAAACCGGCACATCCACATTCAGTGTCTGCTGGATATCCTGCAAGCGGGTACGCACGTGACGCGCGTGAAGCTCCAGGTCGTGTTCACTGCTGCGCAAAAGCGTGTCGACGCACAGCGTCACCACCACGCCATTGAGCGGCCGTGTTCTGCGCCACGCCTTGAGCAGGCCCAGCAATGTCGACCATCCCGCCCCATCTACCGCGGGGTCAGGCTGGTCCAGGTAGCGGCCGGCCATCTCGACCATCACGGCTTCGTCGGCAAAATACCAGTCACAGTAAGCCGCAGTACTTGGGAACGCCGCTTCGGTCCGATCGAGCGGAGCCTGCAGGCCACTGGCGGCCAACAACGAGGTCTTGCCGCTGCTCCGCTCGCCAATCAACAGGTACCAGGGCAGTTCATTGCGCCAGCCCTGACGGTGCTCACCGTAGCGACGAGAGGTCTTCAACGTCAGCAGGGCCTCCTTGAAACGCCCCCGTACGTGGCTTATTTCGTTGTTGACCAACGCCTGCCGCTGATGACGGTCGAGGTGTTCAGGCTGATCGGCCCGAGCGGAGCGGCGTGCGCCCACCACGACCATCGCCAGCCCCCACAGCAGCAACAACCCGCAGATGGTCAGCAAACGGGAGGTCGGGCTTTGCCAGAAACGGTAGTCATCCACCGCCAGCAAAGGCCCCAAAAACCACACCAACAGCGTACTCGAGAGCACCAGTAACAGGCTCCAGACCCAACTCTTGCGCAGCACCGCGCCCGCGCCCTTGAAGAATGCGTTCATACCTAGCTCCCAGCGTTACAAGGGCGTCCGAGACGGGACTGACACCGAAGATTGAAAAGGTTGCAGCGCCGTCATGCGCTCCTGGCCCAACATCCAGGCGAACCCTGAATACATCGCGAGCAAACAGGCCACTACACAGATGACGACCCAGGTGGTGGAGACAAGGCGAATCCGCGCCTGAGAGGCCCTACCGGTTTCCGGCGAAATGCATACCGGCAGCCGATCACCGCGCACATGCCTGATCTGGCGGTACACCGCATCGTGCAGGGTTTCAAGCTGCACCCGCCCCCGCTCCATGACGCGATATTTACCTTCGAAACCCAACGACAGGCACACGTACATAAGCTCCAGCATGGCCACATGCTTGACGGGGTCGCGGGACAATCGCTCCAGCAGTTGGAAAAATTTTTCACCGCCGAAAGTTTCGTTATGGAAGCGGCTCAGCAGACTGGTCTTCGACCAGTCGCTACGACTGCCCCAAGACGTCGTGACCACAGCCTCATCAATGACACTGCACAGCACATAACGCGCCGACATCACCTGACTGTTCTCTACGCCCTGGTGCAAGGCACGCGCCTCAAACGCGTTGACGCCCGATGACAGCTGGTCATTGAGTGCCTGCAGGCTTTCCCGACCAGGACCGGCCTTGAGCTGAACAACCTGCAACAAGAGCTCCCAGGCGGCTGCCAACACAATATTCGACCCCATCTTGAATGGCGGTGCGCCCTGCAGGTGGGCGGTATAGATCATGCGGTCTTCCAACTGCTCGAAGCGAGGCGGCGACGGGTAGTCCGTGACGGCGCCCCGCACCGGGCCCAGCCCTTCACGGTCAAGCAGCACGGTTTTTTCATCCTGCGGGTATTCACTGTCCATAGTCATGGTGTTCAGTTCCTGATAGCCCAGAAGTTGAGTTCCAGCTCGGCGAACTCGCCGCTGGCGTGGAAGGCGAAACCACCGGATTGCTCCAGCTGCGTGATGTCCCGTGGACTGAGCTCGAGCATGAAATAGGTCTTGCCGGCGTGGAACGGGATCTGACGCGGCGCTACCGGCAGCGGCTTGACCTTGATGCCTGCGAGGTGCAGGTTCACCAGTTCACGGATGCGTTCCACGGGGCCGATCTTGAGATGGGCCGGCAGGCGATGGCGCAGCTCCTCCGAATCGCACTGGGCGGTGGCCGCCAAAATAAACGTGGCCGCGCCGAGTAATTTGAGATCGCTGACTGGGCAGACCAGCACTCCGTACTGGCGCTGCTGCAGCGTCAGCTCAATGGCATGCTGTTCCAGGACCAGCGACAGCACCGTGCGAAGGCCTTCCATCAGCCCGCGAAAGCTCGCCCCTTGATCACCATGCCGGTAGTGCGTCGCCAATTGCGCACGTTTGTTGTCATTGGCGAACGTCGACAGCTCACCAAGAATCGCCAGCAACTCCCGATATAACGCTTCCGGACGGACCTGGGCCTGGCCCAGGTAATGACGCAATATCAATTCCGCACGATTGATCAATTGCAGCATCAGAAAGTCGCCGACCTGCGCCCCCGCCGACGCGCCGGAACCCTGGATGCGTGCGGCTATCGCATCGCCACGGGTGGCCAGCAGGCTGATCACTTCCTTGATGCATGACGACACATACCCCGAGCCCTGGAGATAGATGAACGTCGGCACAAAATCCACGTCCAGCGTCACGCCGCCTTCATGGGTCGAATCCAGGACCTGGGCGACCTGGAGTTTCACGTAGTAAGGATCACTCGGTTGCTCCCCCAGCATCAGGCGTAAATCCGGACGTGCACAGTTGATCTGGCAACGGGAATCCACGCCGGCATTGGAGTCTCCGATCTCCGTTTCACAGGCGACATAACGTGCCAGCACATCGCCTTGCTCCTGTCTGCGCACTTCAACCTGATTGCCCGTCGCCAGGGGCAGCGCGAGGTACACGGCTTGCCTGCCGGCGTTGGCAGGTACCTGCAACACCAGGGGTTCCATGGCGCCGCTCAGTTCGAACAGACTGCCATCCGGCAATACGCCACTGGCCTGGTTGACCACGACCTTGCCCAGGTTGAGGTATTGCACATCGACGTCCAAGGTCAGGAAGCCCCAGGCATCACTGCTCAACAGGCGACTGCGGTTGAGTTGCCGATGGTAGTAGCGATCATTGTGCTGCAAGTGCTGGGGCCTCAGCAGCATGCCTTCCTGCCAGATAACGTTATGGATCTGCATCTCAATGCTCCGCCGTGTCGGTTTGAGGCGCCGCCATCCGGATACCCGCCTGGTCCAGCACAAGGTCGGCACGGGTCAGTTGGCTCGGGGCCACAGGCACTACCAGCCGCCATTGCACATGGGGCAAATCGCGATAGGCCGCCAGCACCCCGACATAACGGCCACGGGGTTCGACACTGAGTTTGAGCGCCAGCTGTTCGCCGGGACGCAGCTCCCATTCCTCGCTGCTGAGCCAATCCTTGGACAGTGTCTGCTCGGCCCGGTCGTAGAGGCTGAAGAAGTCGGCGTTTTCAAAAGCCACCGGGTGCCGTAGCTCAAGCAGGCGCACCACGACAGGCGAGGGACGGCCGTGAAGATCGGGGTTGACCTCCTCGCTGGCCGTCAACGTCAGGTCCAGCTTGGTCAGGGTCGAGAACGGTGAAAGCGTGCTGCAACCCGCCAGCAGGCCCAGCGCTAACAACGTGGATGTAACAGCGACTCTATACATGAGCATCATCCTGGGTACCCGGCGTGCAGGGTGGAGACCAGGCGCACCTGCTCCTCGTAGGCTTTGGAAAAATCATTGCGTAACAACTGCTCGCCCAAGGGATCGTCGTCCATCAGCCGTCGATAGTGGCGTTGATACGCCCGCCAATGGGCGCCATCGGTAAACAACTTGGCTGGCCTGCCCTCGCGCTCGAAGCAACACAGCAGGTGACCAGGCGCAAAGGCCGCCAATGCGGCACGTACGGTGGCTCGGCAGGCCACGACCAAGGCCAGTTGATGAACTTGCAGGTCCCGACAGGTCTGGGCAACCGCGTGCTCGGCAGCGCGTTGGTCCGGCGCGCAAGCATCCAGCAGCGACGTCAGGGCTGACTGGGTGTCGGCAGCATCGTTCAACGGGTTACGGGTATTGAGGACCGGGACAACCAGCGTCCCGTTGATCTCGCTGTTGAGCTCGTGGCAAGTTCTCAGGTTTTGCTGCAACCCTTCGACGGTTTGCCTGAGCAAGCCCGCCACCTTGATCGCCAGGCCTTCACGACCCGGTGTATCAAGCGTGTCCATAGGCATGCCCAATGCTTGCGCGAACTGCGCCCAGAATGCTTGCGAAGCACCCGATGCAGCGGTAACGGGTTCGGGAGATAGGACGTCCTTGACCGGTTCAGCCCATGTCGGTACGACCAAATGATCGCGGTCCACGCGCCCCTGACAAAGCGCTTGGATCAGCGCCGGCGCTGATGTGTCCAAGGCGTCCAGTTCTGCTGATGAATCGCCACGCCGTTGCTCGCGATCCAATGCGTGGACAGGGTCAAGCCCCAGGAACGCATCGTCTGGAATCATGTCATCCCGCGCAAACGTCTGCCGGGCATCCATCACCAGGCGGGCACGGATATCCAGCACCCCCAGTTGGTACACATCACCGTTACTGATGAGCCGTGCCTGGCCCTTGCACAGACGCTCCATGCTGCCTGACACGCCGATGCCGTTGCTGCTGATGTCCGTCAGAAAGTAACGGCCTTCCCGGTAACTGACCAAGCCGTGGTGACTGGAAATCAAGCGATTGGCATCAGGGATGATCCAGTCACACCCCGACCCACGGCCGATCACGCCGCCAATACGATCAAACGTTTTACCGACAGGCAGCACACCGCTTGCGGTACTGCAGACTTCAAACACTAATTGCATGGCAGCGCTCCCCTGCTCACTGCCCACGACGGGTCGCCTGGGGGTCACCCAATGGACGGTAGTCGGCATCATCAAAGACATAATTGGCGTTACAGCCGCTCAACAAACACAACGCAAGCACCACGGCTCGCCACGGATGAAAAGACATCAGGTATCTCCCATGAAAGTAAGGTGCCCACACGTCGCCCGTTCAACACTCCTCACGGGCATCACCGACGGGAATCTTCAGACGCGCCAGGCGGTAGAGCAGCGTGCGGCGTGCGACGCCCAACTCACGTGCGGTACGGGTGCGATTGCCACGATTCTTGTGCAGGCAATCGATCAGGACTACGCGCTCGACGCGCTCCAGGCGTTGGCGCAACGTCGCGTCGACTGACTCACTGGTCGCGGGTGCAGACAACGACAGGTGGGCCGGCAGGATCACGCCGTCATCACACAGCAGTACCGCACGCTCCACCAGGCATTTGAGTTCACGGACATTGCCGGGAAAGGCGTGACTGGAGAGTTGATCCAGAGCTGCACTGGACCACCCCACCGGCGCACGCCCAAGCGCAGTAGACGCCTTGTGTGCAAATTCGCGCGCCAACAGCAACACATCGCCGTCGCGCTCACGCAACGGCGGCAGCTCGATAGGAAATTGCGCAAGCCTGTAGTAAAGGTCCTCGCGAAAACTGCCTTGGGCCACCATTGCGGCGAGGTCACGGTGGGTCGCGGCGATGATGCGCACATCGACCTTGTGGGCTTCACTGGCCCCCAGTGGGCGTACTTCTCCTTCCTGCAAAACCCGCAGCAACTTGGCCTGCAGCGACAGTGGCATATCGCCGATTTCGTCCAGGAGCAGCGTGCCACCATGCGCAGTGTCAAATAGCCCCGTGTGGTTGCGCTCCGCCCCCGTGAATGCACCTTTGCGGTAGCCAAACAACTCACTTTCCAATAGCCCTTCGGGAAATGCCGCGCAGTTCTGCACCACGAACGCTTTGCGCTTGCGCGGCCCCGCAGAATGGATCTCTCGTGCGACCACCTCCTTGCCTGTACCCGTCTCGCCCCGCAGCAATACGGTATAGGGCGTATTCAGCACCTTACCGATCAAGCGATACGTCTCATCCATAGCCTTGCTGCTGCCAATCAACCCAAACGCAGCACCGGGGGATGGTGTGCCGTCATGGGTTGGAGCGACACCCTCTGCGGAACGCTTACACCGCAGCAACGCCAGTTGCATCAAGGTAAAACTGCCCAGTTGGCTCAAGGAGGCGGTGTGGTCCGGCCAGTTTTTCCGGCGCTGGCTGGCACACACCAACACGCCGTTGATGGCTTTGCCTCGATTGAACAACGGCACGCATGACAACGCTTGCCAAGGTGTCGCCATCGCCGGCAGGAACCCGTATTCGTAAACGCTGCCCGTTAGATCTTCCAGGCTAAGGGCGCTTTGATGGCTGAGCACGTACTGCAACACTTGCTCATGCTGAAAGTCCCGGGTGCAGGCCGGGTCACTGGGGCATAACACGCCGGGCAAATGCTGGGCGATCAGTTCGAGCCGACCGGTGGACTCATTGCGCCAGTACAATTGGCTGAGTTCGCACTGGCTCAGTTGCGCCACCGCAGCGACACAGAGACTGGGCAAAGTGGCTTCGTCGCCCTCGATGCCCAGGCGGATAAACCAGCCGAGCAGCACATCGGCGCAGGCCAAAGGATGAGGGATCTGAGTGAGCCGGCTATCCCTCATTGGCTGAACTCACAGATGGGATGGCCATTACCCTGGACGCGGGCATGCACCTGTGACAGGGGTTCACCTTGAGCCATGGCCTCCAGCAGCCTATCCACCACTTGCGGCAACAAATGGAGTTCGATCCATTGATCGATGTAACGAGCACCGCTGTCACCGTGGGTACACCGCTCGGCCATGTGTGCAACCAGCTCCGGCGTATAGCTGAAGGCCAGTTTGCGCAGATGCAAGCGCTGGCCCAGACGCTCCAGCTTGAGCCTGGCCAAGTCATGCAGAATCTCACCCGTGACCGGGTAATACGGCACCACACGCATCCGCGCCAACAACGCAGGCTTGAAGTGACCGCGCAACAACGGGTGGATCGCCTCTTGCAGCACGTGCACATCAGGTCGCTGGTCGCCAGCGCATAAACGGCCGATGCACTCGCTGCCCAGGTTGGACGTCATCAGGATCAGCGTGTTGCGAAAGTCGATTTCCCGGCCCTCCCCATCATTGGCCAGGCCCTTGTCGAAAATCTGGTAGAACAGGTTCAACACTTCCGGGTCGGCCTTCTCGACTTCATCGAGCAGTACCACCGAATACGGACGTTGGCGCACGGCTTCTGTCAGCACGCCGCCCTCGCCAAAACCGACATAACCGGGCGGT
The DNA here is from genome assembly GCF_058145955.1 of Pseudomonas sp. A39. NCBI lineage: Bacteria > Pseudomonadati > Pseudomonadota > Gammaproteobacteria > Pseudomonadales > Pseudomonadaceae > Pseudomonas > Pseudomonas sp. A39. The sequence continues at coordinate 36,957 of NZ_JBYVMD010000035.1, forward strand.
GCGCCAATCAATCGAGACAGCGAGTGCTTTTCCTGGAACTCCGACATATTGAGGGTGGTGACAAACCGCTCACCGCCATACAACAGGTCGCCAAGCGCCAATGCAGTTTCAGTCTTGCCCACACCACTTGGGCCGACCAGCAGGAACACACCGACCGGGGCCTCGGCCTTGTTGAGCCCAGCTGCGACGGCGCGCAGGCAACGGTCCAGGGCTTGTACCGCCTGCTCCTGGCCGAGAATGCGCGAGCGCAGCGCATCGGCAAAGCCCAAGACCCGTTCACTGTGCTCGAGCGCCAGTTGTTCAACCGGGATACCTGTCCAGGCACTGATGACCTGGGCCACCAGGCGCGGACACACCTGCTGCGCCGTCTTTTGCTGTTCAAGCCAGCGTTGCTCCAGATGCTCGCATTCGCAGCCCACCGCCTCCATGCGCTGGTTCAGCGCGTGCAGGACCTGCTCATCCACAGAATGCCCCGAGTCGCGATCCCGACTCAGTGCCTGAAGCTGCCGCGCGCTTTCAACCTGTTCCGCGTACAGACGCTGCAATGCTTCCGGCGCCATCTCTTGACGGGTACGCAAGCGAGCGCAGGCGGTGTCGAGCACATCCACCGCTTTGTCAGGTAACTGCCGCCCGGCCAGGTAACGGGCACTCATCTGCGCCGCCGCGACGACCGCATCGTCCCGCACGTAGACGCCATGGCTTTGCTCATACACCGAAACCAACCCGCGCAGTATCGAAACCGCTTGCTCGACACTCGGTTCACCGACCAGCACAGGCTGGAAGCGCCGGGCCAAGGCCGGATCTTTTTCGAAGTATTTCTTGTATTCCGTCCAGGTGGTGGCAGCGATGGTGCGCAGCTCACCACGGGCCAGGGCGGGCTTGAGCAGGTTGGCGGCATCCGACGTGCCCGCCTGGGCGCCCGCCCCTACCAGCGTATGCGCTTCGTCGATAAACAGGATCACCGGTTTTGCCGAGGCATTCACCTCATCGATCACACCCTTGAGGCGTCGTTCGAACTCACCCTTGATGCTGGCACCCGCCTGGAGCAGGCCCATGTCCAAGGTCAGCACCCGGACATCCTTGAGAGCGCCCGGCACCTGTGCGCTGGCAACACGCAGCGCGAAGCCTTCGACAACCGCGGTCTTGCCGACTCCAGCTTCACCGACCAGTATTGGATTGTTCTTGCGCCGGCGCATGAGGATGTCGATCAACTGGCTGATCTCAGCGTCACGACACAACACCGGGTCGATACGACCTTCATGGGCCTGGCGTGTCAGGTCATGGGTGAAGCGCCCCAGCAGCGATTCGCCCTCAGGCGCAGGATCGGTCGCCGCCACCTGACTCAACACGAAACCGTGCACACGCTCGACATCCAACCGGTTCAAAAACGCCTGATAGGCACTGCCTGCATGCTCCAGCGGATGACGTAACAACGCCAGCAACAGGGCGCCGTGATCGATTTCAGTCTGTCGCAGCTCCAAATGAGCAACCATCAAGGCCTGTTGCAGCCAACGCACCAGTGCCTGGGCAAAAACCGGATTGCGCGAAGCACTCGACTCCCCCTTGGGTTGCAGGGTGGCTTGTAGCTCTCCGGCGTCGAGGCCCGCATCCGCCAGTGCCCTTGCCAGAAGGCCATCGTGATGTTCCAGCAGGGTCAACAGCAGGTCTTCCACCAGCACTTCCCTGCCGCCGCGCGTCACGCAGCGTTCGGCCGAACGCTCCAAGTCTCGACGGGCCCGGGGGGTCAATGTCTGGATCAGTTGTTGCAGGTCCACATTCATCATAACGATTCATCCCTAATGAGCATTGCTCGGCACAATGACCACACCGTCGGCGCATTCATGTGCCAGCCAACTGGTCCAGCCCAGCCGGCAGACGTTGTGTTCGCCAATGTGCAGCGGCCTTATCTCGTCCTTGGCCAGCACCAGCCGCAGGTCATATTCCAAAGGATCACGCGCCGTCAGCCGCACCAATGAACACAGCTGCGGGTAGTCCTTGCCAGTGGGTAGAAACCCATGGAATGCGTGCCAGCCCAACGCCTGCAGATGCACCCTGAACTTGCCGCTGCGATCGTCGACCTGGCCCCCCAGTACGTGGTCATGGCCAAGCACGCTGTTCGCGGCACCCAGCCGATTTCGCTGTGAGTCAGCGATAACAACCCGGCGCTGGACCCATTGCTCGATGAACAAGCGGTTGTGCTTGAAGTAGTAGCGCAGCACCGTCTCGATCAGGGCTGCCGAATGCGCCCGCAGGCTGAGCAACCCCAGGTAAGGCAAGAGCCGCTTGCAGTTCAATTGCGCAGCACTGCGAATCTGCTCTCCTCTTAACCCGATCAACGCAAACATCTGTTCGGAAAAGGCGTCACGTGCGCCTGCCTGGAAACACGCCCGGTAACGATATTTTCGCCAGATCGGCAGCATCAGCCGTTGCAGGCGGTGGTGAAACACATCGAGAAAATCGCGGGTAGCGTTGCCGCCTGCCCCGTCAGCACACGCCTGCTCGCCATAAAACGCGGGCAACGGCGACCCTGCACCACACAGGCCCAGCACGTTAAGGCGCAGACGCGCACGCAACTGGCCGTGCTCGACAAAAAAAGCCACCCGGTCAATATCGTGGCCGGGAAACCCCAGGCCTGGGTTGGCTTGAAACTCCAACAGGTCATACAGCGCGTCGTCGTCCAGCAGCGGATGAGCATCACGCAGACGCTTGACGACCTGCAGTACCGCCTGGAACAGCGAGTATTCGCGAATAACCCGAGACAGTTGCGTTAAAGCAGGGGCTGCTGCCCCATCCGTGGTGGCCATAGGTACACGTCTCCTTGTGTGCTGATGACTCTTAGTTCGTGATAGGCATTGAGGCTGGCGTAGAGCGCGAAGAATTCGTTGAGTACCGAGGCAAATACAAATACTTCGCCCTGGCCCAGAAAGCCCTGGGGATCGACGGTCAGGTCAATTCGTACCCCCCGAAACGGCAAGCCACGGTGCAATCGGTCGACGGCTGAGTGACTGACCGAGCGCATCGCGCCCAACCTTCTCTCGCTGACCTTCTGTGCCTGTCGGTCGTGGTAGCGCGCTAAGTCATAGGTTTGGAGGATCACTTTCAAGGCATTTATGTCGCTCAATGACAGGTAGTTGAGCGACATATTGCTGATAAGCCGCCAGAGAAAATCCTGGTCCAGCGGCGGAGAAAAACTGGCGGTGGGTGCGCAGATATTCTGGAACGACACCCCCTGCGGCGTCTGCTCGCAAGGCTGGTTGATGTCACCGACCTGCAGCCTTCGTGGCAGGTTGTGATTGGTGCACGTCAGTTCGATCGAGAGTGTTTGCGGCTCCAGTTTCAGGCCGTTACCAAACCCAAGCCAGGTATCGAGGCCGGCATGCTGTGACGATGGCCGTTGGCGAATGCTGTAGCTCGGGGGGCCCTCCGATCCCTCGGTGTCGCCATCATGTTCAAAGGATTCGAAAGGGACGTAGGTCTGATAGCCAAGCCCTCCAGGCTGCCACCCCGTGACACTGTCGACGGAAAATACACTGGCGCTCTCTCGTGAATAGTCGCCGGGAATCAGCAGGTACTCATCCTGCTTGCCGTCCAGGCGGATGGGCACCGCGTCATGCTTGAACAGGTTGACGATGGGCGTGCAGTACAGCTTCACGTTATCCAGAGTGGGCAGTTGGGATTCACGCCAGGGATTGCGCAATTCGAAGCGCAACACCATGCCGCACACTTGTTTCAGCAACTCGCCGGGCAGCCTGTGCAATGCGCTCAGCCCGCCCACGTCAACAAACAGATACTTGTCAGGAAAGGCAAAGTACTCCTGCAGATGGCGATACCCGCGAAAGGTATTCAACGGATACGGAATCAACGCCTGTTCCTCGCTGAATCCCACCGGCTGTACCTGGTCAGCCCCCAGCCGCAGGGATATAGCCTGCCCATCGGCCCCTGTCACTGGCAGGCCATCGTTGCCCAAAGGCTGCAACTCGATACCTTCAAGATGACGCAATAAGCTCAGGTACAGCGCCTGGCTGATGTAGCGGTCTCCCGCCAGGTGCAGGCGCAGCTGATCGAAGGTCAACTCACCGAAATTACCTTCGGCGCTCATGCCCAGACGCAGGCTCAACACCCCTCGCTCTGCGTGGGCGCTGTACTCCAGCGCACTCAGTTGCAGCGGCAGAATCTGCGTGGCGTAACAGGTGCGAAAGCGGCAGCGTTCGTCATTGACGGCGGCACTTTCAACCGGTGTATCACGCGCCACCCACACGCCGGGGCCTGAATGCTTCAACGGATCAAACTGCAGGATGCTGAACGCGGGCATCGGTCGCATGTAATTGGGCCAGAGCAAATGCATCAACGAATGCGTCAGCTCCGGAAGCTCGTCATCCAACTTCTGGCGCAAGCGGCCAGTGAGAAACGCAAAGCCTTCCAGCAACCGCTCTACATCCGGATCCTGGCCGGACTCCGCAAGAAAAGGCGCGAGCGCCGGGTTGCGCTGGGAGAACCGCCGCCCGAGTTGGCGTAACGCACTGAGCTCGCTTTGGTAGTAACGGTTAAAGGACATCCGGCAAGACCTCTACCCGACCGGCATCACATAACCGCGCGGTAAACACCACGGGTTGCTCGGCCCCCTTGATCACCAGTGTGGCTTCGATAGCGAACGCCAGGGCCAACGGATCATGATCCCGTGGCAATGTCTTGACCCGCACCTGCTTCAAGCGCGGCTCGTAGGCGCGGATAAATCGCTCGATCAACACGCGCGACTGACTCAATGATTCGTGCAGGCTCTGATTCATATCATTAAGGTCGGGCAAGCCGTAGTCGGGCAGTGTCTGCACACTGCCCGCACGGATGCTGAGCATTTTCCCCAGATGGAGTGCGACCGATGTCACGCCACATGCCTGGGTCGTCGCCGGACGCTCGAGTCGCTCGAAAAGGCTTTGGTAGTGGGGCATTGCCTGGCCTCGGCTCATTCTTTATCGAGCTTGCCAACCAGGGACAGCGTGAAATCCGCCCCCATGTACTTGAAGTGCGGTCGCACACTCAGGTTGACGCGGTACCAGCCAGGCTCGCCCTCGACATCACTGACAACGATGCGTGCTGCGCGCAAGGGGCGCCGCCCGCGCACTTCGGCACTGGGGTTTTCCTGGTCGGCAACGTACTGGCGAATCCATTTATTGAGCTCCAGCTCCAGGTCGGTGCGCTCCTTCCATGAACCCAGTTGTTCGCGCTGAAGGACCTTGAGGTAATGGGCCAGGCGATTGACCACCATCATGTAGGGCAACTGTGTTCCCAAGCGGTAATTCAGCTCGGCTTCCTTGCCCTCGGGGCTGAGGCCGAAGTGTTTCGGCTTTTGTACCGAGCTGGCAGAGAAGAACGCGGCGTTGTCACTGCCCTTGCGCATCGTCAAGGCAATGAAGCCCTCTTGCGCCAGTTCGTATTCACGACGGTCGGAAACCAGCACTTCGGTCGGGATCTTGGTTTCAATCTCCCCCATGCTGTGGAAGTGATGCAACGGCAAGTCTTCTACCGCGCCACCGCTTTGCGGGCCGATGATGTTCGGGCACCAGCGAAAGCGCGCGAAGCTGTCGGTCAGGCGCGTGGCAAAGGCGTAGGCTGTATTGCCCCATAAGTAATGTTCGTGGCTGTTGACCACGTTTTCCTGGTAGGCAAAGGTCTTGACCGGGCATTCAAGGGGGTCATAAGGCGTACGGAGCAAGAAACGCGGCACGGTCAACCCGATGTAACGCGCGTCCTCGCTCTGGCGAAAGCTTTGCCATTTGGCAAATTGCGGGCCTTCGAAATGGTCCTTCAGATCTTTGAGATCCGGTAAGCCGGTGAAGCTCTCCAACCCGAAGAACGCTGGCCCGGCTGCGGCGATAAAAGGCGCATGCGCCATGCAGGCCACATTGGAAGCGTATTGCATCAGCTTTACATCAGGCGCGCTGGGCGACAGAAAATAGTTGGCAATGATCGCGCCCACAGGCTGACCGCCAAACTGGCCGTATTCTGCACTGTAGATATGTTTGTACAAGCCCGACTGGGTCACTTCCGGTGAGTCTTCGAAGTCTTCCTGCAGGTCTTGCCGGGAAACGTTCAAGAGTTCGATCTTGATGTTTTCGCGAAAGTCGGTGCGATCGACCAACAACTGCAGCCCTTTCCAGGACGCTTCCAGGGCCTGAAAGTCCGGGTGGTGCAATATCTCGTCCATTTGCAGACTGAGCTTGGTGTCGATCTCGGCAATCATCCGGTCGACCAAGCGTTTTTTTACCGGCTCGCCACGGTTCTGCGGCTTGATCAACTCTTCGATAAACGCCGAGACACCCCGTTTGGCAATGCCATACGCTTCGTCATCGGCACTCAGTAGCGTCTGGGCAACGATGTTGTCGAGGATGCTGTATTCATCAGCGGTTTGTGCCGGTAGCGCGTGTTGTGGTGTGGTCATGCGGTCAGTGTCCTTTTACTGAAAATGTCAGGCGTCCGGGCTGCCCAGGCCCAGCTCGGCCAGTACCCGCGCGCGGGACTCGTCATCGGCCAGGGCCTGTTCGATGGCCTTGCGAAAGCTCGGGGTGTTGCCCAGTGGGCCCTTGAGAGCCATCAGTGCCTCGCGCAACGCCATCAGCTTGTGCAACTCCGGAACCTGCTCAACCAGGTTCGCGGGATTGAAATCCTTCATGGCGTTAATGCGTACCTGAATGGCCAGTTCCTCAACGTGCGCATCCTCCTGCAGACGATTGGGCACATTCAGCGTCAGGCTCAACGCCTGTTTGGCCAGCACGTCATCAAGGGTGTTTTTGTCGATCGCGATGGGTTTGCGATCTTCAAGCTTGCGCGCGTCCTCACGCTGGGTGAAATCTCCAAGCACCAATAGTTTCAACGGCAGTTCGACTTCTTCCTGCGCCCCGCCGATGGCGGGTTTGAACGTGATATTGATACGTTCCTTGGGGGCTACCGAACCTTCTTTGGCCATGGTGTCTCTCCTTTTTCAAGTGGCTCGAAAGCCTATTCAAGTACCGCTTCCAGATCGAAGAGGCACAGCCTGCGATGGGTGTCTTCCTTGCGCTCGCGCACGGCGTGGTTTTGTGGCAACAGGTCGCAGCAGCGGTAGAGAAGCTGTGTCACTTGAAGGGCCAGCTCCGGCTCCCAGCGCTCCAGGCCTGTGTGTTGCAGTTCGTGGTCCAGCTGTTCGAGCTGGATCTTCGCCAGCTCATGCTTGCCCGCCAGTACACACAGGCGCGCTTGGGCCAACCGCCAATAAAAACGTGCGCGATCACTGCGAGCGGCATACATGCCTTGTTTGAGTTCATGGATGGCGGCCTTGAGCCCGTCCTTGCGTAAGCGGGTTGCGACCGCCTGCAAGGCGATCTCCCACGGCTCGGCGTCGGCATCAACTATCAATGCAGGCGATTCGGGTATTTGCAGGTGACGGGTAACTTGCAGCGCTATCCAGTCACGGGTCGCGGGGCCGGCAAAAGGAGCCCCGTCGTGAAAGCGAAACTCCGCCAGGTTTGGCAAACGTTGCAGCAACAGAGCGAAGGTCACCTCCAGCTCAGTCATGGCCTGCTCGGCCTGCATGGCCTCCAGGCATTCCCAGAGCATGTGCAGCCCATCGAACCAGAACATCGCACCGGCGAGACTGGCTTCAAGTTCGAGCACCAGATCGGCGTGATGACCTTGGGCAAAACGCTCCTGATAACGCTTGAGCTTGTCGGGAGCGGGCCCACGCAGGGCGGTGAGCCGTTCGTTGTCGGCATCCGGATAATTGGCCAGCGCCAGCCAGGTCAATGTTCGGTTCAGGCGAAAAGCGCGCAGGTCGGTGGCGTTCTGACGCAACCACCATACGCACAGCGTGCGCGCCTGTTCCTGCAAGGTGCGCAACAACCTGTGGGCGTCTTTTTCGTTGTCCACCCGCGCTTCGGGCTTGAGCAATTGGGTGGTCGCCTGCTTGACGTGCGCAATGACACCACTCAGCCCTGCGACCGGGGCGTCGTCCTGCGCAGCGCGCTCCAATCGCTGAGCCAATTGCCTGCGAATCGGCAACAACATTGGCGCGGCATCCCCCAAGTGCTCGGCCCACAGCTCATCGAGGCGTATCAGGTGTTCAAGCACCGCTTGGAACAAAGGCTGCTGGTTCTGGAGCGGCAGGCTTTGCGTGAACAAGGGCTCAAGGCGCAACACCAACCATCCGAATGCCGCGCCACGGGTGCGTGGTTTTCCGGGGTGGACCTCAGACCAATGATGCTCGCAAAAATAGCGCAACAACCCGAGCCCGGCCAACAATCCCGGGTAGGATTCCCTCTGGTGCAGCGCCCAGGTCAGCCAAACGGCGACCCGCAGGTCCTTGGATTGCTGGCGCAACAGGATTTCGCCGGCTTCCAGGACCTTATGCCAATCGGGTTGACCACTGCCATGAATTGATCGTGCCTTGGCAAGCTCGAACTCCAGGACCTCATATTCACTCGAAAAGCGCATATCACTGCCCGCAAAACTTGTTGGCATGCAGGGCGACCGTGCAAGTTCAAGGTAATAATCATACAGCTTGTCCGAATAAGCCATTTGGCACCGCACGCAACTAAACAAGAAAAAACAAGACAATAAGTCCAAAGAATACCAACTAAGCGCATTTAATGTGCGCCTCAGAAAGTCATCTTCGCATCGCTGGAATTCCTGCGAAGCTCACGAACCTTAGCCATGCCTAAAACATTCAGCAAGCGACGGAACCACACTTAATCCTTTTCCTACAAACACCTAAAAGCTTGGAATGCGCAGCATTTTGCGCACTCACCCCCCACATAAACACCCGATATCCCCACCCACCTCAACAGTTACAAAACAACTTAACTGAGCAATTAAATGCGCACCGTTGCGCAATCAAATACTTAACCAACCCCACAAATCCTGCCTCATCACAATGAAAATCCGAACTTATAGAATGCAACACCCTTGTTTTATTGCGCCCAACACTTTCAGGCACGTTTCTTGTTATAGGCACTTGCCCAGCCGATGCAATTGTCGGTTGGAACTACCTCATCAATCAGGCAAGGAAACCCGTCATGCCAACACCCGCGTATCTTTCCATCACCGGTGTCAAACAAGGTTTGATTACGGCAGGCACGTTTACCCAGGACTCGGTAGGTAATATTTACCAGGAGGGCCATGAGGATCAGATTCTGGTCCAGGCTTTTGCTCATCAAGTGATCATCCCGCGCGACCCACAATCCGGCCAGCCAACAGGCCAAAGGGTCCATAAACCGTTGATGATCAGCAAAGTGTTCGATAAGTCCTCGCCCTTGCTGTTCAGCGCGTTGACCAGCGGCGAAGAGGTCAAGTGCCGGCTCGAATGGTTACGCACCTCGTCGGCCGGCACCCAGGAGCACTACTTCACGATTGAACTGGAGGGGGCAACCATCGTCGACATCCAGTCGCGCATGCCCAACTGCCAGGATCCGGACAACGCCCATTTCACCCACTTGGAAGATGTGTACTTCACCTATCGCAAGATCGTATGGACCCACGAAGTGTCCGGCACTTCCGGGTCGGATGACTGGCGCAGCCCGGTAGCGGGCTAAACCGCTTTAACGCAGGTACGGCGCCAGGGAAGGCGCCGTACCTGCCATCCCGCTACACCATCGCCAACGGGTGCTTGCGCTTGGGTGCGCCAAACACGCGATCGATAGCATCCAGGTCGTGTTCATCCAGCACGAGTTTGGCTGCGGCTGCGTTGAGTCGCACGTGTTCCGGGGTGACCGCCTTGGGGATCGCGATCACACCGTCCTGGCGCAATACCCAGGCCAGGGAAACCTGGGCCGGTGTCACCTCGTGGCGATGGGCGATCTGCTTCAGGGTCGGGCTGGCCAACAGCTCGCCACCCTGAGCGATCGGGCAGTACGCCATCAAGGGCAAGTGATGCTGTTGCCACCAGGGCAGCAGGTCGAATTCGATGCCGCGCTCTTCGATGTTGTAGAGCACCTGGTTGGTGGCGCACGCCGGAGAGGCGAGTTCCTGCAGGTCGGCCACATCGAAATTGGAGACGCCCCAGCGGCCGATCTTGCCGGCTTCGCGCAGGCGCTCGAAGGCCTCGACGGTTTCTTCAAGGGGATATTGGCCGCGCCAGTGCAACAGATACAGATCGATATAGTCGGTACCCAGGCGCTGGAGGCTCGCTTCACAGGCACGAGGCACGCCCTTGTGGCTGGCGTTGTGCGGGTAGACCTTGCTCACCAGGAAGACTTGGTCGCGCCTGCCACGGATGGCTTCGCCCACAACCGTTTCGGCGCCGCCCTCACCGTACATTTCGGCGGTATCGATCAGGGTCATGCCCTCATCGATACCCAGTTGCAGCGCCGCGACTTCGGCGCGCTGCTGGTCGGGGTTCTCGCCCATGCGCCAGGTCCCCTGGCCGATGACAGGAACGGGGACGCCCGCCAGATCAATGGTACGCATGACAATCTCCTGATGAGTTCGCGGATTAACAGTGTGGCATTGGCCGGACAAAAGGGTTCAATCGAAGTATGGTTACCCTCTGCCAAGATGCCAGGAAGGACCTGCAATGCTGTTTGTCGTTATGCTCGGGGGCAAGCACCCACGGGCGAAAATCGAAGTCCACGATGTGGTGTTTGCTGTGGCGGACACGCTGGAGGCTACCTACCCGCAATTGCGTGACGGCTGGTTCGGCAGCCCCAAGGGTGTGCATATCGATGCGTGGATGGGGGTGGATGGCGTTGACGGCTGGAAAGTCGAGTTCAGCCCGCTGGCGCCTGCCGCCGGCGCGCATCACCTGTACTTCCTCAACCTCGGCGGTTATGAAGCCAACAGCTTTGGCGAAGCCCACCACTACCTGTTGGTGGTGGCGCGCAATAAACAGGAGGCCACCCGCCAGGGCAAGCAACAGATGCTGCGCCATTGGTCCCAGGCCCACACCGATGGGGTATTGGACCTCGACGACTGCCTGCCCATCGACCTGGTGGACGGTCGATATGTCCACCTGGTGCAGGGCCCGCACCGGCCAATCCTGCAGCAGAACGACTACATCGTCCTGGCCTGAACAACCGGCGTTGAAGGAATCGAGCCGTTTTACATACGTTTGAGCTTCAAGAGAGGGTTTGGCTAAACGCCGCGCTCACGGTTTTACCAGCTCCCGGACGCCCCGCCGCCGCCACTGGAACCGCCTCCTCCCGATGAACTGCTACTGGAACTGGAGCCGCTGGAGCTTGAACCGGAACCGCCACCCGAGCCCGAGCCCCCATTGGAGATGCTCTGGACAAACACGATAAACGCCACGATTGACGCGGCCGGTATCGCCAGTAACCAACCTTGATAACCATGCCCGAGCAAAACACCCACCCCCGCGTAAATCGCCAACACCGCCAGAACACGCACGATGAAGAAGCGCGGGCTTTTTCTTAAGGACTCGCGGATAACGAAAAACAGCCCTACGTACAGCCCCAACACCAAGGCACCACCAAACGGCCATGCCAGCCAATGGACCAAGTTGACTTCAACGAAGTGGTTCACTACCAGCACCGCGACGACATACGCCAGCAGTCCTAACACGCAGTAAAACACCCCACGCGCCAGCCACAATGCGCCGAATGTTGCGCCGCCGATCAGCAGCGTCAGGGGCAGCACCAGCAGAAACACCAGCCAGTCACGGCCGCCGCCAAAAATAGCCAGCAGCACCGTGACTGCCACGGTGGCAATCAAGGCACGGCGCCACTGCAACTTGCCGGCGGCGATCAGGACACCGCCAATCGCCCCGACGATGAACGCCAGCAATACGGTAATCGTCTGGGGATTGAACGCAGGGCCCGCAACCGGGGGCAATTCACCGCCGTCCACCAGCACGACCAGGTCATTGACGCCTTGGACCACACCACCCGCATAGTCACCCTGGCGAAACGCCGGGGTGATGTGTTCTTCGATGATGCGGTGAGCCAGCAAATCGGTGACGGTGCCTTCCAGGCCGTAACCCACTTCGATGCGCACCTTGCGGTCGTGCTTGGCAACAACCAGCAGGATGCCGTCGTTGACGTCCTTGCGCCCTAGCTTCCACGCGCGAAACAGTTGGTTGGCATAGTCCTCAATGCTCGCGCCACCGGTGCTGGGTACCAGCAGTACGGCGACTTGTGCGCCTTTGCGCTGTTCAACGTCGGCAAGCTGGTTTTTCAGACGGGTGGTGGTGCCTGCATCCAGCGTGTTGGTGAGGTCAATCACCCGTTGGTCGAGGGCTACACCGATAGGTGACGTATCCGCGTGGACGGTGGCAAGCAGGCTGATCAACACCAGCAGACTCAAGACGGATTGCCGCACACGCTGCATCATGTTTTGTTACCTGAGGTTTCTTCCTGAAGGCGCCGACTTTACCTTATCGGCGCTATAACGCGTGACCCAAAGCGTTTGACTATCTAAACTGCCCGCACGCATAGCAATACGCCATAACCGGGAAGCCCATGGACCTACTCCATCGTAACAATGTCAGCGTGATGGGCTCCGGGACCTCGACCCTGGTGTTTTCCCACGGGTTCGGTTGCAACCAGGCCATGTGGAACTACCTGGCGCCGCACTTCCTGGAACGCTTTCGCGTCGTGATGTATGACCTGGTAGGCGCGGGCCTGTCTGACCTGAGTGCCTTCGACAAGGCCAAGTACAGCACGCTGGACGGTTATGCCCGGGACCTCAATGACATTATCGATGCCTATGCCGTCGGCCCCGTGATCCTGGTGGGGCATTCGGTGAGCGCGATGATCGGTGCCCTCGCCGACCGCCTGGCTCCGGGCCGAGTCGCGGCCCATGTCATGATCGGGCCGTCGCCGCGCTATATCGATGACGACGGGTACATCGGTGGTTTCAAGCACAGCGATATCGACGACTTACTCGATACCCTCGACAGTAACTACCTCGGCTGGTCAAGCGCCATGGCCCCGGTGATTATGGGCGCGCAAGGTCAATCGGCGCTGGGTGTAGAGTTGACCGAGAGTTTCTGCCGCACTGAACCCGAGATCGCCAAGCAATTCGCGCGGGTCACGTTTATGTCGGATAACCGCCAGGACGTGATCGGCCTGGCGACCCCGGTGCTGATCCTGCAATCGACCGATGACCTAATCGCCCCAGTGGCCGTAGGCGAATACCTGCACCGCGTGCTGCCCAACAGCAGCTATTGCCTGGTGGACAACATCGGCCATTGCCCGCACATGAGCGCGCCACAGGCCTGCGCTACGGCCATGGACAGTTTCCTGGCCCCTTGGGCGGCTGCACGTGCAAGCTGACCTGTTCGACAGCGCGGCCTGCGCCCTGGCCGTCACCTCGGAAGACGGCATGATCCTGCAAGCCAATGCGCGCTTCAGCGAGTGGCTGGGGTTCAGCACTACCGCGCTGTGCGGCAAGCGTTTCCAGGATTTGCTGACCATGGGCGGGCGCATTTTCCACCAGACGCACCTGGCGCCCATGTTGCGCATGCATGGCAGCGTCACCGAAGTGAAGCTCGATATGCTGCACCATGACGGGCATAAGGTCACCGTGCTGCTCAACGGCATCAAGCGTGAACACGCCGACGCCGTGGTGTACGACCTGGCCCTGTTCGGCACCACCGACCGCGACAAGTACGAACGCGAGCTGCTCAACGCGCGCAACCTGGCCGAAGCGTTGTTGCAGGAAAAAACCGCCGCCGAACTCGCCTTGAAGCAAGCCCAGGCCGAACTGAGCGAGGCCTATACCATTTCCCAACGCCGCGCGTTGTTCGCCGAGCAGATGGTGGCGATTGTCAGTCATGACCTGAAAAACCCACTCACGGCCATTCGTATGGCGTCCGACTTCCTCAGTCGCGGTGAGCGCACGCCCAAGGAGCAGCAGTTGCTCGGGCATATTGGCCAGTCGTCCGAGCGTGCCCAGCGCATGATCGCCGATCTGCTGGACTTCACCCAGGCGCGGGTCGGCCAGGGCATCGTCATCAAGGCCACCTCCATGGATTTGCATAGCGTGATTCATCGCACCGTGGATGAACTGCGCGTGGCGTTCCCCAAGGCGACGTTGGAGCACCACGCGATTGGCAGCGGCAACGCCCATTTGGACGCAGACCGCGTGCAACAGATCATCGGCAACCTGGTGGCCAACAGCGTGGCTTATGGCGATTTGCAACGGCCGATCAGTATTACCTCGCGCCTGGGCGAAGGCCGCTGCGAAGTGTCAGTGCACAACCACGGCGCAGCCATACCGGAGGCCTTATTGGCCGGGCTGTTCGAGCCCATGACCCGCGGCACCGACCAGGGCAGCGATGTGCGCAGCGTGGGCCTGGGCCTGTATATCGTGCGCGAGTTGGCCAAGGTACACGGTGGGGATGTGGCGGTGACTTCCTGTGCAACCGGCGGCACCACCTTTACCGTGATATTTCAAGGCACGTAGGCGCTGCCCTGCATCACCGGCTCCACACTGCCGGTCAATACCACACCGCCCTCGCCCGTCCAATGCACGGTCACCGTGCCGCCGTCGCACTGCACCTGCACCGTGGTATCCAGCAGCCCGCGCCGGATCCCGTTGACCACCGCCCCACAGCAGCACGACCCCGACCCCAACGCCACACCGCCACCGCGCTCCCAGATGCGCAGGCGGATATGGCTACGGTCGAGCACTTGCACGAAATGCACATTGGTCCTGGCCGGGAACAGCGGGTGAACTTCCAGCGCCGGGCCCAGGCCTGCTACGTCGACAGCCGCGATGTCATCGACGAAAAATGTACAGTGGGGGTTGCCCATGCTGCACGCCGCCGGGCTGCCTTCGACAGGCAATGTCAGGGTGTCCATCGCGGTGGACAGAGGCACGGCCGCCCACTCCAGCGAGGGCTCGCCCATGTCCACCGACACTTGCCGCCCCGGCGCACGCACGCAGGTCAGCAGGCCGCGGTCGGTACGCAGCACGATCGAACCCGTGCCGGTTTCATGCATCAACCGATCGGCCACGCCACGGGTGGCGCTGCCGCAAGTGGCCAGCGGCGTGCCGTTGGCGTTCCAGAAGCTGATACGTGCGGCCGCCTCTTCACAATCGTACACAACGGCCAATTGGTTGAAGCCGATACCGGTGTGACGGTTACCCAACTGACGGGCAATGGCCGCGGTGATCGGATCGTCCAAGCCACGGCGATCAATGATGATGAAGTCGTCGCCGTGGGCGTGCATCTTTACGAACGGCAAAAGCATGGGCTGTCCTGTGGTCGACTCGTGGGGGAACTGAAGGATACTCTGAACGCGCACGCCTTTATCGAGAGCCCCCCATGCTAATTGTCTTCAGCGGACTGCCCGGCACCGGCAAGACCACAATAGCCCGTGAACTGGCACACCGGACCGGTGCGGTTTACCTGCGTATCGATGTGATTGAACAGGCGATACGCGATGCCGCCGTGCTGGCCGGCGATGTCGGGGCCAGCGGCTACAGCGTGGCAAACGCACTGGCGTTGAGCAATCTGCGACTGGGCCACTGCGTGGTGGCCGACTGTGTGAACCCGGTCAAGGAAAGCCGGGATGCGTGGAAGGCTGTGGCGGCAATGGCAGCGGTCGAGTTGACGGATATTCTGGTGATTTGCTCTGACCGCCAGGAACATCAACGGCGGGTGGCAACCCGAAAAGCAGATATTCCCGGCCTGACGCCTCCCACTTGGCAGTCCGTCCTGGCGCATGAGTTCGAGGCGTGGGACGAGGTGCCGCTGACGGTCGACACCGCCCTCATGACCCTAGATGAGGCTGTCGCAATGACGCTGGCGAACCTCAGAGCAAACTCCCCATAGCCTTCATCAACACCAGATCGCGCGCGTAAATATCCGGGGCGTACACCAAGCCGCCCTGGCGGTCGACCTCAACCGTCCAGTAGCCCAACAGCACCGGCACCGGCGTGGCCAGCCTGAACTCATGGGTCACTCCGGTGGCCAGCAACTCATCGGTGCGCGCGCGTTCGGCCGGGCTCACCAGTAAATCGCGCAGCAGCAGCGGTTGCTCGACCCTCACACACCCCGAGCTGAACGCCCGCGGCCCTTTGGTAAACAGGGGCTGGCTCGGCGTGTCGTGCAGGTACACCGAGTACGGGTTGGGGAAGCGCATGACGATCTTGCCCAGCGGGTTACGCGGACCGGCTTCCTGGCGCAGCAGGATATTGCCGGGACGCGCCCAGTCGATTTGTTCGGGGGCCAGCGGGTGGCCTTCGGCATCAAGCACTTGCAGGTTTTGTTGGCGCAGGTATTCGGGGTTGAGGCGGATGGCCGGGAGTTTGTCCTCGCGCATGATGGTAGGCGGGATGGTCCACGTCGGGTTGAGGGTCAGCCGGGTGATGCGCGATTTGAGCAGCGGCGTCTGGCGTTCGGCGCGGCCGACTTGCAGGCGGGTCTGCCACACGGGGATGCCGCTCTGGTACACGCTCAGTTGCGCGGCGGCTACGTTGACCAATACGCCTTCGGGCTCCAGGTCCTGGGCCAGCCAGCGGAAGCGCTCAAGGTTGATGCGCAGCTGTTCTCGGCGCATCGCCGGGCTGATATTCAGTTCGGCCACAGTGCCCGCGCCGATCACGCCATCGGCTTGCAAGGAGTGGCTGAGCTGGAAGGCCTTTACCGCCTTGACCAACTCATCGTGGTATTGCTTGCCGCTCGACGCCGTGGCCAGGTAGCCGCCGCTGATCAAGCGCCGTGCCAGCTCCGGTACACGCGGGTCTTCCATGCCGGGGCGCAACAGCGGGCCACTGCCGACCGGGTCCCAATGCGGCAACGGCTGCTGGCGCACAGTGGCATAGGCGTTGCGCAGGCTGCGGTATAAGTCGGCGCTGGGACGTGCCTGGTCGAATGCCTGGGCCATGTCTTGCAGGCCCGCGGCGGCAAAGGCCAGCACTTCAGTGTTGGGGTCACGGGTGGGCGGCTGCGAATGCCACAACGGTTCGAAACGCGATTGCTGAAGACGTCCGTAGTGCAGGTCCCAGAGCGCTTGCAGGTAATGCTGGCTGGTAGCGATATCGCTGCACAGCACGTTGGTCGTGGCATCCAGCGCAGGCAGGCTATAGTGGGTGGGGTCCAGGCCGTCATCGGCGAGCATCAGCAACTGTGTTTCCAGGGCTTGCCGGCGTTCGTCGGCAGACCACAGCGGCTCATCACCCTGCTGCTGATAAAAGGCTTGCAGACGCGCTTGGGCGGCGCCGTCGATCTGCGGCGCGAGGCTGGGGCAGACGCTGGGCAGTTGGGCCAACGCCTGTTGCACGGGGGCGGTATTGACCAGGGCCGGGGGTGCGACGGGCAAAGGCTCATCGGCTGTCGCGACCAGTGGTGCAACGAGCAGGCAAATGCTCAAGTAACATGCGTGTTTTTTGAACAATTGGCTTAGCTCCAATCCACAGCGGGGGGATGTACTGTAGATGCTGACTTTATTGTATCGCTTAGGCCTGATCGCCTTGTCCCTGGTTACGTTGAGCAATTCTGCGCTCGCGGCCAATGGGATTCCTCCTAACTTATATAGCAGCCTGGCGCGCTCGGCTCCAGAACTCAATCCCACTGTACTGAAAAGCGCCCTGAGCGCCATGCAGTGTGCCGTCAGTAATGGCGAGGAACGTTCCGAGCGCCTAGCGGTTATTGACTATTCACAGCCCTCGACCGCCCGTCGGCTGTGGATCTTCGATTTGCGCAAGAAGACCCTGGTGCTGCGCGACCTGGTCGCCCACGGTGCCAACTCCGGGGAAAACTTCGCCACCCAGTTCTCCAATCGCGAAGGCAGCCACCAATCAAGCCTGGGCCTGTTCCGCACCCAGGAGAGTTACCTGGGCACCCACGGCTACTCGTTGCGCATGGATGGCCTCGAGCCAGGCTTCAACGACCAGGCACGCGACCGCGCCCTGGTCATCCACGCCGCCGACTACGTCAGCCCGCTGTGGAGCAAGCGCGAAGGCCGTATCGGCCGCAGCCAGGGCTGCCCCGCCGTGCGCCCGCAGGTGGCGCGCCAGGTGGTGGATAAGCTCAAGGATGGGCAGTTCATGTTTTCGTGGTACCCCGACCAGCGCTGGTTGAAGTCCTCGACGTACCTCAATTGCAAACCCCAACAGGTGGCGAGTAGTCGTACAATCCGTGGCGGATAGCCTGTTCCCATCGATAAAAAAGAGAGCCACGCATGCTTCTACATCAATCCACCTGGATCGAGATCGGCCAGTTTCTGGAACGCAGCCGCACGGTGGTAATCCCCATCGGTTCCAACGAGCAGCATGGCCCCACCGGCCTGCTCGGCACCGACTGGATGTGCCCGGAAATCATCGCCCATGAAGCACAGCAGCACGCGGACATCCTGATCGGCCCGACCTTCAATATCGGCATGGCCCAGCACCACCTGGGCTTTCCCGGCACCATTTCCCTGCGCCCTTCCACCTTCATCGCCGCAATCGGCGACTGGGTGCGCTCGCTGGCCGGGCATGGTTTCGAGAAGATTCTGTTTCTGAACGGCCATGGCGGCAATATCGCCACCATTGAAGCGGCGTTTTCCGAGCTATACGCCGAAGCCAGTTTCGCCCGCCGGCCGGCCGGGTTCGCGCTGAAGCTGGTGAACTGGTGGGACCTGGAAGGCGTGACCGACCTGGCCCAACGCCAATTCCCGGTGGGCCACGGCAGCCATGCCACGCCATCGGAGATTGCGGTTACGCAATGGGCGTACCCGGAGTCGATCAAGACCGCCGACTACTCGCCGCAAATCGCCAACACCGGGCCGATCCGTGAAGCACTGGACTTCCGCGCACGCTTCCCCGACGGGCGCATGGGCTCGGACCCGGCGCTGGCAACGGTGGAGAAAGGTGGGGAGTTGGTGGCGTTGGCGGCGCAAGGGTTGGTCACGACAGTCAACAGTTTCAGTAACGAAGCCAAACCCTGATCCCTATCTGAATCAAACTGTGGGAGGAGACTTGCTCCCGATAGCAGTGTTTCAGCTACTGCACCTATGACTGCCCCACCGCCATCGGGGGCAAGCCCCCTCCCACACTCAACCGAGATCGACAGTAAAAAACCGGCCAGCTCCAAGCCCGCCACTCTAGGCCGAGAGATCAATCAGCCCTGCTTTTGATCTACACCACTCAGGTCGGCTACCAGGCCGCCGTGCTCTTGCTTTTGATCTTGATCTGAGGCGCCCCGTCAAACACGCTGGCCGAACGCAGGCTTGAATCCGTGGGTAACCCGGCAGGACGCCGGGTTAGCCGCCCCGCGCCATGGATGGCGCGTGGCGGCGGCCCACGGATTCAAGCCGGAGTGAGGGCACACCGAGCCTAGGCGAGGTGCCGAGTGTTGGGGCGAAGCGTTTTTGGTTACTTTTGGCGCTCTTCCAAAAGTGACCCGCCGTAAGGGCGGAACCCATAGCAGCCGTGACCTAAATAACGGATATGTACTCGTGCTGATCCAACATCCTGGTCAGCTGTCAGGCCGCCGACGGGAGCAAGCTCCCTCGCCACAGGGCCAGCGTCGTACCCAGCATGAGTCGACTGACACACCGCCATCAGGAGCCCCCCTGTCCCACATTGGCTATGTATTGCCTGGAATCACATGCATTCCTGCGCCGCCTGCTCCAACCGCGACGGCTTGATCGCCGACGCCAGCGGCTTGCGCTCATACAGAAACACCTTGCCGCCATCCTGGGACTTATAGACTTCCAGCACATCATCGGCCGCAATCTTGCTGGTCAACACCACCTTGGCGTGGCGCGAGTTCTGCGTCACGGTCGAGGTGATCCCATGTTTTTCCAGCTTGGGCAGCACGCACTGCACATAGGCTTCAGGCCCCTTGCTGGTTTGCAGGGTCAGGGTCGGGGCGTTGGGGGCGGACACACAACCGGCCAGCCACAAGGAAGCAAAGGCCAAGGCCGGGGCGAAAAAAGAGCGCATGAAAAATTCCTGACAATAAAAATAAAGGTTCACATCAAGCCGCCCACTATCCAGCGCGAAGCAGCGCCTTGAGCGACACATCGAACTGCTTCAAGGCATCGAGCTGCACATCCCGCTGCTGCTCGATCTGTGCGGCAATTTCCGGTGCAGCCTTGTCATGTACCCACACCGACGGCACCTGCTTATGCACCGAGCCTTCGGCCTTGGCGATGTATTGCAGGTTCGCGTCGTAGAACCGCGCAATAAACCGCGCCTCGACCTGGTCGTTACGCTGGGTCAGCAGTTGGTTATGGGTGTCGAGCATCACCACCACATCGGGGTGAGCCTGCACCAAGGCATCCAGGCTGTCGTAGACCGTCACCGACAAAAAAGTGCCTTGCAGCGAACTCATCAACCAGTCGATGGCCAGTTCCGGGTCGGAGCTGTTGACGAACGCCTGGCGGATGCGTCCGTCGAGGGCATCCTTGGCGCCATTCAAGGCCATGTCGTGGTAGCGTTCAAGGTAGCTGAGGTTGTCGCGGGTGTTATCGCTTAACAACACACCCACCGACTGCGCGTGCTGCAGGGATTCTACGCTAGCGCCGAGAGGGAGCAAATGGCCCGAACGCAGATCATCGGCACTTGCCGCGTTGTTGATCGCGACCGTGCCAAGCATCAACATCATTAAGACAAGCTGAATAAACGTCCTCATCGCGCATTTCCTTGAACAGCGTTTCGATGGGGTGATTTTTCCGCTTTTCCTGCAAAAACAGAACTTGCGATCCGTGATGGTGACTATTATCTGAACCGATAGTGCACCCATAAAACCTATAAGGACCACGCTATGAAGCCTCACCAGAAAACCTTCGACCGCATCCGCGAAGCCGTCCTACCGGAGTTTCGCGAGCGCGTCGCCGATTACCTGGTCGACTATGAAGACGTGCTGCAGGATGAGGCCGCGGGCGCTGATCAAATCAACGCCAGCGCCCAGCAATTACGCGGCTACCTGCGTGGCCTGAACACCACGCGGGTGCTGGGCATGGCCGACTGGGAGGACCTGGACCGCCGCGTCGTGCACATCACTGAACAGGCTACAGCGCAGGGCGTTGTTGATTGACCCACGCCTGTACCGACGGCCGCTGCCACTGACGCTGCGCGTACTCCACCAGCTCGGCAGGCACGTGGTCGCCGTTGAGGATCAGGCGATTGAGCATCACCGCCAGGTCCACGTCCGCGATGGACCACTCACCGAACAGGTAGGGCGGATTATTCGCCAGCAGCGCTTGCGCCGCACTGATCAATTTGGCGGCCGCCGCTTCAGCCTCGGCGCTCAGTGGGGGCATCTTCTGCCCGTAGAACACCACCAGGGTCGAGCGCTCCTGCCGAATCGGCAACAAATCGCTGCGCAGCCACGCCTGCACCTGGCGCGCCCTCGCCCGCTGCTGGGGGTCGGCCGGGTACACCGGGGTCTCGGGATAAACCTGCTCCAGGTACTCGGTGATTGCTGAAGACTCGGAGAGCGCAAAATCGCTTTCTACCAACGTGGGGACGCGCTGAGTCAGGGACAGGTGGGCGAAGTCGGCCGCGTGCTGTTGCGCGGCATCCAGGTCCAGGGTGAGCGTGTCGAACGCCAGGCCTTTTTCCCGCAGGGCGACAAACACCGACATGGCGTAGGGGCTGGTGTACAGATGATCAACATACAGACGCAACGGACGCTGGCTCATGACGAATCTCCTTGAAGGGAGCACCACGCTACGAGATGTGCCGCCAGAAAGACAATGCGCTGTTTTTATGGGGGCATTCCTCGGCGGAATACCGGGCTAGCCCGCAAACCCGCCCTTGCTCAGGAAAGCGCGCTCTTCGTCTGAGGTCGCCCGAGCCAGCACCTCATTATGATGGGAAAACGCCCGAACCGCTGGATGATCTCGGCATGTTCCTTGGCCCAATGGTAGGTAGTGGCGCCCAGTGGCTGGTTGAGAACAAGAGAGCGCTGCTGATCCGCCGGGTCTTCCGAATGTTCGAAGGGCAGGTAGCAGAATGCACGCAATGCGAACCAGCGTTTGGGGCCGGCGTTTTTCCAGAAGTCGATGACGGAGTGCGGGGTGTCATTGCTCATTGTCGCTACCTACTCTCAATCGAATCCCTCGACGGTAGCAGAAACCCGGTGTCAATTGTGGTGAGCGGGCTTGCCCCGCTCACCACAACAAGCCCGCCAGCCAGAGACAAGCGTGGTTACCGATCAGAAGTCCACTGTTGCCGAGAGCTTGACGGTGCGCGGCTCGCCCTGGGTCAGGTAGTTATTGGCCGTCGACGCCGACGCCCAATAGGCCTTGTTCGCCACGTTCTCGACGTTGGCGCGCAGGGTGATGTACTTGTCGTCGGCCTTGAAGCCATACCGGGCGCCGAGGTCGACGCGGGTCCAGGCCGGGATGCTCAGGGTGTTGGTGGCGTTGACGTATTCGCCCCCGGTGCGCAGCATCCGCGCGTTGACGGCGGCGCCCTGGAGGCCGGGAATGTCCCAGTCGGCGCCCACATTGTATTGGAAGCGCGGCACGCCGGCAGCGCGGTTACCGTCGCTGAGGCCGTTGGAGGTGTTCTTCAATTCGGTGTTCATCCAGGTAGCGCCGGCCAGTAGACGCAGGCCGTCAACCGGTTCGCCGAAAACGTTCAGCTCCACGCCTTTGTTGATCTGCTCACCGTCGACACTGAAGGTGTCCAGGCTATTGCCGGGCAGGCGCGACGTGGAGCTGTTCGGCTGCTCGATGCGGTACACGCCCAAGGTGGCGCCAACGCTGTCCCAATCCAGCTTCACCCCGGCTTCCGTCTGTTTGCTGCGGTTAGGCGCAAAGACCTCGCCGGGGTTGGTGACGTTGCTCAATGGCGCCGTCGGGCCCTGGGCCAGCCCCTCGATGCGGTTGGCATAGAACGACACGTGCTCCCACGGTTTGACCACCAGGCCGTACACCGGCGTGGTGATGCTTTCGGCATAGTTGGCGTTGCGCGCTCCCGTGGTGGTGTTCCATGCATCCACCTCGAGGGTCTGGCGCCGAACGCCCAGGGTCAGCAGCACGCGATCATCGATAAAGCCCAGGGTGTCGGACACCGCCGCGCTCTTGATGCGATTCTTGCCGACGACACGCGGGTCATGGATATCGCTGCCGAA
Organism: Pseudomonas sp. A39; assembly: GCF_058145955.1. Classification (NCBI taxonomy): domain Bacteria; kingdom Pseudomonadati; phylum Pseudomonadota; class Gammaproteobacteria; order Pseudomonadales; family Pseudomonadaceae; genus Pseudomonas; species Pseudomonas sp. A39. The sequence goes on from NZ_JBYVMD010000035.1 coordinate 59,959, forward strand.
GTAAGTAACGCTCGGGCGCGAAATCTGGGTCGGGTTGTACAGATTGCCCGGTCGGCGGTTGGCCTGCAGGATCGCCTCGAAGGCCGAACGCTGCTCGCCCCAGATCCCCGACAAACCGACGTTCATCTGATGGCTCACCAGGCCGGTGTTGAAATGCCCGTTCAACCCGGCCATGGCGCTCTTGTTGTCTTCATCGTGAGGCGAGTACAAAAAGCCCACACGCCCGCTGCCATCATTGCCCACGTACAGCGACGAATACTGGCCATTCTCCCGCGTATGCTTGGCGCCGCCGCCCACATAGGCGGTCCAGCTTTCATTCAAATCGTATTCGGCATTGAACATGCCGTAGGTGTCTTCCAGCTCCGACCAGCTCCAGTCCTGGGCGTAATTGTGCTTGGCTGACGGCGCCTTCGGCACTTGGGTGCCATTGGGGTAGACCACCGAGCGACCGTTGTTGATGCGCTCTTTCTGGTAGCCGAAGTCGGTGGAAATGCGCAGGCGATCGTCACGGTAATCCAGGGCGACGGCCACCAGTTGCGAGCTTTTGAATTCATCCTCAATGGCCGTGTCGCCGCCATGCCTGGCCAGGTTGACCCGCGCGCCGAAGCGGTTGTCTTCGCCAAACCGCTGGCCCAGGTCGAGGTGGCCGCCGCGCTGGCCATCGGTGGTGGTGTCGAGGGTCACGCTGCGAGTGGGCGCGTCTTCGGCGCGCTTGGGCACCAGGTTGACGCTGCCGCCGATGCCGCTGCCCGCTGGCGACACGCCATTGACGAACGCGTTGGGGCCTTTGAACAACTCCACCCGCTCCAACGCCTCCGTGGTGACGATCTGCCGGGGCAGCACGCCGTACAGGCCGTTGAAGGCAATGTCATCGGTGCTCAGCGGCAGGCCGCGAATAGTGAACACCTGGGAAAAGTTGCCAAAGCCGGAAGACTGGCGCACCGAGGCGTCATTGAGCAGCACATCGCCCACCGTGCGCGCCTGTTGGTCGGCGATGGTCTTGGCGGTGTAGCTGACCACGCTGAACGGCACGTCATTGATCGAACGAGTGCCCAACACCCCCAGGCGCGCCGAGCGTGCGACCTGGCCGCCGGCGTAGGTGTCCGCCTGCGCCCCGCTCTCCCCACTGATGGTGGTCGCACCCAGCTGCAACGCATCGCCCGTCGCTTCGGGCACCACGGTGTAGCCGTGGGTGCCGGTGCTTTGCAGGGTATAACCGCTGCCTTGCAACAACTGCATGAAGCCCGCTTGTGCAGTGAAACGGCCCTGCAAGCCGGCGCTTTGCTGGTCATTGAGCAGTGTGGAATCAAACGACAACGGCACCCCGGACAACGCCGCGAACTGCGCCAGTACGTTGCCCAACGGCCCCGGCGCAAGGGTGTAGCTACGCACCGCACTGGTCGACGCCGCGTCAGCGGCCACGGCACTGTGCAACGGTGCGATGGCTGCCAGGGCAACGGCCAGGCTCAAGGCCTTCAAGGGGCGGATGGGGTGCGGTGTGAAGGTCATGGGGATTCCTGTCGGCGCGCTGCAAAGTTGAGGGTTCTCCCCTACACCGGGCGACAACGAAAAAGGTATCAGCAAAGGTCGACAATAATTTCAGCGAGGCTCAACGGTCACCCAGTAGCCAGTCAGGCTGCTGACCTTGACCGGCAGCGTTTCCTGCAACAGACGCAGGCTGGCGTCGGTGTCTCGCAAGGGGAACGCCCCGGAGACGGTCAGCCCGGCCACGCTGTCGTGGCAGCGCAACACGCCGTGACGGTAGCGTCCCAGCTCATCGAGCAAGTCCGCCAAGCGCATCTGCTGGGCCAGCAGCATGCCGTTTTCCCAGGTGGTTGCGCTGATCTCCAGCGGCTGCACCGCTGCCACGCCGTCGCTGCCGAATGCGCTTTGCTCACCGGCCTTGAGGATCAGCCCATGGCGGGCATGCTCCGGGAGCATTTCCACCGCGCCGTCAAGCACCGCCACGCGGATGCTCTGCTCTGCCACTCGAACGCTGAAATGCGTACCCAGGGCGCGGGCGGTGCCGTGGCGGGTTTGCACGATAAACGCACGATGGCGGGGTGCGGGGTCCTTGGCGGTGGTGATCATCACTTCGCCTTGCAGCAACTCGATACGTCGCACCTGATCGGTAAAAGAGATGTTCAACGAGCTGGCGGTGTTGATCAGCAGGCGCGTGCCGTCGGGCAAAGTGAGGTGGCGTTGCTCGCCGATGGCGGTGTGTTGGTCGGCCGTCCACGGCTGCCACGGCTTTTGCCGATAAGCCAGCCAGGTCGCCGGCCCCGCCAGCAGCAACAGCCCGAGGGCCTGACGACGGCCGAGGGATTGCTTGCGGCCGATGCGCTTGAGGGTGTCGCCGGCAATCGCGCCCGGCACGCTGTTGAAGTCGCCCAGGATCGCCTCCGCCCGTTGCCAGGCCTGGGCGTGCTGGGCGCTGCGGCCCTGCCATTGGGCGATGGCGCGGCGGTCTTCGTCGGTGGCGCTGCCGGACTGCAACTGCACCATCCAGTCGGCGGCTTCGCCGAGGATCAGCGGGTCGATGGACGGGTTCATGCCACGCTCAGGCATGCCAGGAACGCATCGCGCATGTAGCGTTTGACCGAGACCAGCGACACCTTCAATTCCTCGGCGATCTGCGCGTACGTCAGGCCATCGATCTGCGACATCAGGAAGGCCTGGCGGGTCTTGTCCGGCAAATCGCGCAGCATGGCTTCGATGCGGTACAGCGCCTCAAGAATCAGCCAGCGGGTTTCCGGCGACGGCACCTCCTGCTCCGGCAAGTGGGCAATGGTTTCCAGATAAGCGCGCTCGACTTCCTGGCGGCGCCAGCTGTCGATCATCAAGCCCTTGGCGATGTGGGTGAGCAACGCACGCGGCTCGCTGCCGAAACCCGCACTGTGCTGCCGGGTGAGCAGGCGCATGAAGGTGTCGTGGGCCAGGTCGGCCGCATCGCTGGCGTTGCCCAACTTGCGGTCGAGCCAGCGGTATAACCATCCGTGGTGTTCGCAGTACAGCGCCTCGACAGGCAGATTGAGCGAAGACGACATGCAGATCACCGGGGACCAGAGAGTAATTAAGAATTGATCGCATTCTAATCTGCGCAACGAAACGCGGCAACGCGCAAATTAATGTTATAGGATAACGCCCCTTTTCCGTCCTGCACTGTGATCACGCCCATGACCGACGCTGTTCCCCTGCGCCAACGCCTGCTTTCCATCGACGCCCTGCGCGGCCTGGTGATCCTGTTCATGCTGCTGGACCACGTGCGCGAAACCTTCCTGCTGCACCGCCAGGTCAGCGACCCGATGACCATCGACAGCACCGAGCCGGTGCTGTTTGTCAGCCGCACCCTCGCCCACCTGTGCGCGCCGGTGTTTGTGCTGCTCACGGGGTTGTCGGCGTGGCTCTACGGCCAGAAATACCAGGGCCGCCGCGATGTGTCGGCATTCCTGTTCAAGCGCGGGTTGTTCCTGGTGGTGCTGGAATTTACCTTGGTCAACTTCGCCTGGACCTTCCAACTGCCGCCCAGCGTGATCTATATGCAGGTGATCTGGGCGATTGGCGTAAGCATGCTCGCGCTGGCCGCGCTGGTGTGGTTGCCGCGCCCGCTGTTGATCGGGTTGGCTTTGGTGATCATTGGCGGGCACAACCTGTTGGATGGCGTGCACTTCGAGGCGGGTTCGGCCTTGCAGATTCCGTGGACGATCCTGCATGAGCGCAGTTGGATTGAGGTCGGCGATTCGCTGCGACTGCGCACTACCTACCCGGTGCTGCCGTGGATTGGCGTGATTGCGCTGGGTTACGGCCTGGGCCCGTGGTTTGCCAATGGCACGCAGCCGGTGCTGCGCCAACGTTATCTGTTGCTCGGCGGTGTGGGGGCGTTGGTGGGATTCGTGCTGTTGCGGACGGCCAACGGGTATGGCGAGAAGCCTTGGCAGGCGTATGACAGTGGCGTGCAGACGCTGATGAGCTTTTTCAACGTCACCAAGTACCCGCCTTCGCTGTTGTTCCTGGCGCTGACGTTGGGGATCGGCTTGTTGCTGTTGCTGGCGTTTGAACGCGCGGGACAAAAACGTTGGATTGGCATCTTGGCCACGTTCGGCGCGGCGCCGATGTTCTTCTACCTGCTGCACTTGTATGTGTTGAAAGTCCTTTACGTCGCCTGCGTGGCGCTGTTTGGCCTCAATCACGGCAACTACTTCGGCTTCGACAGTATGGGCGCCATCTGGCTGGTGGCGCTGCTGTTACCGCTGGCACTCTATCCACCGGTGCGCTGGTTTGCGGCGCTCAAGGCACGCCGCCGCGACCTGGCCTGGCTCAAATACCTCTGACCCGGCACCGTCCAACTGTGGGAGGGGGCGTGCCCTAACTCCAGTCAGTTAAGAAGTAGAAAGGGTAAAAAGTAATCTGTGGCGAGGGAGCTTGCTCCCGTTGGGCCGCGAAGCGGCCCCAGCTCTTTGCTCGAAAAAACCGGGACTGCTGCGCAGTCCAACGGGAGCAAGCTCCCTCGCCACAGGTACACACCGTTCTAGGAGGCGTTAAGCCAGTTCAGCCCGCAGTTGACGCGCTGCCGTCACCATGTGAATCAACGCCGCTTCCGTCTCCGGCCAGCCACGGGTTTTCAACCCGCAATCCGGGTTCACCCACAACCGCTCAGCTGGAATGCGCTTGGCCGCCTTGCGCAGCAGGTTGGCCATCTCCGAGGCATCCGGCACGCGTGGCGAGTGGATATCGTAGACGCCCGGGCCGATGTCGTTCGGGTAGGCAAAGGCTTCGAACGCGTCCAGCAACTCCATGTCCGAGCGTGAGGTCTCGATGGTGATCACGTCGGCGTCCATTGCCGCGATCGACTCGATCACGTCGTTGAACTCGCTGTAGCACATGTGGGTGTGGATCTGGGTTTCATCGCGCACGCCCGAGGCGCACAGGCGGAACACTTCGGTGGCCCAGTCCAGGTAGTGCTGCCACTGTGCCTGGCGCAACGGCAGGCCTTCACGGAACGCAGCTTCGTCGATCTGCACGATCTTGATGCCGGCGGCTTCCAGGTCCACCACTTCGTCACGAATCGCCAGGGCCAGTTGGCGGGCCTGCACTTCACGGCTCACGTCTTCGCGAGGGAACGACCACATCAGCATGGTCACGGGACCGGTGAGCATGCCCTTCACGACCTTGCTGGTCAGGCCTTGGGCGTAACGGATCCACTCCACGGTCATCGCGTTCGGGCGGCTCAGGTCACCGAAAATCACCGCCGGTTTCACGCAGCGCGAACCGTAGCTCTGCACCCAACCGAAGCGGGTGAACGCATAGCCGTCCAACTGCTCGGCGAAGTATTCGACCATGTCGTTACGTTCGGCTTCCCCGTGTACCAGCACGTCCAGGCCGAGGTTTTCCTGCACTTCAACCGCGTGCTTGATCTCGCTGTGCATCGCTTCGACGTACTCGGCTTCGCTCAACTTACCGGCCTTATACGACTGGCGCGCCAGACGGATCGACGCAGTCTGCGGGAACGAACCGATGGTGGTGGTCGGGAACAACGGCAGGTTGAGGCCGGCACGTTGCTGCTCGATACGCTGGGCAAACAGCGATTGGCGCTGGCTGTCCTTGGCGGTGATCGCCGCCACACGGGCCTGCACGGCCGGCTTGTGGATACGCGGTGAAGCAGCGCGCGCAGCCTGCACGGCGCGGCTTTCGGCCAGGGCAGCGAGTACGTTGGGCGCCTCGGGCGCGCTGACTGCTTGGGCCAATACCGCCACTTCGGCGCACTTCTGTACGGCAAATGCCAGCCAGCGCTTGAGCTCGGCATCCAGTTTATCTTCACGGCCCAGGTCGACCGGGCTGTGCAGCAAGGAGCAGGACGGCGCCACCCACAGGCGATCCCCTAGTTTTTCATGCGCATGCTGCAAGGTGGCCAGGGCCTTTTCCAAGTCGCAGCGCCAGACGTTACGGCCGTTGACCACGCCCAGGGACAGCACCTTATAAGCCGGCAAGCGGTCGAGAATAGTCGGGTACTGGTCCGGGGCACGCACCAGGTCGATGTGCAGACCATCGACCGGCAGGTTGGCGGCCAGACCGAGGTTTTCTTCAAGGCCGCCAAAGTAGGTGGCCACCAGCTTTTTCAGCGGGTCGCGCTGGATCAGGTTGTAGGCGCGCTCAAACGCGTTTTTCCACGCCTGCGGCAGGTCGAGCACCAGGATGGGCTCGTCGATCTGCACCCATTCCACCCCCAGATCAGCCAGGCGTTGGAAGATCTGGCCATACAACGGCAGCAGGCGCTCCAACAGGTCAAGCTTGTCGAAGTCGCCGCCCTTGGCCTTGCCCAACCACAGGTAAGTCAATGGACCGATGACGACGGGCTTGACGTTGTGACCCAATTCGCGGGCTTCCTGCACTTCTTCGAACAGTTGCTCCCAACCCAGGTGGAACTGCTGGTCAGCGCTGAATTCAGGCACCAGGTAGTGGTAGTTGGTGTCGAACCACTTGGTCATTTCCTGGGCGTGGGCGCCGCCGCAGCAGCTGTCGCTGACGCCACGGGCCATGCCGAACAGGGTGTGCAGGGTGGCTTTGCCATCGGCTGGGCGGAAACGCTCGGGGATCACGCCGAACATCAGCGAGTGCGCCAGTACCTGGTCGTACCAGGCGAAATCACCGGCGGGCAGCAGTTCAATGCCGGCCTGTTTTTGCAGGTCCCAATGGGTCTTGCGCAGGTCACGGCCAACGGCACGCAGGCCGGCTTCATCCAGCTCGCCCTTCCAGAACGCTTCCTGCGCTTTTTTCAGTTCACGGTCGCGTCCAATACGCGGGAATCCGAGGGAATGAGCGACTGCCATGACTTACAACTCCAATGTCGATATTGATGGCAGCCATTGTCGGCACACACTCATCATGAGACAAACTCATTTAATTTGAGATGATCACAAGATCTATTCATGTTTACGGCCAGTGATACGCCATCGTTCGCTGGCCGCACCCCATCCAATACGCATACCATGGGTCAAAACACTCAACCGAATGAGCCCTCATGATCAAAGCCAGCCTGCGCAGTCACCTGACCCTCTGGTTCGCCGGCTTATCGTTACTCACGTTGTTGAGCGTGGGCTTCTATGTGGGCCATATCGCCACTGAACAGGTGAAGCAGGCCAGCGGCAATACGCTGTTGAGCACCGCCCGTTCCACGGCGGCGCTGCTGGCCGTGCAACTGCGCGAGCGGCAACTGGAAGTGTCGTTGCTGAGCAAGGCACCGCTGTTTCGCCAGGGCAACCTGGACGCGCCGGATATCCTCACGTTAATGGAACTGCGCACCCAATCGCGCGCCGAGTATGCGTGGATGGGGGTGGCCGACGCCGAGGGCAAGGTGCACCAGGCGGTCAACGGGTTGCTGGTCAATCAGTCGGTGCAGCAACGGCCGTGGTTCCAGGCGGGGATGCGCGGCGAGTACGCCGGCGATCCCCATGAAGCCGTGCTGCTGGCCAAGCTGTTGCCGGGGGCCACGAATGGCGAGCCATTGCGCTTTATCGATTTCGCCGCGCCGATCCGCAACGCACAAGGTGAAACCATCGGCGTACTGGGCGCCCATGCGCATTGGCAGTGGGTCACGCAAATCGTCGACTCCGCCGTGATGCAGAAGGACGCCCTGCCCGACCTTGAAGCCCTGATTGTCGACTTCGACGGCAAAGTGCTCTACCCGCAAGTACTGGCCGGTGAGCCGATGCCGCAGGCCAACCTGGGCAAACCGTCCGGCTGGTCCACCGGCAACGGCTACGTCACCGCCTCGGTGGCGGTACCCAGCCCGTCGAATGCAAAAGTGAGCTGGTACATCGTGGTGCGCCAACCCCTGGATGTCGCGCTGCAACCGGCGCGCTTGCTGCTGTACAAGCTGTTGCTCCTGGGCGTGATCGCAGCCTTGGTGTTCGGGCTCGTCGCCTATTACTTGGCGTCCACCCTCAGCCGTCCGATCGAACGCCTGGTGCGGTCAGCCAAACAGGTGCAAGACAATCAACCTGGCGCAGCCTTCCCCCAGGAACACCCCGTGCTGGAAATCGCCCAATTAGGCCGTTCGCTCACGGGCATGACCCAGTCCCTACTGTCCAAGGAACGTCAGCTGCAGGACGCCAATGCCTCCCTGGAAGCCACCGTCGCGCAACGCACCGCCGACCTGACCCAAGCCAATGCCGAGCTGCTCAAGCTCGCGACCCACGATGCATTGACCGGCGTCTACAACCGTCGCCGCTTCGATGAAAAACTCGCCGAAAACAGCCTGCTGTTCCAACGCACCGGCCGTACCTTCGCCCTGCTGCTGATCGACGCCGACTACTTCAAGCGCGTCAACGACAGCTACGGCCACGCCATCGGCGACGACGTGCTGTGCCAATTGGCCGCCCTGATTAAAAACACCACCCGCGCCACCGACTTCGTCGCGCGCTACGGTGGTGAGGAGTTCGCGGTGCTGCTGCCCGAAGTCGAAGAACCCGACAGCCCCGACGTGGTCGCCGAGAAAATCCGCGTAGCCGTGGAAGCGGCGGTGTTTCCAACCGTCGGTCATGTGACCGTGAGTATCGGCGTAGGGGTGGCCGAGCCTTCGGACCGCGACACCTCGGCGCTGCTCAAGCGGGCGGATATGCAATTGTATGAGGCTAAAGCGGCGGGCAGGAATCGCGTGGCCTGAGACTGCTGTGAAGAGGCCGCTTGCTGTGGCGAGGGAGCTTGCTCCCGCTGGAGTGCGAAGCGCTCCCGCCTTTTCAGGTCTGCTGCGCAGCCCATCGGGAGCAAGCTCCCTCGCCACAGGGTTAGGGTTGAAGTGCCGTTACAGCAACGGAATCGAATAACTCACAAACACCCGATTCTGATCCTGGTCGCGCGCCACTTCACTGCGCGACACGCCGTTGCGCCAGCCAAACCCGACGTTCTTGAACGTGCCGCTCTGCACCACGTAATCCAGCGAGATATCGCGCTCCCACTCGCTGGCATCGTTGCCGCTGGCGGTGAGGATGTGATCACCCTTCAAGTACATCAGCGACGCCTTCAAGCCGGGCACGCCCAGTGACGCGAAGTCGTAGGCGTACTGCGCAAACGCCGTACGCTCGCCCGCCTGGATAAAGGTCTGCACGGTGCGGTCGGTGTAGAGGTAAAGGCTGGCGCCGCCCTCCCCTTTGTTCACCAGGCCACCCTGGTTGAGTTGGGCGAAGTTACTGTCATCCGAGACTTGCTGGTAACCGGCGGTAATCGCGTGCGGCCCCAGGGAGTAGATGAACGCCGCGCTCCAGGTGTTGTTGTCGATTTCACCGTTGCCGTTTTTGGTAAACCCACTGATTTTGTAGCCTTCGGCACGGCCGGCGGCGCTGCTGTTTTTGCCGTCGGAGGTGGTCTTGAAGTAGCGCAGGTCGGTTTTCAATGAGCCGTAATCACCGAGCGGCAGTACGTGGATCAACCCGGCGAAGTGCTGCTGGTAATAATCCTCGAGGTTGGCGTAGTAGTACTGGACCATCAGGTCCTTGGTCACTTGGTAATCGGCGCCTGCATAGTTGAACGTGTTGCTTTCCTGGGTACCGCCCGCTGCCGCCAGGCCGCTGCGATCACTGGAGCCGCGGCCGGTGGTGTGTTGCAACTGGCCGCCGGTCAGGGTCAGGTTATCGATGTCTTTGCTGGTGATTTGCCCGCCTTCGAAAGACTGTGGCAACAGGCGACCGTCGTTGCTCACCAGGATCGGCAGGTTTGGACGCAGGTAGCCGTAGCGCAGTTCGCTCTTGGCGAAACGCGCCTTGGCCGTTGCGCCGCCACGGGCCCAGTTGTCGACGGCCTTGCCGTCGTCGTTGGGGATCATCGAGCTGCCCACATGGCGGCCGGCGCCGCTGTCGAGGGTCACGCCAAGCATGCCGACGGCGTCCAGGCCAAACCCCACGGTGCCATCGGTAAAGCCCGATTGATAGTTGAGGATAAACGCCTGGCCCCACTCTTCGGTCTTCGAGGGGGCGGCGGCGCCGTCACGGTTGTCGTTGTTGAAGTAGAAGTTGCGCATGCTCAAGTTGGCTTTGCTGTCCCCCAAAAAATCAGCCGAAGCCAAGGGGCTCAAGGCAATGCCCAGGCCGCCGGTCAATACGCTTAACACATTCAAAGTGGCTTTCATCACAACCTCAGTCAATTAACCCATGAGCGTCATAAAACGGATACGGCCCCGGGTAGTCCCCGAATACTCCGTTGTGGCTGATCAAACCTTGTTGCGCCTCCCAGCGATGCAACAAATAGCCCGCCGGCTCCAGGTTGAAATGCGCGGGCGCCGCTTCTTGCAAATCCAGCACGATCTGGTGAGAAGTGCCGGGGCACACACAACTCACACTGCCGCCGAAACGCCGCTGCATCGGCCGGTGCAGGTGCCCGCACAACAGGCGCTCCACTTGCGGATGGCGCGCAACGACTTGCTCGAGGGCGGCGGCATTGATGAAAGGTTCACGGTCCATATGGCCAATGCCGCTGATAAACGGCGGGTGATGTAGGATCAACAGCGTTGGCGCGTGCGGGCGCAGCGCCAACTGCTCGTCGAGCCACTGCAGTTGGCTGTCGAGTAACTGGCCGCCGTGACCTCCCGGGATGGTCGAGTCGAGGCCGATCAGGCGCAGCGGGTGGTCATCTACCACCCAGTCCAATGGGCCATCCGCCGACGCGGGCAAATAGGGGTGATCACGGAACGCCTCCAGCAGCGGACCGCGTGTGTCGTGGTTGCCGGGCACCAGGTAGCACGGCATCTGCAGGCGGGCGAGTTCGGGGTGCAGCACGGCGTATTCATCGGCGCGGCCGAAATCCACCAGGTCACCGCTGATCACCACGATATCGGGGCGCGGGAGGCTGGCGTTCAGGTGGTCGACGGCACGGCGCAGCGCGCCCAGGGTGTCGACAACGCCATAGGTGAGGCGCTGGCCGGCTTTAAGGTGCAGGTCGCTGATCTGCGCGACGAGGAACGGACGATTCACAATAGGTTCTCAAGCATTCAGGGTGAACAACATGTGCGGCGCAATCGCCAAGGCAATCGGCGCGCCGACGGTGTAGAGCTGGTTGTCGCTGCTGTCGACCAGCAGCGGTTGCGGGCCGCCGACGTCCACGAGCAGACGGCTTTGCGCGCCCTGGAAAAACTGCGCCAGCAGATGGCCGTGCAGGTGCCCTTCTCCTTCCATCACCCGCAAGTGTTCAGGGCGGCAGTAGATCGTGCTGGGCAGGTCCGCTCCGTGCCACGGCAACTCGCCGCCGCAGACCTTCAAGCCATGCGCTGAAGGCTCGATCACCGCGAAGGCATTGAGGTTGCCGACAAACCCCGCGACGAAGGCGTTAGCCGGTTTCTGGTAGATGTCCCGTGGGCTGGCCAGTTGGGCGACACGCCCGTGTTCCATCACCAGGATGCGGTCGCCCAGGGCCATGGCTTCACCCTGGTCGTGGGTGACGAACACCGAGGTGATGCCGAGCCCACGCAGCAGTTCGTTCAGTTCGCTGCGCAGCCGTTCGCGCAATTGCGCATCGAGGGCCGCCAGCGGTTCATCCAGCAATAACACCTTGGGGCGCGGCGCCAAGGCACGGGCCAGGGCCACACGCTGACGCTGGCCGCCGGAGAGCTCGTGGATGCTGCGCTTGCCGTGATGCTGCAAGCCCACCAGTTCCAGTAACTCGTCGCAGCGCTTGTTGCGCTCAGGCACCGACATGCCGCGAATCTTCAAGCCGTAAACGATATTCCCCGCCACATCCAGGTTGGGAAACAGCGCGTAGTTCTGGAACACCATGCCCACGTCACGACGTTCGATCGGCAGGCGGGTCACGTCCTGATCGCCAAAAAACACCTGGCCCACATCCGGGCGTTCCAGACCGGCGATCAGGCGCAAGGTCGTGGTTTTGCCACAGCCTGACGGGCCAAGGATCGCCAGGGTTTCGCCGCCTTCGACGGTCAGGTTCAAGTCATGCACGGCCACGGTGCCGTCGGCGAACGCCTTGCGACAGCCTTGCAGGCGGATAGTGATAGCGGTCATCGACGCTCTCCACGGGACAAACGGGCACTGATGGCCTGCAGCGCGATCAGCAGCGGCACGATCATCAGCAAAAAGATAAGGGTGTAGGCGCTGGCGATTTCCAGGCGCGCCGAGGCGTAGCTGTCCGCCAGGCCCACGGGCAAGGTCTTGGTCATCGGCGTATGGAGCATCCAGGTCAGGTTGAACTCACCCAGGGACAACGTGACCACCATCAGCACACCGGCCAGGATCCCCGCCCGGCAGTTGGGCACCACCACGCTGAAGAAACGCTTGATCGGACCGGCGCCCAGGCTGGCCGCCGCCTCCTCCAGCACCGGCAATTGCTGGCGCTGCATCACCGCCATCACCGGGCGTACCAGGAACGGCAAGGTGAACAACACGTGGCCGACCAAAATGAACACCCAACTGCTACGGAAGCTGCCGAACTGGCCATAGGTGAGCAGCAAGGCCAGCGCACTGGCCAGTCCGGGCATGGCCACCGGCAGCACCATCAGTTCTTCAAAAGCGCGGCTGAAGCGGTTGTTCATACGTACCAATGCGTAGGCCGCCGGTACGCCAATCACGCAGACGCACACGGCACAGGCCAGCGCCAGTTGCAGCGACAGCCACACGGTGGGCGAATAGGCCTGCCACACCTGGATCAACCAATCGAAGGTCAAGCCGCTGGACAGGCCCACAAAGAAATTGCGCGTCAGCCCGGCCAGCAGCGACATGAGCACCGGCACCAACATGAAGGCACACACCAGCAGGGTAAACAGCAGTTGCATCACAAACAGCGATGAGCGTTTCACAGCACAGTCCCCGCGTTTTTCACCAGGCGGCGCGTGAGCAGCAACACGGCCCAGGTCACCGCGCCGAGGACCACCGACAGCGCGGCAGCCACGGCAAAGTTCGCGTAGTTGGTAAACACGTTGTAGATCGCCACCGGGGTGACATTCAGCCGCGTGCCCAAGGTAAAGGCGGTGCCAAAGGCGCCCATGGACGTGGCAAAACAAATCGCCCCGCACGACGCCAGCGCCGGCGCCAGGCCCGGCACAATCACATCGCACACCACCCGCCAATGCCCGGCGCCCAGCGAATGCGCGGCTTCTTCCAGGCTGCGGTCGAGGCTTTCGCAGGCGGCCATCACCGTGAGGATCACCCGCGGAATCGAGAAGTACAGGTACCCCACGAACAACCCCGCCAGCGAGTAGGCAAAGATCCAGCGCTCACCCGCCAGTTGCAGGCCCAGGGCGGCAAACAGGCCCTGGCGCCCCGCCAGCAGAATCACCAGGAAGCCCACCACCACGCCGGGAAACGCCAGCGGAAACGTCAGCAATGCCACCAGCGCCGAGCGCCCGAAGAACTGCTGGCGGGCGAGAAACACGCCGCTGATGCCGCCGATCACCAACGCGACCAGCGTCACCACCACCGCCAGCACCAGGGTTTGCCCAAGGCTGCCCAGGTACTGCGCGCTGCTGAGTACCTGCCAGTAACCGCTGCCGTTGCTGTCACGGCTTTCGGCACCGAGCAGCACCAAGTGCGCGAGCGGCAACAGCCAGAACGCGAGCAGCACCGCAAACGCCGGGGCCAGTGCCCAGGCGGCATGTCTTGCCGATGCTGCCACTTACTTGACCTCGTTCAGGTAACGGGCGGCGAAGGCTTCCTGCACAGCGGCCATTTTTTCGTAGTCCACCACCCCGGCGCGCGCGTAATCGCTGTCGGGCAGGAACTGCGCGGCGACGTCGGCCGGCATTTTCATCGGGCGCACAGGGCGCAGGTACGCCTTGGCCCAGAGTGCCTGGCCTTCGTCCGACAGCACGAAGTCGAGGACTTTTTCGGCATTGGCGCGGTGCGGCGCGTTGGCGACCAGGCTCATCACGTAAGGCACGCTGATGCTGCCTTCCTTGGGGATCACGAAGGCGACGTTGGCCTTGTCTTTGTAGCGCGCGCGGTAGGCGTTGAAATCGTAGTCCACCAGGATCGGCAACTCACCGGACAGCACCCGTGCATACGCGGTTTGCTTGGGCACGATGGGCGCGTTCTTTGCCAGTTTCTGGAAGTAGTCGATGGCCGGGGCAAAGTTGTCGAGGTCGCCGCCCATGGCACGGTTGATCGCCACTGCCGACACGTAGCCGACGAAGGCGCTGGACGGGTCGAGGTAACCGACCATGCCTTTGTACTCTGGCTTGAGCAGGTCGGCCCAGCTTTGCGGCACCGGCAAACCACCGAGTGCATCAACATTGACCATGATGCCCAAGGTGCCGGAATGGATCGCGAACCAATGGCCGGCAGGGTCTTTGAGGCCCGCCGGAATCTGCTCCCAGGCCTTGGGTTTGTAGGTGTCGACCACCTGGGCTTTTTGTGCCTGCAGGCCGAAGGTCACGCCGTAGTAGACGACGTCGGCGACCGGTGCGGCTTTCTCCGCCACCAACTGCGCCAGGGACTGGCCGGAGTTCTTGTTGTCCAGCGGCACCTGCACGCCGGTGCTGGCGGCGATGGCCTTGAGCTGAGTGCCCCAGTCAGCCCAGTCCGGCGGGCAGTTGTAGCAAATCGCGGTGTCGGCGGCCTGGGCCAGGCTGGCCGTACCGCACAGCAGCAGGGCTGCCAGGGTTTTACTGAGTGCGCGCATCAAGGGTCTCCTCATGGGGTTGGGTACTGTCGCCTGGTCGAATGTGGCAAGGCAGGCAATGGGAAATCGGGTCGTTGCCGGCGATCTGCGCCAGCAATTGGTCAATCACGGTGCTGGCAAGCAGCGCAATGGGCTGCACCACGCTGCATAGGGTCGGGTGCATCTGGGTGCCGAGGCTGATGCCGTCGAACCCCATCACCGAGAGTTGTTCGGGTACGTTCCAAGCGTTGCGGCGCAACTCAGCGATCAGGCTGATTGCCAGGAAATCGTTGGAGCACACCAAAGCGGTGGGTGCCTCGGCCCCCTGTAGGAAAGGTTCGATAGCAGCGAATTCGGCCTGGGTGTGGGCCGGCATTTCGATCACCGGGCGGCTCTTGAGGCCGCATTCCTTCATCGCATCGCAGTAACCGGCGTAACGCAGGCGGGCACGGTCCGATTGCAAAGCGGGGCCAGCGACCATGCTGATGCGCCGGTGTCCGGCGTCCAGCAGATACCGGGTTGCCATGGCCATGCCGGCGCGGTTGTCGACCGACACGGCGCTGTAGTTGGGGTTGCTAGGTTGGTGGTAGGCCAGTACGAACGGCGTCTGTTCGGTGTTCAGGCTGCTGAGCACGCTATTGCTCTCGGCATCGGTGACCGTCAGCACCAGGCCGTCGACGCGCTGGCGCAGCAGCTCTTCCACCACAATGCATTCGCGTTCACTGCTGTAGTCGGTGGTTGCCAGCAACAGGCTGTAGCCGCGCGACCGTGCAGCGCGCTCCATGGCCTGGAACTGCTCGGCAAACACCGGGTTGAGCAGGTTAGGCACCACCACACCGATCAATTGGGTGGTTTGCAGGCGCAATTGGCGGCCCAGCAGGTTCGGCCGGAAGCCCAACTCACGGGCGGCGGCGAACACCTGCTCGCGGGTGGTCGGGCGCACTTGGTCGGGGGAGGCAAAGGTGCGGGCGGCGGTGGCGCGGGATACACCAGCCAGGCGCGCAACGTCTTTCAGGTCAGTCATTGTCACTCGCTTGAGATCGATCTCATTGGCGAGGACAGTAGCGGGGGAATGTGGCAGTTCAGTGCCGAGAACATGACGATTTGATGTCAGCCAAGGACTGCTGCCATGCACCTGTGGTGAGCGGGCTTGCCCCGCGCTGGGTGGCGAAGCCACCCCAATAAGGACGCCGCGGAGCTCCAGAAAAATCGTGGTGCCTGGATTCAGGACGGCTTCGCCCCCCAGCGCGGGGCAAGCCCGCTCACTACAAAAAAACGGTGTCGGCCCCTGAACAGTCACACTCTGGCGCTACGCTCGTAAACCAAGGGCAGCAAAATCCGCCCACTAACCTTTCGATTCGATCCAAGTGCGGGCACAATGCGTGTCCTTTTTTGGCAGGCACCGCCGCAGGCTCTCAAAAATGATCAAAACGCCGTACTACCTCATCGATAAACAGAAGCTTCTGGTCAACATGCAGAAGATTGCTTACGTGCGCGAGCAGTCCGGCGCCAAGGCCCTGCTGGCGCTCAAGTGCTTTGCCACCTGGTCGGTGTTCGACCTGATGCAGCAATACATGGACGGCACCACCTCGTCGTCGCTGTATGAGCTCAAGCTCGGCCGCCAGAAGTTCGAAGGCGAGGCGCACGCCTACAGCGTGGCCTGGGCCGACGATGAAATCGAAGAGATGCTGGATAACTGCGACAAGATCATCTTCAACTCCATCAGCCAGCTGCAGCGCTTTGCCGAACGCTCCGAAGGCAAGACCCGCGGCCTGCGCGTCAACCCGCAGGTGAGCAGTTCCGACTACTTGCTGGCCGACCCGGCGCGTCCGTTCAGCCGCCTGGGCGAATGGGACCCGGTGAAGATCGAAGGCGTGATCGAGCAGATCTCCGGCTTCATGTTCCACAACAACTGCGAGAACGGCGATTTCAGCCTGTTCGACAACATGCTCGGCACCATCGAAGAACGCTTCGGCGCGCTGCTGCACAAGGTCGAGTGGGTCAGCCTCGGCGGCGGCATCCACTTCACCGGTGAAGACTATGCCGTGGACGCGTTCTGCGCGCGCCTGAAGGCGTTCTCCGAAAAGTACGGCGTGCAGGTCTACCTGGAACCCGGCGAAGCGGCGATCACCAACAGCGCCTCCCTGGAAGTCACCGTGCTCGACACCCTCTACAACGGCAAGAACCTCGCCGTGGTCGACAGTTCCATCGAAGCCCACCTGCTGGACCTGCTGATCTATCGCCTCAACGCCAAGCTGGCGCCGAGCGATGGCGAACACACCGTCATGGTGTGCGGCAAATCCTGCCTGGCCGGGGACATCTTCGGCGAGTATCAATTTGATCGTCCGCTGGCCATCGGCGATCGGCTGTCGTTCATCGACACCGCAGGCTACACCATGGTCAAGAAAAACTGGTTCAACGGCCTGAAAATGCCGTCCATCGTAGTGAAACAACTCGACGGTACAGTCGAAGTGGTTCGTGAATTTGGTTACGACGACTACCTGTCCAGCCTTTCGTAAGCTGGCGGATAAAGGAGAGATAAAGCAATTGAAAAAGAACGTTCTTATCATTGGTGCAGGAGGTGTCGCCAAGGTGGTGGCCCACAAGTGCGCGCAGCACAACGACGAACTCGGTCGTAT
>NZ_JBYVMD010000036.1:0-74637 GCF_058145955.1 Pseudomonas sp. A39
ACCGGTAACATCAAGAACGCCAACTGCCTGGTGATCTTCATCAACCAGATCCGTATGAAAATCGGCGTGATGTTCGGTAGCCCGGAAACCACCACCGGTGGTAACGCGCTGAAGTTCTACGCTTCGGTCCGTCTGGATATCCGCCGTACCGGCGCGGTGAAAGAAGGTGACGAGGTGGTGGGTAGCGAAACCCGCGTTAAAGTCGTGAAGAACAAAGTGGCACCGCCTTTCCGTCAGGCTGAGTTCCAGATTCTCTACGGCAAGGGTATCTACCTGAACGGCGAGATGATCGACCTGGGCGTGCTGCACGGTTTCGTCGAGAAATCCGGTGCATGGTATGCCTACAACGGCAGCAAGATCGGCCAAGGCAAGGCCAACTCGGCCAAGTTCCTGGCGGACAACCCGGACATCGCTGCCACGCTTGAAAAGCAGATTCGCGACAAGCTGCTGACTGCAGCACCAGACGTGAAAGCTGCCGCCAACCGTGAACCGGTTGCAGAAGTTGAAGAAGCTGACACTGACATCTGAAGCAAACGATGACTGTTGTACTGGATACACTCGTCGCCGTTCGGCGCACCGCAATGGACCTGCTCGCTCGCCGCGAGCATGGTCGAGTCGAGCTGACGCGTAAATTGCGTCAGCGCGGCGCGGAGCCCGAGATGATCGAAACTGCCCTCGACCGCTTGACGGAAGAGGGGCTGCTTTCCGAGTCTCGTTACCTTGAAAGTTTTGTCTCCTACCGAGCCCGCTCCGGCTACGGCCCAGCGCGCATCCGTGAAGAGCTGAGCCAACGTGGTCTGCAACGTGCGGACATCGACCTTGCCCTGCGTGAGTGCGGTATCAGTTGGCAGGCGCAGCTTGAAGACACCTGGCGACGTAAGTTCTCTGGCCATCTTCCGATTGATGCCAGGGAGCGTGCGAAGCAGGGGCGATTCCTGAGTTATCGCGGGTTTTCGATGGAGATGATCAGCCGCTTGTTGAGCGGTCGAGATATGGACGACTGAGTATCTCGGTGTACAGGCCGTTGTGGTGAGCGGGCGTACCGTGGCTAAGGCGCTTGCTGTGGCAAGGGAGCTTTGTTGTGGCAAGGGAGCTAGCTGTGGCGAGGGAGCTTGTTGTGGCGAGGGAGCTTGCTCCCGCTGGGCTGCGAAGCAGCCCCATCACCATCACCCCCATCCCCCCCACTGAGCCCCCCCAAAAAAGACCCACTATGAAAATAGTGGGTCTTTTTTTTTGCCCTCAAAAAATCAAGCCGGCTCCGGTGCCACCCGCTGCTGCGCCTTCCCCTGAGCCTGCGCCCAGTTCTCCGGCAAGTTGATGTAATCCACCAACTCGCGCAACCGCCCCTGATCGCGACCATTGAAGTTGAACACCAACCGCGTCAAATGGCCGAACCTCGGCTCATCATGCTCCTCGCCGGTGTACGCAAGCTGCTGAAACTCCCCGCTCAACCGCAGGCTGGCAAACTCACTCTGCAGATGGGCCAAGGCCCGGTCACTGAGTGGGTGATGCATGCGCACCACAAACTCACGCTTCAACCAGCGTGTGGAGTGGAAGTTGGCATAAAACTGGTTGATCTCTTCAACCGCCTCTTCGGCGCTGTACACCAGGCGTACCAGCTTGAGGTCGGTAGGCAGGATGTAGCGGTTGGCTTCCAACTGGCTGCGGATAAAGTCCAGGGCGCCTTGCCAGAACCCGCCGCCTGGCGCGTCCAGCAGCACCACCGGCACCAGCGGGCTCTTGCCGGTCTGGATCAGTGTCAGTACTTCCAGCGCTTCATCCAGGGTGCCAAAACCACCCGGGCACAAGACCAATGCATCGGCTTCCTTGACGAAGAACAGCTTGCGGGTAAAGAAGAAGTGGAAAGACAGCAGGTTCTCCGTGCCATCGATGGTCGGGTTGGCATGCTGCTCAAACGGCAGCGTGATATTGAACCCCAAGCTATGTTCCAGGCCCGCGCCTTCGTGGGCGGCGGCCATGATGCCACCACCGCCGCCGGTGATCACCATCAGGTCCGAGCGCGCCAGTGCAGCGCCAACTTCTCGGGCCAGGGCGTACAGCGGGCTTTCCACCGGGGTGCGTGCCGAACCGAACACGGTGACCTTGCGTCGGCCCTTGAACTGTTCCAGCACGCGGAAGGCGTGGTCGAGTTCGCGGATGGCTTGCAGGGTGATTTTGGCGTTCCAGCGGTTGCGGTCGTCCTGGGCCATGCGCAGCACGGTGAGGATCATGTCGCGATACAGAGGGATATTAGGGCTGTTGGGAGCGATCAGCTGGAGTTGGGCTTCGACCTGCTGTGTAAGGTCGGCGCCGTTTTCTTCAAAATGCCGGAGCAGGCTGTCATTCGGTTCGTAAGGCATTCAACTTCTCCTTCTTCACAGAGGCGGGGCCTGCGGCGAGAAATTCGTCCGGCGGCCGCGACACTGCATGTGTCGCTGCATGCCCAAGGCATTGCACATGTTCGCCAGGCGGCAAACGGGCTCTGTATGTTCCTTGTGATTTAAAAACCTTTGCACTGCACGTCGCAGGAGGGCAACCCTCTTTTGCCCTGAAAATGTTACAGAACGGCGTGAAAACCGTTGTTAACGGGTGGTTGGGATGGCTTGATCATGGGCCGAAAAACCCTTGGCTGGCAACCGCTTATTGGTCACTCATCAGGGAGTTTAGCCGCGCACAGGGCGTTGAAGCGGGGGGAGTGCGCGCCACCGGACAGCAGCGCGCGACGGTCAGGCCAAGGTTACTTTTTCTTCTTCGCCGCAGCCGGTGCCGGGCAATCCGCTTCGACGAACTTTACCGATGCCACAGGACGGTTGGTCTTGTTCTCGGTGATTTCGTAGCGCATCACCGCGCCCTTGGCCATCAGCTCGCGGTAGCCTTTGTTCAGGCACACGCTCTGGCCCAGTTGGAAATACACCGCCTTGGGGTTGGCGCGCATCTGTTCGGCGCGGTCGGGCAAGACGCTGAGGTGATCGATCAGCTGCATGCCTTCTACGGTGTAGGCGACTTCCAGGGTTTTTTCGTCGATTTCCCGGGGCAGGTCCTTGTTGCTCTCCGCCGCGACGCTTTGCAGCTTGCGGTTCATTTGGGCCTCCAGCAGCGAGGCCGCCTGGGCGCACACGGGCAATACCAGCGCGAGGGCGACGGATGGGGCGACAAAACGCAGCATGGAACGCAGCATGAAACTCTCCTGATTCGGTTACTGGTGCATAGACCAGCCACTGCGCTGTGCGTTCAGTGGCGCGCAATTATAGGTGAGCCCCTGCCACTACAGCCAGGCGTATCGCTGGTAAACTGCGGCCACTTCCGCCTTCCACGAGTTTTTACCGTGTCGATTTACCCGTTCCCACGGCGCATCCGATGAGCCACGCCGTTTCCCGCCTGCGCACCCAGCGCCTGGCCCGCGCCGTCCGGCCGTTCCTCAACCGTGGTTCGCGTGCCGAGCGTTGCCCTGGCTGCCGGGTCATCCCTGAATACTGCCTGTGTGCCTGGCGGCCCAAGGTCGCGGCGAAATCCGCCATGTGCCTGCTGATGCATGACGTTGAGCCGATGAAACCCAGCAACACCGGCTGGCTGATCGCCGATGTCATCGACGACACCACGGCGTTCGCCTGGTCGCGTACCGAAGTTGACCCTGAATTGCTCACCTTGCTGGCCGACCCACAATGGCAGCCGTATATTGTGTTCCCCGGCGAATTCGTCGCGCCCGAGCGTGTCGTCAGCGAAGTGACGGTGGCAGAGGGCAAGCGCCCATTGTTCATCTTGCTCGATGGCACCTGGAGTGAGGCGCGCAAGATGTTCCGCAAAAGCCCCTACCTGGAGCATCTACCGGTACTCAGCCTGGCGCCGGAACAGCTGTCACGCTACAAACTGCGTCGTTCCAAGCGCGACGACCACTTCTGTACCGCCGAAGTCGCCGCCCTGTGCCTTGAGCTGGCGGATGACCAGGCCGCCTGCGAAGTACTCGACGCCTACCTGGACGTGTTCAGCACCCATTACCTGGCGGCCAAGTTCCAATTACCCCTGGACCCGACGGACATCGTCCATACTCGTCTTGCGCCCTATGTAACGGCGGTATAACCAGACGACGTTTGCATGATGGCACCCTAAACCCGCACGCCGCTAAAATGCCCATGGGCGTAGTGCTTGACCCCCCAGGCTACGCTGGGCATGCTGGGCGCCGATTGGGGTGCAACCGTGAATTTTTCGACGTCGTTCCAGGGGCTTTTGACGTTGAGCGTGCCCTGTGGCGATAGCTGCCTGGCTGTCGCCTTGTGTACTGGCGAACCCTGAACCCATCAGGGCTCCCATAAAAAACAGGATCATTTAATCAATGGCCACATACGAAATCCTGATAGCCGACGACCACCCGCTGTTTCGCAGCGCGCTGCACCAAGCAGTGACCCTGGGCCTTGGCCCGGACGTGCGCCTGGTCGAAGTGGCCAGCATTGCCGAGCTGGAAGCCCGCCTCACCGAAAAATCCGACTGGGACCTGGTGCTGCTCGATCTGAACATGCCCGGCGCCTACGGTTTCTCCGGGCTGGTGCTGTTGCGTGGGCAATACCCGCAGATCCCCGTGGTGATGGTCTCCGCCCAGGAAGAGGCCGATGTGGTGGTGCGCTCCAAGGAGTTTGGCGCCAGCGGTTTCATTCCCAAGTCCAGCGCGATGGAAGAGATCCAGAAAGCGGTGCGCGCCGTGCTGGATGGCGATGTTTCCTGGCCGCCGCAGGCGTTTGAAGAAATCAATGTGTCCGACGAGGCCAAGGCCGCCCGTGATGGCCTCGCCAGCCTGACGCCCCAGCAGTTCCGGGTGCTGACCATGGTCTGTGAGGGCTTGTTGAACAAGCAGATTGCCTACGAACTGAGCGTGTCGGAAGCGACAATCAAGGCCCATGTGACGGCGATTTTCCGCAAGCTGGGCGTGCGTACACGTACCCAGGCGGCGCTGCTCTTGCAACAACTTGAGTCAATTTCGCAGCACTAGGCGTTCACCGCTTCACGCTTTTTTGACTTTGCGTGATCTAGTTTCCCCACTCCTTTGGTTCAGTTGCCTATCTCTATGTCGCCTTTCAAGGGTCAAACCGGTATCAAACGTATTTTCAATGCAGGGGGATATTCCCTGGACGGCCTGCGCGCAGCGTTCACCGGCGAGGCGGCGTTCCGCCAGCTGGTGCTGCTCAACGTGATCCTGATCCCGGTGAGCTTTTTCCTGAATGTCAGTCGGGTCGAGCGGGCCTTGCTGATCGCCGTGTGCCTGCTGGCGTTGATCGTCGAGTTGCTCAACTCGGCGGTGGAGGCGGCGATCGACCGCATCTCCCTGGACCGCCACCCACTGTCGAAAAACGCCAAGGACATGGGCAGCGCCGCCCAGTTCGTCGCGCTGACCATGATTACTCTGGTGTGGGCCGTGATCCTGGTCTGACCCTCAGGCAATGCTCGGCAGCACGATCTCGTCGCTGCGCTGGACCCCGGCGGTGAAGGCGCGGCACAGCTCCAGGAACTCGCGCATGGCCGAGGTCTGGTACTTCTGTTTATGCCAGATGAAGTAGAACTGCCGGGCCAGGTCCAGGTCCGGGGTTTCCACCGGCACCAGGCTGCCACGGCGGAATGCATCGCGCAGCGCCAGCCGCGAAATGCAGCCGATCCCCAACCCCGACTCCACCGCACGCTTGATTGCCTCGGTGTGTTCCAGCTCCAGACGAATATTCAGCGTGCTGCGGTGGTGGCGCATGGCTTGGTCGAACGTCAAGCGCGTGCCCGAACCCTGTTCACGCAGGATCCACGCTTCGTGGGTCAACTCATCCATGCTCGCCATGCCACGCTTGGCCAGATGATGCTGCGGCGCACAAAACACCACCAATTCATCCTCGACCCAGGTTTGCACCTCGATATCCGGGTGGCTGCAGTCGCCTTCGATTAGACCCAGGTCAATTTCGTAATGCGCGACCTGGTGCACGATATGGGCAGTGTTCTGCACATGCAGCTTCACCTGGCTCTCGGGGTGCTGTTGCATGAAGCTGCCGATCAGCAGGGTGGCCAAATAGTTGCCGATGGTGAGGGTAGCGCCGACCGCCAGGGAGCCAAAGCCGGACTTGCCGTTCAGCAGGTCCTCGATCTCCTTGGCCTGGTCCAGCAGCGCCACGGCCTGAGGCAGCAGCTGGTGGCCGAGGGCGTTGAGGCTCAGGCGTTTACCGGCGCGGTCGAATAATTGGCAGCTGGATTGACGCTCCAGCTCAGTAATGGAAGTGCTGGCTGCGGATTGAGATAAGGCCAGAAGGCCAGCAGCGCGTGAGACGCTTTCCTGCTGGGCGACGGCGACGAAGACTTGCAGTTGACGGAGAGTAAATCGCATATCGATATAACCGATAACCCTTATCTTAATAATCCAGTTAACAGATATTGTCGCCGCCATTAGAATGCTGTGCAATTGCGCATCCACACCTTTGGCGCAGACCCATTTCCAGGAGTCCCCCGTACATGAGCAACATGAACCACGAGCGTGTCCTCAGTGTTCATCACTGGAACGACACTCTGTTCAGCTTCAAGTGCACCCGCGATCCGGGCCTGCGCTTCGAGAACGGTCAGTTCGTGATGATCGGCCTGCAACAGCCCAACGGCCGCCCGCTCATGCGCGCTTACTCCATTGCCAGCCCGAACTGGGAAGAGCATCTGGAGTTCTTCAGCATCAAGGTGCCGGATGGTCCGCTGACCTCCCAATTGCAGCACTTGAAGGAAGGCGACGAGATCATCATCAGCAAAAAACCGACAGGCACCCTGGTGCTTGACGATTTGAAGCCGGGCAAACACCTGTACCTGCTCAGCACCGGTACTGGCCTGGCGCCATTTATGAGCGTGATCCAGGACCCGGAAACCTACGAGCGTTTCGAAAAAGTGATCCTGTGCCACGGCGTGCGTTACGTCAACGAAGTCGCTTACCGCGAGTTCATCACCGAGCACCTGCCGCAGAACGAATTCTTCGGCGAGGCCCTGCGTGACAAGTTGATCTACTACCCGACCGTGACCCGCGAGCCGTTCGAAAACGAAGGCCGCCTGACCGACCTGATGCGCAGCGGCAAGTTGTTCAGCGACATCGGCCTGCCGCCGATCAATCCTGAAGATGACCGCGCCATGCTGTGCGGCAGCCCAAGCATGCTGGACGAAACCAGCGAAGTGTTGAACAGCTTCGGTCTGAAGGTTTCGCCGCGCATGCGTGAGCCGGGTGATTACCTGATCGAGCGCGCGTTCGTCGAGAAATAAACACCGGTCAAAAAAATGTGGGAGGGGGGCAATCCCCCTCCCACATTTTGTTTCCGGTTTATTCAGTTAGCTGGCAGCACTTCAAGCACACAAATCACCCCAGCCTCCGGATAGTGCCAACGCACATCCACATCCCAGAATTGCGCACCGTATTCCCGCTCTGGTCCCGGTGTCTGGTACGCCGGCCGTGGATCCTGCGCCAAACACTGATCGATCAATTCCACCAGCGGCTCGCCAAGGCGTTGTGCATGGCCTTGTGCCTGTTGCAGGGCGGTCTTCAGCCACTGCACGGGGATCAACTGCGGCGCACCGCTGGCGATGTCATTGGTGGCCGTGTCGACGATGTCGGCATACGGCACATACGGCTTGATATCCAGCACCGGCGTGCCATCCAGTAAGTCGATCCCGGAAATCCACAACCGCCCCGGTTCCACCTTGTCCAGCTTCACCACCGACTGGCCAATGCCATTGGGTCGATGGGTCGCGCGCGTGGCAAACACGCCCATGGACGTGTTACCGCCCAGGCGGGGAGGGCGCACTTTCAGGCGGGGTTTGTCTTCCAGCGCCTGGTGGAACAGGAACAGCAGCCATACATGGCTGACCTGTTCCAGACCCTGCACCGCGTCACCGCCGTCGAACGGCGCCACCAACTCCAATACACCACGGGCGGCCGGCGCCAGCTGTGGTTGGCGTGGGATGGCAAACTTCTCCTTGAAGCAGGAGCGCACGAACCCGACGGGCGAGACGTTGTAACTCATGGCTTACGCACGAACCCGCAGCGTCAGGCCCTTGAGGAAGTTACGCAGCAGCTGGTCGCCACAGGTCCGGTAGTTGGTGTGGCCGAACTTGCGGAACAGCGCGCTCAGCTCAGGCTTGGACACCGGAAACTCGGCGGCCTTGAGGATCGCATGCATGTCGTCTTCCTTCAGTTCGAAGGCCACGCGCAGTTTCTTGAGGATGATGTTGTTGGTCACCGGGGTCTCGATCGGCTGCGGCGGGCGGCTTTCGTCCTTGCCGCGCTTGAAGATCACCAGGCCATCGAGGAAGTGGGCCATGACCTCATCCGGGCAGAACACGAAGCCTTCTTCCTCATCTTTCTTGAGGTAGGTCAGCAGGTCTTCTTTGGTGACTTCCATGCCGCCGAGCTGGGTGATCTCGACCATCTTGTTGTCGCTGATGTCGAGCATGTAGCGCACGCTGCGCAGTACGTCATTGTGAATCATGGTGGGCAATCCTGGTTTTCAACGGTGGACACCGCCCAGGCAGGCGATGTCGATAATAGGGGAGCGGCTTAGAACTTCTCTTTGCCGGACAGGTACCGCCATTGGCCCACTGGCACTTTGCCGATGGACACGCCGCCGATGCGGATGCGGCGAATAGCGATAACCTTGAGGCCGACCGCTTCGCAGAACAGCGCGATGACACCCGGCTGCGGGTTCTTCATCGCAAAGCGCAGGCGGTTCTCGTTCTGCCAGCTGGCTTTGACCGCCGGCAGCTCTTTGCCTTTGTAGGTCAGGCCGTGGTTAAGGCGGTTGAGGCCGTGGGCAACCATGTCGCCTTCGACTTCCACCACATATTCCTGCTCGATCTTGGCGGCATCGGCGGTCAACTTGCGCAGAATCTTCCAGTCCTGAGTAAATACCAGCAGGCCGCTGGCCTTGGCTTGCAGGTCGGCGCTGGCGGTCAGGCGCAGGAAGTGGCCCTTGAGCGGGCGCTTGCTGAAGCGGTGCTCTTCGGACAGGGTCTCGGCGCTGATCGAGGCCATCGCCGTTTCTGCGTCCATACCTGCTGGCGCGTGCATCAGGATGGTCACCGGCTCGGGCACGGTGGCCTTCGCTTCGGGGTCGAGTTCGACTTTCTGGGTGGTGACCTTGAACTGCGGCTCGTCGATCACTTCACCGTCCACCGAGACCCAGCCGCCTTCAATGAACAGCTCAGCCTCCCGACGGGAGCAACCGACCAGTTCGATAAGGCGTTTGGAGAGGCGTATGGGGTCAGTCATGACAAGGGCCGTAACAAAAGGGGGCGGCTATTGTACCTGCCTGGCGCCGGTTAATCCCGGCCCCATTTCAGTGCTTTGTCTTTTTGTGGGCGCTGCGTTTCGTCAGCCACTGCGCTGTTGCTGCTGGCACAAACGCATACGCAGTAACGGATACGGCTGTCCCAGGCCATCATGCTCCGTGCGTCCGATCACCTCGAACCCCTGTTTGAGGTAAAAGCCCAGCGCCTGGGGGTTCTGCTCGTTCACTTCCAGCTCGTCGGCGTTCATATGCTCGATCGCATAGCGCAGCAATTGCCGGCCAAGGCCCTGGCCCCGGTATTTCGGGTCGATAAACAACATTTCGACTTTACCTGTGGCCACCCCGGCAAACCCGGTGATGCGTTGGTGCGAGTCTTTGGTGCAAATCAGCATCACCGTGTCCAGATAGTGAGTCAGCACCAGGTGCCTCAGGTGCTCGATGTAGCTATCCGGCAAAAAATCATGGGTCGCCCGCACGGAGGACTCCCATATTTCAGTCAGTTTTTGATAATCGCTGGTTTTAGGTGTGTGGATAACCGAATGCCGACGCATGCTCGCTGCCCCTGCCGATGATTGGCGATGGGCAAACGATAGACCTAAAAAAGCCCCACATCTTGATCAGATGCAGGGCTTTTTACAGGGTTACCGATCAGTCGCGCTTTTCAGCCCACAGGTCGTATTCGTCGGCGTCGGTCACGGTGCACCAGACCTTGTCGCCCGGCTTCAGGCCGCTGGCGTCGTCGATAAACACGTTACCGTCGATTTCCGGCGCATCGAAGAAGCAACGGCCGACGGCGCCTTGCTCGTCGACTTCATCGATCAACACTTCGATTTCCTTGCCGATACGCAGCTGCAGACGCGCCGAGCTGATGGCCTGCTGGTGTGCCATGAAGCGCTCCCAGCGGTCCTGCTTGACGTCGTCCGGCACCACGGCCAGGTCCAGCAGGTTGGCCGGGGCACCTTCGACCGGCGAGTACTGGAAGCAGCCGACGCGGTCCAGTTGGGCTTCGGTCAGCCAGTCCAGCAGGTACTGGAAGTCCTCTTCGGTTTCGCCGGGGAAGCCAACGATGAAGGTCGAACGGATGATCAGTTCCGGGCAGATCTCGCGCCAGTTCTTGATGCGCGCCAGGGTTTTGTCTTCGAAGGCCGGGCGTTTCATGGCCTTGAGCACCTTCGGGCTGGCGTGCTGGAACGGGATGTCCAGGTACGGCAGGATCTTGCCGGCGGCCATCAGCGGGATCAGTTCGTCCACGTGCGGGTACGGGTAAACGTAGTGCAGGCGCACCCACACACCCAGGCTGCTGAGGGCTTCGCACAGTTCGGTCATGCGGGTTTTCACCGGCGCGCCGTTCCAGAAACCGGTGCGATACTTCACATCGACGCCGTAGGCGCTGGTGTCCTGGGAGATCACCAACAGCTCTTTGACGCCGGATTTGACCAGGCGCTGGGCCTCATCGAGCACGTCACCGACCGGACGGCTGACCAGCTTGCCGCGCATCGACGGGATGATGCAGAAGCTGCAACTGTGGTTGCAGCCTTCGGAAATCTTCAGGTACGCATAGTGGCGTGGGGTCAGCTTGATGCCTTGCGGCGGCACCAGGTCGATCAGCGGGTTGTGGTCCTGGCGCGGCGGCACTACATCGTGCACGGCGTTGACCACCTGCTCGTACTGCTGCGGGCCGGTCACCGCCAGCACGCTCGGGTGCACGTTGCGGATAGCGCCTTCTTCCACGCCCATGCAGCCGGTCACGATGACCTTGCCGTTTTCCTTGATGGCTTCGCCGATCACTTCCAGGGACTCTGCCTTGGCCGAGTCGATGAAGCCGCAAGTGTTGACCACCACCACGTCGGCGTCCTGGTAGGTGGACACAACGTCATAGCCTTCCATACGCAGTTGCGTGAGGATGCGCTCGGAGTCGACCAGAGCCTTCGGGCAACCCAGGGAAACAAAGCCAACCTTGGGGTTGGCTTTTGCGGTGGTGGTGGACATGTCTAACCTCGGTATTGAATGACGCCGCCAGTCGGGCACGACAGGGCTGCGGATGGGCACTTGGTGTGCCTCTGATCAAAAAGTGCGCAATTCTAGCGACGGGCAGCGCACTTGACCAGCTTTATGCAGGGAAATGCGACGAGTGCTGCAGTGGGTCATTCGCACGGCCCTTGCCCCGCTCTTAAACCCGGATGTCTTGCTCCGCGCGGTGCGAGACAACTTTAGACATGCCTACACCTAACGCCTGAAGCACTTTCAGGAGGGTGGAGAGCTTTGGATCGCCGCCGACAGCGATGGATCTGTAGAGATTTGCTCTATTGAGCCCCGTGTTCTGCGACAAACTCAGCATGCCTCCACGCGCTTCCGCGACTCGACGGATAGCGACCAGGAAGGCGTCCTCACCCCCTTCCTCATCGATTTCCTCAAGTGCGACAGAAAGATATTCGAGGGCAAACGCTTCGTCGTTTCGAAGCATTTCAAGAACGCTATCCTCATGAGAACGAGTACGAGTGGTCATTGTTGCTGCACCTTGTAAGATTTCCAGAGAGCCTTGGCCTGATTGATGTCGTTCTGTTGTCTGGCCTTTGAGCCACCGCCCAATAGGAAAACAATTCTTCGATCCTGAATTGCGTAATACACGCGAAACCCAGGTCCGAAGTCGAGCTTCATCTCAAAGACCCCATCACCCACCGGCTCGGTAATGCCAAAGTGCCCAAGGGCCGCTCGGTCCACTCTTGTGGTGATTCTTGCTTTCGCACGCGCGTCTTGCACGGTGTCTAGCCAGGCTTGGTAGATATCCACGCCATTGACGGATAGTACGTGTTTCACTTCGTACATTCAGGACTGTACCTTAAAAGAGACAGGGCGATGATTGAGTTTCTATATCGACTGCGCGCGCCATGCAGGAGCACGATTTATTGATCGGGTAAGCCAGCCGGGGAGTGCCCGCTTACGCCGCTAAGGCAGCACTACTGAGCCGGGCCAAAATATACGGCCGGCCGTAATGTGATCAATGCAGGCGAAAAGACTCCAAAATGCCCTGACCACTATCAATGACAGCAGAAAACCGAGCCCAAATCACTTCAACAGCGAAATGCGACGAGTGCTGCGCTATGCTTCGCGCCGTTGCGGGTAGGTAAAATCCTAAGGTCAACAAAACGTCTGTTACGAGAAGTAAAACAGCGCATGCTAGGGTCAGCTTAGATGCGTTGTTTATAAAAGACCTCAGGTCAAAGGGCAGGAGTGGTTGATGGGTCAGGCAAGTAATCAGGCAGCAGGTGCCGAGCAGTCAAACGCCAAGCCGATTGGCATGCTGGTGGCAGCGGTCGGGGTGGTGTATGGCGATATCGGGACCAGCCCGCTCTACACCCTTAAAGAGGTGTTCAACGGCGGTTATGGAGTTCAGGTCAACCACGACGGTGTGCTGGGGATCCTGGCGCTGATCTTCTGGTCACTGATCTGGGTGGTCTCGATCAAATACATGCTGTTCGTGCTGCGCGCCGATAACCAGGGTGAGGGCGGGATCATGGCCCTGACTGCACTGGCACGACGGGCAGCGGGGGAGCGCAAGAAGCTGCGCAGTTTCCTGGTGGTGTGTGGCCTGTGCGGCGCGGCGCTGTTCTACGGTGACAGCATGATCACCCCGGCGATTTCCGTGTTGTCCGCGGTTGAGGGCCTGGAGTTGGCCTTCGACGGTCTGGAAAAATGGGTCGTGCCCATCGCCCTGGTGGTACTGGTGGCGCTGTTCCTGATCCAGAAGCACGGCACCGACCACATCGGCAAGCTGTTCGGGCCGGTGATGGTGACCTGGTTCCTGGTGCTGGGCGGCCTCGGTGTGTATGGGATCACCCTGCACCCTGAGGTGCTCAGTGCCATGAACCCGATGTGGGCCGTGCGATTCTTCGAGGCTCACCCTGGCATTGGCGTGGCCATCCTCGGCGCGGTGGTGCTGGCGTTGACCGGTGCCGAAGCGTTGTACGCCGACATGGGCCACTTCGGCCGCAAACCCATCGCTCGGGCCTGGTTCATCTTGGTGCTGCCGGCGCTGGTGCTCAATTATTTCGGCCAGGGCGCGATGCTGCTCGGCGACCCTGAAGCCGCGCGTAACCCGTTCTACCTGCTGGCGCCGAGCTGGGCGCTGATCCCGCTGGTGGTGTTGTCCACCCTGGCGACGGTGATTGCCTCCCAGGCGGTCATCTCCGGCGCATTCTCGCTGACCCGCCAGGCGATCCAGCTGGGTTACATCCCGCGTATGCATATCCAGCACACCTCCAGTGCCGAGCAAGGCCAGATCTATATCGGCGCGGTGAACTGGTCGCTGATGGTCGGCGTGATCCTGCTGGTGCTGGGCTTCGAGTCCTCCAACGCCCTGGCGTCGGCCTACGGCGTCGCGGTGACCGGCACCATGCTGATGACCACCATCCTGGTGTCGGCGGTGATGCTGCTGCTGTGGAAATGGCCGCCGGTGCTGGCCGTGCCGGTTCTGGTCTGCTGCCTGTTGGTCGACGGGCTGTACTTTGCCGCCAACGTGCCGAAAATCATCCAGGGTGGCGCCTTCCCGGTATTGGCCGGGATCGTGTTGTTCGTGCTGATGACCACCTGGAAGCGCGGCAAGCAATTGCTGGTGGAGCGTCTTGACGAAGGTGGCCTGCCGCTGCCGATCTTCATCAGCAGTATCCGTGTGCAACCGCCCCATCGGGTGCAGGGCACCGCCGTGTTCCTCACCGCGCGCCCGGACGCCGTGCCTCACGCGTTGTTGCACAACCTGCTGCATAACCAGGTATTGCATGAGCAAGTGGTGCTGCTGACCGTGGTCTACGAAGACATTCCGCGCGTTCCGGCCGCACGGCGGTTTGAGGTGGATTCCTATGGCGAAGGTTTCTTCCGCGTCATCCTGCACTTTGGTTTCACCGACGAGCCGGATGTGCCCCAAGCGCTGAAGTTGTGTCACCTCGATGAGCTGGACTTCAGCCCGATGCGCACCACTTACTTCCTTAGCCGCGAGACGGTCATCGCCTCGCGAATCAAGGGCATGGCCCGTTGGCGCGAAGCTTTATTTGCCTTCATGCTGAAGAACGCCAACGGCAACCTGCGCTTCTTCAAACTCCCGGTAAACCGCGTGATCGAGCTGGGTACCCAGGTCGAAATGTAGGCTTTTGCAGCACGGGAGCCGGCAATCGGCTCCCGCTTTCCTTTCTGAACCCTGTGCAATCCAGCGTTGTCGACTAGGCTCTAAGCACTGTTTGAATAGTGCCCACAGAACCCAGAAGAGGTGCGCCATGAGTCAGCTGCTCGAACCCTACACCCTGCGCCAATTGACCCTGCTCAACCGCATCGCGGTTTCGCCCATGTGCCAATACTCAAGCGTCGATGGCCTGGCCAATGACTGGCACCTCGTCCACCTCGGCAGTCGTGCCGTCGGCGGCGCCGGGTTGATTTTCACCGAAGCCACCGCCGTGACCGCCGATGGCCGCATCACCGCCGAAGACCTCGGCCTGTGGAAAGATGAGCAGATCGAACCGCTGCAACGCATCACGCGTTTCATCGCGGCCCAAGGCGCGGTGGCCGGCATTCAACTGGCCCACGCCGGGCGCAAAGCCAGTACCCATCGGCCCTGGATCGGCAAGCACGGCAGCGTCAAGCCGGAAGACGGCGGCTGGGTGCCGGTAGGGCCATCGCCGATTGCCTTCGACCCTCAGCACACCCAACCCAAGCCTTTGGACGAAGGGCAGATCCAGCAAGTGATCGCCGATTTTGTCGCCGCCGCCAAGCGTGCCCTGACCGCAGGTTTTGAAGTGGTGGAAATCCATGCGGCCCACGGTTACTTGCTGCACCAATTCCTCTCGCCCATCAGCAATCAGCGTCAGGACCAGTACGGTGGCTCGTTTGAAAACCGCATCCGGCTGGTGTTGCAAGTCACCCAAGCCGTGCGCGAAGTCTGGCCCCAGGAACTGCCGCTGTTTGTGCGGGTGTCGGCCACCGACTGGGTGGAGGATGGCTGGAACCCGGATGAAACCGTGGAGCTGGCACGTCGCCTGAAGGACCTGGGGGTCGACCTGATCGACGTCTCGTCCGGGGGCACGGCCGCCAACGCCGAGATCCCCACCGGCCCCGGCTACCAGACCCGCTTCGCCGAGCGCGTGCGCAAAGAGTCGGGGATGGCCACCGGCACCGTCGGCATGATCACCGAACCCGCCCAGGCCGAGCACATCCTGCGCACCTGTCAGGCCGACATCATCTTCCTCGCCCGTGAGCTGCTGCGTGATCCGTACTGGCCGCTGCATGCCGATGATGACCTGGGCGGGCGCAAGGCCACCTGGCCTGCGCAGTATCAGCGCGCCACCCATCGTGACCAGCCGATCCATGAGTCTGACTTGAGGGATTGAGCCGCTGCGCGCTTCACCAGAGCCCACCCTGACCCGGTGGGTTTTTTACGGCTGTAGCGTGGGAAATGGCTGTAGGTCTTTGTTACCGCGATACTTTTTTAAGTGAATACTCTAAAAAAATCCCACAGATTTCGAGATCGTTTCTACGCTTAGGGTAAAGCTGACTTCTGGCCCAGGAAGTCAGTCGGTTTGCTCACTGAGGCATTGCGCTTCATGGGAGGCGGGTAATGGGCAACAGGAGTTTTTGATGGATATCAGGAGAAGCAGTCCATGGCCAAGTCCTATGGTGTAGCGGGTGTGGTGGTGTGTTTTCTGACGCGCAGGGTGTCTCTACGGGGGCGAAGGTTGAGTTCGGATGAAGTGGAATTGCTGGCGCAGTACCGCGCCCTGACCGAGAACGATCAAGTGGCAATGCGGTATCTGATTGGGGCGATGAAGAGTGTGTCGCGGTTCTGATGCCTGCCTTTGAGCCCTGTGGGAGCGGCGGTGCGCCGCTCCCACAGTTGGCATCATGTGTATTTACGCGCCTCGGGTGCCGGCGGGAAGTACTGATACAGCCAGGTTTCACTCAAGGTGCGGTCTTGCGTGCGGATAAACAGGCGCAGTTCCACCGGTTCCACGCTGTCGCTGGTCGGGTACCAGTCAAACAGGATGCGGTAGCCCTTGATGTTGTCGAGTACCAGCACGCTGAAGTCCTTCACTTCGCCGTGGGAACAGGTCACCACTGGCTCGATCCCGGTGCCCGCTGGCAGGCGATCCAGGCCGCCCCCCTTGAAGTCCACGGCAAATCGGCGGGCCCAGACTTCCGGGTAGTGCTCACCCGGTGCCCAGCCTTCGGTAAAGCCGCCCATGCCGGAACGGGTGGCATCGACCTGCGCCAGCGGCGTGCTCACCGGTGGCAGCGCGCTCCAGTACAGCTTGTAGCCGTAGTTCAGCGAATCGCCGGCCGCCACGGGTTTTTTCGGGGTCCAGAAGGCCACGATGTTATCGAGGGTCTCGCCGGTGGTAGGAATTTCCAACAGGTCGATCGAGCCTTCGCCCCATGCGGTGGTCGGTTCGACCCACAGGCTCGGGCGCTTGCTGTACCAGTCCACCGTGTCCTGGTAGCTGGCGAACTCATGGTCGGTCTGCACCAGGCCGAAGCCTTTCGGGTCTGTATCGGCAAACGCGTTGAATTGCAGCTTGGCCGGGTTATTCAGCGGGCGGCAGATCCACTCACCGTTGCCGCGCCACATCGCCAGGCGGTCCGAGTCGTGGATTTGCGGGTGGATGGTGTCGCACATGCGGCGCTCGTGGGTGCCGCAGCTGAACATGCTGGTCATCGGCGCGATGCCCAGTTGTTCGATGGTGGTGCGCGCATTGATATGGGCGTCGATGGCCATCACCACCTGGTTGGCCTGGCAGTCGATGTCGAAGCGATAGGCGCCGGTCGCGCTGGGCGAGTCGAGCAGGGCGTAGACCACGAAGCGAGTGGCGTTCTTGTCCGGGGTTTCAAACCAGAACTGTGTGAAGTCGGGGAATTCTTCGCGTTTTTTCGCGTAAGTGTCGATGGCCAGGCCACGGGCCGACAGGCCGTACTGACCGGTTGAATCCACCGCACGGAAGTAGCTGGCGCCGAGGAATGACAGCACGTCATGCCGGTCCAGTTCGGGTGCCTTGAACAGCTTGAAGCCGGAGAAACCGAGATCGCCGGTCAATTGCTTAGTGTCGACCGTGGTTTTTTCATAATTGAACAGCGAAGGGCGGAAATGCACCTCACGCGCTTCACGGGTCTTGGGGTCGACGCTGTGCATGCGCACCGGCGTCTTGAACCCCATGCCGACGTGGAAGAACTGCACGTCGAGTTGGCCGTTCAATTCCTTCCACAGCGAATGGTTGCCGTCGTAGCCGATGGCATTGAAATTCTGCGGGGTCATGGTCGCCAGGGTCGGCGGCAGCACCTGTCGGGTGTCTTTGTAAGCGGTTCCGGCGAGTTGTTTGGCCTGGGCCTTGAGCGATTCGAAATCGAACGCCACGGCCTTGCCATCGGCGGCACGGTTCCCGGCCCAGGCCTGGGCGGCAAGCAGGCCGCTGGCGGATAAACCGGTGTAAGCCGCAATGGCCATGGACGCTTTGAGCAAATTCCTGCGGTGCATAGAGACAACCTGTCGTGAGCAAATCCCGCGCCGTTCCTGGCACGTGCTGGATCAGAAATTACGGTTCGGACATGCCTTCGGCCAAACGCAACGGACATTAAACAGACGCCGGATAGCTTAAGCGGTTCGATGACGTAGGAAAATTGATTGATAGCGGGGTGATGGCGTTGCAAATGCGACAAGACATTTCCACAAGACCTTTGCAATTGTCAGGCAGCCCTGTAGTGAGCGGGCTTGCCCCGCGCTGGGCGGCGAAGCAGCCCCAAATCCAGGCGCCGCGAAATACCTGAAGGCATGCGGTGATCCGGTTAGGGCCGCTTCGCTGCCCAGCGCGGGGCAAGCCCGCTCACTACAAGTCCTCAGTTCAGCTCACTTCACCCACTGCGCGGTAAGCCTCATCAATCGCTGCATGCGCATACGCACTCCACGCCGCGTCCGAGTTGGCGATGCTCACGTGCCCCACCGGCTTGCGCGCCAGGTTCATCCACGCTTCGCTTTCATCGGCGTCATCAAACAGACTGTTAGAGAAGCTCGCATACCCATGTGACCAGCGGTTGACAGTGATCGCCAGAATATCGGTCTCATGGTTGAACCCTCCCGGCCCCAGCATGCGCTGCAACTGATCACGCAACTGCGCTTCCAACTGTTCGAACGTCTGCCCATACAACTTGCCCCGCCCGGCACGGGCCTGGTCGCGGGCGTTCATGCCGCTGTTGGGACTGGTGGGCACGTAGACCATGTGCAAGCCAATCGGCTGCGTCGGGTCACGCGGGTGGTCGTAGCCGCCCATGCTCACCGGGTAGTCCAGCTTGATCCGGCTGTAAGGCTGGGTCGCCGCATAAATTTCATGCACGCCGAGTGTCTGGAACGACTGCCAGTTGCGGATCACCACCTTGGTGTACACCAGCGGGTACTTCACGTTCTGGCTCAGCGCGTGGGCTTGCGGCGCCGGTAAATCCTTCAACAGATACGGAATCATCATGTTGTAGCAGGCCAGGATGCAGCGTTTGCCGCGTACCTGTGCGAGTTGTCCGCCACGGCTGTAGCCGATGTGCACGCTATCGCCGACGTTACGCACGCTGACCGCCGTGCTGTTCAGGCGCAACCGCACGGCCGCCTTGGGCTGGTCGAGCTTGGCGTAGTCAAACGCCGCCAGCACGATATCGTCCATGGTGTGCCCCGGCGCCACACCTGGGATCAGGCTGCGCACCAGCAACCGCGCCACCGACGCATTGCCATCCGGGAAGTGGTAGATGTAGGGCTCTTCCATTTCCGCCGCCGCCTCTTCGCTGATCGGCGCCAGGTTCATCCCGGCAAAGCCCGGAAAACCCACGCTGTAGGCATCGGACGAGGCGACTGCATCGATGCTCAGGGCCATGAAGTCATTGGTACGGCTCTGGAAATACTTCACTGCACCTTCCGACAACCCTACGTTCTTGAGCAGGAAATCGCGGTAGCTGGTGGCCGCCAGGTAGTCGGCCTTTTCTTCGGCAGACTTGCCCGGCAGGTAGTCCTTGGGCGCCGTGTGCAGGGCGATCAGGGCCTGGCGGTCAGCCGGCGGCAATGGGAAGTCATTGATGAAATCGCTGATGGCCCGCGCATTCAGTTGGTCCGGCGCGATGTCATCGGCGACCATCGGCGTCGGGTCGCCGGTCACCAGTTTGTCTTCGCCGAAGTTTTCCTGGTCGAAAAACACCCCGCGCGACAGCCCAAGGCTTGGGTAGAACTGACGGTCAAAGGCGGTTTCGAAGCGCTTGATGTTTACCCCGAGTTTCTTCAACAGCCCGTTCACTTCCTTGCTGTACAGGTGGTTGGGCGACTGGAACGCCTCGCTGCCGCCGTAGCCGATGAGCATGCGGCCACCGGCCTGGAACTCATTGCGCTTGGCATGGCCGCCGAAGTCGTCGTGGTTTTCCAGGATCAGGATCTTCGCTTTGGGGTGCTTCTCACGGTAGAACCACGCCGCCGACAAACCGCTCAAGCCGCCGCCGACGACCACCAGGTCATAGTCCTCGGTGATCGGCAGCTTATCGGTGTCGAACACCTTCTTCTCCCAACCCATCTGGTGCGCCACTTCGAACGAGCCGACATGGCTGCCGCGCAAGCCGGTGAGGGCGGGTGGGTAGTAGCGGCCGTCGGGGGCGGCGTGCAGGATTTGCAGCGGGGTCATACCGGCGGCAATAGTGACAGCGACGCCGTTGAGGAAGTCGCGGCGGGTGATATCCATGGGGGAGAACCTGAATTTTATTGTTATGAGAGCGGCGTTGTCGGAGCGCATTGTTATGGCGAGGGAGCAAGCGCCCTCGCCACAGTAAGCTCGCTCCTCGTCAGTGCTTGAACATCACATGGCGAACGGTGGTGTAGTCCTCCAACCCGTACATGGACATATCCTTGCCATACCCCGACAGTTTCTGACCGCCGTGGGGCATTTCGCTGACGAGCATGAAGTGGGTGTTCACCCAGGTGCAGCCGTACTGCAGGCGCGCGGCCAAGCGATGGGCGCGTCCT
Source organism: Pseudomonas sp. A39 (assembly GCF_058145955.1). Taxonomy (NCBI): domain Bacteria; kingdom Pseudomonadati; phylum Pseudomonadota; class Gammaproteobacteria; order Pseudomonadales; family Pseudomonadaceae; genus Pseudomonas; species Pseudomonas sp. A39. Next base: position 20,293 of record NZ_JBYVMD010000036.1, read on the forward strand.
ACTTCGGCGGTCCACACGGATGACGCCAGGCCGTAGTCCGAATCATTGGCCCAGCCCAGCACCTGCGCTTCATCGGTGAACTTGGTCACCGATACCACCGGGCCGAACACCTCGCGGCGCACGATCTCGTCGTCCTGCTGAGCGTCGGCCAGCACGGTCGGTTCAAAGAAGTAGCCATTACCTTCCACCGCCTTGCCGCCGGTGACCAGGCGGATGTGCGGCTGTGCCACGGCGCGCTCGACAAACCCGGCGACACGGTCGCGATGTTGCGCGGTAATCAAAGGGCCCAACTCGGTGGCCGGATCATCCTGCAAGCCATATTTGATGCTGGCGACCGCTGCGCCGAGCTTCTCGACAAACGCATCGTAGATCGCCGCTTGCGCGTAAATCCGGCACGCAGCGGTGCAATCCTGGCCGGCGTTGTAGAAGCCGAAAGTGCGAATGCCTTCCACGGCCGCGTCGATATCCGCGTCGTTGAAGATGATCACCGGCGCCTTGCCGCCCAGTTCCATGTGCATGCGCTTCACGCTGTCGGCGGTGCTGGAGATGATATTCGCGCCGGTGGCGATGGAGCCGGTCAGTGACACCATGCGCACTTTAGGATGAGTCACCAGCGGGTTGCCCACTGTCGGCCCACGGCCGAACACCAGGTTGAGCACGCCGGCCGGGAAGATATCCGCCGCCAGTTCGACCATCCGCAGCGCGGTCAGCGGGGTTTGTTCCGACGGCTTGAGCACCACGGTATTACCGGCGGCCAGGGCCGGGGCGATTTTCCAGGCGACCATCATCAACGGGTAATTCCACGGTGCGATGGACGCGATCACGCCCACCGGGTCGCGGCGGATCATCGAGGTGTGGCCGGGCAAATATTCACCGCCCGCCGAACCGCTCATGCAACGGCTGGCGCCGGCAAAGAAGCGGAACACGTCGGCAATCGCCGGGATTTCATCATTGAGCGCGGCGCTGTAGGGCTTGCCGCAGTTGTCCGACTCCAGCTTGGCCAACTCTTCACCGTGGGCTTCGATCGCATCTGCCAATTTCAGCAGCAGCAGCGAGCGATCCTTGGGCGCGGTTTGCGACCAACCTTCGAACGCCGCATCGGCGGCGCGCACGGCGGCGTCGACCTGGGCTTCGCTGGCTTCCTTGATTTCTACCAGTACGCGGCCGAGGGCCGGGTTGAATACGGCTTGGGCCGGGCCTTCGCCTTCGATCAGTTGGCCGTTGATCAGTAATTTGGTTTGCATGGTTCAGCTCTCCACAAACTATTGTTATTTCCTTGAATAAACTGGCTCTAAATGTGGGAGGGGCTTGCCCCCTCCCTCATTTGAACCGTGTTCCTTCAATGGCAACGTTATTTACCGCCACTACCGGCCACGCTTTCACCGCCGCGCGTCAGGTAATAGGCACCGAGAATCGGGAACATCGTCACCAACATCACCAGCATCGCCACCACGTTGGTCACCGGCACATCCCGTGGGCGGCTTAACTGGTTGAGCAGCCACAGCGGCAAGGTGCGCTCGTGGCCGGCGGTGAAGGTGGTGACGATGATTTCGTCGAACGACAGCGCAAAGGCGAGCATGCCGCCGGCCAGCAGCGCCGAGCCCAGGTTGGGCATGATGATGTAGCGGAAGGTCTGCCAGCCGTCGGCGCCCAGGTCCATCGAAGCTTCGATCAGGCTGTGGGACGTGCGGCGCAAGCGCGCGATGACGTTGTTGTAGACGATCACCACGCAGAAGGTCGCGTGGCCGACGATGATGGTGAACATCCCCGGCTCGATGCCCAGTGTCTTGAAGGTCGCCAGCAGTGCGATACCGGTGATGATCCCCGGCAGAGCAATCGGCAGGATCAGCATCAACGACACGCCTTGCTTGCCGAAGAACTCGCGGCGATACAGCGCAGCCGAAGCCAGGGTGCCGAGCACCATGGCGATCAGGGTGGCGATGGCCGCAATCTGCAACGACAGCTTGATCGCTTCCAGCACGTCCGGCCGGGCGAAGGCCACGCTGAACCACTTCAGGGTGAAGCCCTGGGGCGGAAAGCTGAACGCGGCTTCTTCGGTGTTGAAGGCGTAGAGGAAGATGATCAGGATCGGGAAATGGAGAAAAACCAGTCCACCCCACGCTGCGATCTTCAGGCCCATAGACGATTTTTCAGAGTGCATCGAAGGCCCCCAGGCGTTTGACGATGGACAGGTAAACCGCGATCAGCACGATCGGCACCAGGGTGAACGCCGCGGCCATGGGCATATTGCCGATGGCGCCTTGCTGCGCGTACACCATGCCGCCGACGAAGTAACCCGGCGGGCCGACCAGTTGCGGCACGATGAAGTCGCCCAGGGTCAGCGAGAACGTGAAGATCGAACCGGCGGCAATCCCCGGCACCGACAGCGGCAGAATCACCTGCATAAAGGTCTGGCGTGGCTTGGCGCCCAAATCCGCCGAGGCTTGCAGCAACGAGGGCGGCAAGCGTTCCAGGGAGGCCTGGATCGGCAGGATCATGAACGGCAGCCAGATATAGACGAACACCATGAAGCGCCCCAGGTGCGAGGTGCTCAAGGTGCTGCCGCCCACGCCGGGAATGCCCAGCACGAACTGCAACACCGGCTCCAGCCCCAGGTGTTGCACGAACCACTGCGCCACGCCACCCTTGGCCAGCAGCAAGGTCCAGGCATAGGCCTTGACGATGTAGCTGGCCCACATCGGCATCATCACCGCGATATAGAAGAACGCCTTGGTCTTGCCCGTGGTGTAGCGCGCCATGTAGTAGGCGATGGGGAAGGCGACGATGGCGCTGGCGATCGACACCACAATCGCCATGCTCAAGGTGCGCACGATGATGTCGAAGTTTGACGGCTGGAACAGCGCGGCGAAGTTGGCCAGGGTCAGGTCCGGCGTGACCGCCATGGTGAAGTCGTCGAAGGTATAGAAACCTTGCCACAGCAGGGTCAGCAGCGAGCCGAGGTAGATGGCACCGAACCAGATCAGCGGCGGCACCAGCAGCATCGCCAGGTAGAGGTTGGGCTTGCGGTACAGCAGGTTGGAAAACCTGCGCATCGGCGGGTGGGAAAGGGCCAGGCTCATGTCACACCTCGCCTGCGCTGTCGGTCAGCGGGGTCATGGCTTCCCGCGCCCAACGGGCGGTGATGGACTGGCCGACCTGATGGCCGCTGCTGATGTCCAGCCACTGATTGTTGGCCTGGCTGATGTTCAACGCCTGGCCGTTCTCCAGCTTCAGTTCATAGCGGGTGGCGCTGCCCTGGTATTGAATATCGTGGAGCAGACCGCTGATTTCTACCTCGCCGGCGCCCAGCGGGCCGTCGGCAAAGCGCACGTGTTCCGGGCGGATCGAGAACGGCTGCGCGCTGCCGCTGAGGCGCTGGGCCAGCTCGCCGCGAATCACGTTGGAGGTGCCGACGAACTCGGCGACGAACGCGGTGGCCGGTTTCATGTAGAGGTTGCGCGGGGTGTCGACTTGCTCGATGCGACCTTTGTTGAACACCGCCACACGGTCGGACATCGACAGGGCTTCGGTCTGGTCGTGGGTCACGAAGATAAACGTGATGCCCAGCTGGCGCTGCAGCTTCTTGAGCTCGCTTTGCATCTGCTCGCGCAACTTGAGGTCAAGGGCGCCCAGTGGTTCATCCAGCAGCAATACCCGCGGGCGATTGACCAAGGCGCGAGCCAGGGCCACCCGTTGGCGTTGGCCGCCGGAGAGCTGCACCGGCTTGCGGTCGCCGTAGCCGCCGAGGGCGACCATGGCCAGGGCTTCCTCGGCACGGTTCAGGCGTTCGGCCTTGCCGACGCCCTTGACCTTGAGGCCGTAGGCGACGTTGTCGCGCACATTCATATGCGGGAACAGCGCGTAATCCTGGAACACGGTGTTTACGTCACGCTGATACGGCGGCAAGCCGGCGGCTTCCTCGCCATGAATGCGGATCGAGCCTGCGCTCGGCTGCTCGAACCCGGCGATCAGGCGCAGGCAGGTGGTCTTGCCTGAGCCGGAAGGGCCGAGCATGGAAAAGAACTCGCCGTCCTGGATATCGATGGAAACCCGGTCAACGGCTTTCACTTCGCCGAACTGACGGGAAACGTGGGTGAATTGGACTGCAAGCGTCATGGTGCGGTGCTCCGAAAAGGCGCGGGTCGTCGCAGCGGCCCGGCCTGGACTTCTGAAAAAACAAAACATCTATGAGTGCGGTCAATGTGGGAGGGGGGTTGCCCTCTCCCACAGGGGACCTAGGTCGTTTGGAAGGCCTTACCTGCCGCCCATGATCGCGATGTAATCCTGGGTCCAGCGGCTGTACGGCACGAACTTGCCGCCTTCAGCTTGCGGGGTTTTCCAGAAGGCGATTTTTTCGAACTGGTCGAAACCATTGGTCTTGCAACCCTCGGCGCCGAGCAGTTCACTTTCCTTGCAGGCCGCAGGCACGGCCGGCAACGAACCGAACCAGGCGGCGACATCGCCCTGGACCTTCGGCTGCAGCGACCAGTCCATCCACTTGTAGGCGCAGTTCGGGTGCTTGGCCTCGGTGTGCAACATCGTGGTGTCGGCCCAGCCGGTGGCGCCTTCCTTCGGAATCGTCGAAGCAATCGGCTGCTTCTCGTTCTGCAGGCCGTTGACCTGATACGGCCAAGCGCTGGAGGCCACCACGCCTTCGTTCTTGAAGTCACTCATTTGCACGGTGGTGTCGTGCCAGTAGCGGTGGATCAGCGGTTGCTGGGCGCGCAACAGATCGAGCACGGCCTTGTACTGGGTTTCGGTCAGTTCGTATGGGCTTTGAATGCCCAGTTCCGGCTTGGTCGACTTAAGGTACAGCGCCGCGTCGGCGATGTAGATCGGCCCGTCATACGCCTGCACGCGGCCTTTGTTCGGCTTGCCGTCCGGCAGGTTCTGCGCGTTGAACAGCACGTCCCAGCTGGTGGGCGCGGTCTTGAACACGTTGGTGTTGTACATCAACACGTTCGGGCCCCACTGGTACGGGGTGCCATAGGTTTGCTGACCGACCACGTACCACGGCGCATCCTTCAGGCGCGGGTCGATGTTCTTCCAGTTGGGGATCAGCGCGGTGTTGATCGGCTGCACGCGCTTGCCGACGATCAGGCGCAGCGATGCGTCGCCCGACGCGGTGACCAGGTCATACCCGCCCTTGGCCATCAGGCTGACCATTTCGTCCGAGGTGGCGGCGGTTTTCACATTCACCTTGCAGCCGGTTTCCTTCTCGAAACCGCTGACCCAGTCGTAGGCCTTGTCGCTTTCGCCACGTTCTATATAGCCGGGCCAAGCGACGATATCCAACTGGCCTTCACCCGCGCCAACGGCTTTGAGCGGTTCGGCGGCCTGGAGACTGACGCTGGCCAGCAACGCTGTGGTCAGGGCACTGAGCAGTGCGGTCTTGTGCGCAGACATGGGGGTTCCCTCTTCTTTAATTATGGTCGGGGCAGTTGTGTGCAACCGGTAACGCAAGAGCTTAGTTGTTGTTTTAAAGATGTTGGCCGTGGCGCGCCATGATGTGCCGTACCACGCTGTAGTCCTGCAGCGAATCGCTGGACAGGTCTTTCCCGTACCCCGAGCGCTTCAAGCCGCCGTGGGGCATTTCGCTGACCAGCATGAAATGGCTGTTGATCCAGGTGCAGCCGTATTGCAGGCGCGCGGCCACTTGCATGGCCTTGTCGAGGTTCTGGGTCCACACCGACGAGGCCAGGCCGTATTCGGAGTCGTTGGCCCAGTCCACCGCCTGTTCCAACTCGTCGAAGCGCGTCACCGTGACGACCGGGCCGAACACTTCGCGCTGCACGATTTCGTCGTTCTGTTTGCAGCCGGCGAGCAGGGTAGGTTGGTAATAGAAACCCGCACCGGAATGCACGGCGGCGCCGGTGATGCGTTCGATATGCGGCTGGCCGAGGGCACGTTCGACAAAACTGGCGACGCGGTCGCGCTGGCGCGTACTGATCAGCGGGCCGAGTTCGTTATCGGCATCGCGTTTGCCGGCAAAGCGCAGGCTGCTCACGGCCGCGCCCAGTTCGGCGACCAGTTTGTCGTGGATTCCGGCCTGGGCGTAGATGCGGCACGCGGCGGTGCAATCCTGGCCGGCGTTGTAGTAACCATAGGCGCGCACGCCCTCGACCACGGCTTGCAGGTCGGCATCGTTGCATACGATCACGGGGGCTTTGCCGCCGAGTTCCAAGTGCGTGCGTTTTAGGGTTTTGGCGGCGGCCTGCAGGATCTTCTGCCCGGTGACGATATCGCCGGTCAGCGACACCATGCGCACCTTGGGGTGGCTGACCAGATGGCTGCCAACACCTTCGCCGCCGCCACACAGAATGTTGATCACGCCGCGCGGCAGCAGATCTTTAAGCACCGGGGCGAGGGCCAGGATCGACAGCGGCGTGTGTTCCGACGGCTTGAACACCAAGGTATTACCGGCAGCCAGGGCCGGGGCGATCTTCCACGCGGCCATCATCAGCGGGTAATTCCACGGCGCGATGGAGGCCACCACACCAATCGGATCGCGGCGCACCATGCTGGTGTAGCCTGGCAGGTACTCGCCGCTCAGTTGCCCGGTCTGGCAGCGCACGGCCCCGGCGAAGAAGCGGAACACATCGACGGTGGCGCTCAAGTCATCCTGGCGCGCCAGGTGCAACGGCTTGCCGCAATTCAGTGATTCCAGGCGGGCCAGGTAGTCGGCTTGTTTTTCGATGGCGTCGGCGATGCCCAGCAGGATGTTCGAGCGTTGCTGCGGCGTGGTCCGTGACCAACCGGCAAAGGCGCGGTGGGCGGCGAGGATTGCGCTTTCGACCTGCTCGGTACTGGCTTCGGCGATCTGGGTGAGCACTTCACCGGTGGCCGGGTTGAGGATCGGCTCGGCAAAACCCTGGCCCTGGACCAGTTCGCCGTCGATCAGCAACGCAGTGAGCAGCGGGGTGGGCGCGCCGGACATTTTTCGCGATCTCTTTTCTTGTGTGGCCATGGGCGTTCTCTTACAAGGCGCCCGGCGTTCTCTTATGGATTAGCTGAGAGTAGAGGCCAGGCGCGAGGTCAACAAATACTAAATACTGAATGCAGCATTCGATTAAATAGATGGCTTGCGCGGATGCGGCTGTTCGCGGGCCACGGTCAGGAAGGGGTCGACCAGCGCCGGACGCGCGGTGCCACGGCGCCAGGCCAGGCCCACGTCGAGGGTCTGGCTGAGGTCGGCAATCGGCCGCGCTTCAATAATGTCGCCTTCCAGGGACCAGGGCCGGTAGGTCATGTCCGGCTGAATCGACACGCCGAGACCCGCCGCCACCAGGCTTCGCACCGCTTCGGTCGACGCGGTGCGCAAGGTCACCCGAGGTTGCAACCCGGCTCCAGCCCATAGGCGTTGGGCGTTGTGGCCCATTTCATCGACATTCAGCTGGATCAACGGCTCACGCGCCACATCGGCCAGGTTGATGCTGTCGTGTTCCAGCAATGGGTGTTGCGCCGGCAGCCACAAACGGTGGGGCGAGTGGGTCAACACTTCGGTCTGCAGCGCGTGGCGGTCCTCGAGATTGGAGAGGATCAGCACGCCAACGTCGATCTCGCCGCTGACCAGTAAATGCTCGATATACGGACGTTCGTCCTCCATCACGCGGATTTCCACGTTGGGGTAGGCGCGTTGGAAGCGCGTCAGCAGATCGGCCAGGTAATAACCGGCCACCAGGCTGGTCACGCCGATGATTAACTGGCCCGCCACTTGGTCGGTGCTCTGTTGCAGGCTGCGCTTGGCGTTATCGACGGTGGCGAGGATCAAGTGCGCCTGGCGCAGGAATTGATGGCCCTGGTGGGTGAGGGTCATGCCCTTGGCATGCCGGTTGAACAGGTTGACGCCGATTTCCTGTTCCAGTTGCTGGATGGCGAGGGTCAGTGTCGACTGGGAAATAAACGCGGTCTGCGCGGCGGCGGAGATCGAGCCGGTCTCGGCCACGGCGATAAAGTGCCGGATTTGACGCAAGGTCATCATGCTGGAATTACCAGTGAGGTGTTTTTATATATTCACTCGAGTGTATATCGGTTTTTGCGAAGGGCGCCCGCGTTACATCTGGAAGCAATCTAGATCGAGGCTTTTTGGCACTTAGTTTTACGCTGGGGGCCTATTGGTCCTATGAACCCAAGTGTCTGGAGGCTACGAATGAATACCCGTGGATTGCTCGATCAACTGCTCAAGTCTGGCCAGGACATGTTGCAAAACAAGGCTGGCGGCCAACGCAAGCAGGATGACAAAGGCGCTCTCGGCGGTTTGCTGGGCGGTGGCGGGCTGGGGAGTTTGCTCGGTGGAGCGGGTGGCGGCGCCCTGGCGGCCGGCGCCATGGGCTTGCTGATGGGCAACAAGAAGGCGCGCAAATTTGGCGGCAAGGCCCTGACTTACGGCGGCTTGGCGGCCTTGGGGGTGATTGCCTATAAAGCCTATGGCAACTGGCAGGCCAATCAAGCCAATGCGCCGCAGGGCGAACCGCAGACCATCGACCGCCTGCCACCGGCCCAGGTCGAGCAACACAGCCAGGGCATTCTCAAGGCGCTGGTCGCCGCCGCCAAGGCCGACGGCCATGTGGATGCGCGCGAACGCGAGCTGATCGAAGGCGAGTTCACCAAGCTGGATAACGACCGCGAGCTGCAAAGCTGGCTGCACGCGGAACTGAACAAGCCCCTGGACCCGGCCGATGTAGCACGGGCGGCCAGTACCCCGGAGATGGCGGCTGAGATGTACATCGCCAGTGTGATGCTGGTGGATGAGGAGAACTTTATGGAGAAAGCGTACCTGGATGAGCTGGCACGCCAACTGAAACTTGAGCCTGGTTTGAAGCAGGAGCTGGAAAAACAGGTGCGTCAGGCGACAGAGTGATGACCGTCCCCATGGCTGGGAACGATCAGGGTCGTGTTCTCGGTATCAGCTGACTCTGTCGACCATAGAGTGGCCGCCGCCTATGTCTATTTCAAAACGACGATGGAAGGGTAGGTAATAGTCAACGGCGGCCTGCTCTGCGAGTGCATCCGCCCTCGGAAAAATGACGCCGGCTCGCGCGTTGTTACCGATCGTTTCGCTGAGCCCGTAGTAGTCGGGCCGGCTTTTCTTCAAGACATCGTTAAAGACGTCAGGCCCCGTTACTTCAAATATCTTGCTCTCATACTCATTGAATTCCCGTATGGCCTCAGGGCTGGGATTTTCCCTCTCAAGATAAGGTCGGTGTGTGTCCAGCCATGGTTTGTTTTCCCGGAATCGTTTGTAGGATTCCTCACTGATCTCTTTGAGGACCCGGTTGTTGGGATGGCTGGCGAACACGTTAGTGTTGTAGCCCGAGAACGAGAGTTCGGAATGCTTCACATGGGAGTTGAGCAATAGGTCATCGGTACCTGCTTTGAGCTCGATATCTCCAATCTGCTTGGTGATCAAGTCATCACTGTCCAGGTAGATGCCGCCCCGGTGGTTGATCAGCGGATAGCGCAGAGCGTCTGAAGCCGCCGCGTAGTTGTGGGTTTTGCCCTGACGAAAATACTGGTACATCTCACCGGCTTGCGTGGTCTTGAACTCTTGGAAGAAAGGATCTTCATTCAGATTTCGCACTTCCAGGTTGGGCGTTTTTTTGTCCAGGGCCGCTTTGATCGATGCAAACTTTTCCGGGCTGTCTGCGTCGACATGGACCACAGATTGGAAACCGGGTGTCTTACGTGCATTCTCCAGAATCAGGCTGAGCCGATCATCCGGAATCATGGCGCCAGCCCATATGTAGTTGATTTCCTTCTTGATCGGCGTAACGGCCGTGGGAACGGGGGGAAGGGCTGCGTGAATTGTTTCAAAGGTGGTTGGCTTGGGCAGTGTCGCCTTGACCCGCAAGAACTCGTCCAGGCTGCCACTTTTCCACTCGTAGGGGCCTGTTCGCCAAAAAGGGGCACCCAGGGTTTTACCGTCGCCTAGCTTGCGCCAAACGTCATTGGCTACATCAAACTCTACTAAAACGCAAAAATTGGCATAAAGCCTTGTCTTGCCATCATCACTAAGTACGCGGTTGACTTCGTCCATTGGGACTTCATAGCTTTTATAAGGCATTCCCTCGACACCGCCCGGCAGCCCCAGGCGTTGCCATTGATCGGCGCCGGTTTTGTTTAATATGAATTCAGTTTGTCGGTAGGTCTTGGGGTTGATGACACGAACCTGCACCGAACTCATGGGGCTACCGCCCGAAGCTTCTCGAACCTGATAGACAGAAGCCTTGCCAGATTTGTCGACGTGGCGGATGTATTGACTCTGGCCATCGAGGCTGTGGTAAACCCCTTTGCTATCCGGGCTCAGGCCGACGAGGCGCGAGGGTGAAACTGTGTATTTTTCGACCACTGCGAGTTCACCCGGCAGGCCGGGTGGATGCTTCAACTTGAACGTGCGAGCAGCCGTTGAAAGCATTTGGCGCGTGCCTTGACCCAAACCCTCGGCCAGCGCGCCAAGGCCGTCCGCCGGGTTAAGGGCGCCGACTGCCGCGGCGCCGATTATTTTGGCCCCGGTGAACAGTTTTGTTCCGAGTTTTCCAGTGAGCTTGGTCGCCTGGCTGACCGCCTTGCCCACCGGAATAACAAAACCCAGCAGGTCCAGAGCGAAGTCCCCAACGGCCCCCCATACGTCGCCTTTTACTGCCTTTTCAATACCGCTTTTCAGGGGCAGGAAGTCCATGACGGCGCCCAGTTCATCCACCAACTGTTTTTCTTGCTCTTCAACAGCATTGGTTCCACTGGCGTAGGTCTTGAGCGCGTCGCGGCCATAGAGGACAAACTTTTCGATCTCGTTGGCCAAGTGTTGCTCACGCTCACTGGCCCATGGCGCTGTAGGCGAACGGTCTTGCCCGGTCTTTTCTCCCCATGCCTTTGGAAAAGAAAAAGGCACCGGATCAATGGAAAGGCCTGAAGACACGACCTCCTTTGGCGGCGCGCCGGTTTTGTAGGCGTCCAAGTCAATGTCGAGCGACTTGCCTTTGGCCTTTTCAAGAAAGTAATCATCCGGGTCATCGTAGCCACGTAGGGGCGTTTGATGAACGCTGCTGCCCCATAGCTGATGGTTGCGGCGAACGAGCCCCTGCATCGGCAACACTTCGTAAATCCGCACGTCACCTTTGTTTTTTACACACATCAGTAGACCGTGACGTGCTCTGGAAGCGTCGACTTGAGCGGGTGTCTCAGTGTCGCCGTTGGCTTCGCGCACAGAGTGGAAGGTGATGTCGCCGACCGCGATATGTTGGCGTTCATCAAGAGACAGTTGGGAAAATTGGTATTGCATCGCGGTGTTTATGCCTGTCCTCAATCCCTTGATGTAGGCATCGAACTGCTCATTGAAAATGGCCGTGATGTCCGGAAGGGGTCTGACCCCCGTGCGGCGGGTCGGGCTCAATACGACGCTCTGGTCAACGATACGGTCCATCTTCCCTGCCGTATAAATGTCCACCAGTGCATGCTTGGTCTCACTGCCGTCAAGGTTGACGATGGGGGTCAGCGGCTGCTCGAAGTCATAGTCGCCATATACCTTCTTCAATTCTGCGCAGGCCAATGCCCTGCGCGTAGGCAGAAAGGCGGTGAGGCCTTTATTGGTAGTGCCTAATGTTTCTAGCAATGCGTTGAATTTGTCTCGCGCAACGGTGATCTGTTCGGGCGTAAACGCATCATCGTTAGCCTTATTCAGGACGTCATTGGCGATGGCCCAATCGATGACGGCATGTGTCTGAGCCCCCGCCTCAATGCCAGCATCCTTAAGCGTGACCGGGCTTCTGTTGCCAAAACTCATGACTTGGCCAAACGTCATGTTACGGGTGGCGCCCGGCTCCAGCGCCTCAATGCGCGCGACAGCGGTGCTCAGGCTGGCCCAGGTGTGGGACCCATACACCAAGCCGCCAGGGAGGTCCTTGACCAGGAACGCAGGGGCTGCACTGGCGAGCAATAGCTGTGCCGCCGCAGGGGCCAGGTCGTGATCGACTCGGCCTTGCTGCTTAAGATGCTCGACGAGTCGCGCTGTTATAGCGGCAGGTGACAAGCCCCGGTGAGCTGCCTGGGCCAGGTCGTAACCGGCGACGACGTTGCGTTGGGTGCCCACGGCGGGGTCCAGGTCGAGCGCCAGCGCGGTCATCGCCCAGTCGCTGGCTGTGCTGGTTGACCAGGTGTCCGCGAACGCGCTTTGCAGGCGCTTACCCAGCGCCTGTGCCTGCGGACTGGCAATCAGAGCCTGCAGGCGTTGCGCGGGGCTATCAGCGGTGGTGAGATCGGGAGTTTTTTTAGCCAGGTGGTTGAGAAGGCAGGTGCCCCCCTCCAACCCATTTTGTGCCTCTTCACTGACGATGTTCTGGACGCGTTCGCGCTCGTCACGTCCGAGTTGGCGCGTGTCCGACAGCAGTCCCCAGTGCCTCGAGTTGTCAGGCGGTTGTGGTACCGGGTCTGACAGAACGGCAATAAGGTTCGACAGCTCGGCCTTGTCCTGGGGAATCATCAAGCCGTGCGCATGCAAAAACGGCTCAAGCTTCAAACCGCTTGCCGGCATGCCTGGGTAAGTCTTCGCGAATACGGAATCCGGGTGGACGGGGACACGGTGCGAATCGATGTGTTCGGCCAGCGTCGTGTTTGAATTCGTTGAGGCCAGCACACTGATACGGGTGAGCGTATGGATAAGGCTTAGTCGGTTGCGTCTGTCACCCAGGTTTTGTTTCTGAAGCTCGAGGGCTTCAGGGGTGCGTGTATGGGGAGGTCTTAACCCATCCGAGGGGGCGAGTGGTCGGAAACCCTGGCCTTCATTCAATTGTGCAACACGCGTTGCCACCTGGGCCCGGCTGAGGTTGTCGAGGTTTTCCCCATAGAACCGCCCGATAAGCTCAAAGGGCGCGCTGTGTACAGGTAGCATTGCGGGGTTCCTGATACTGAAGGTATCGGGCGCGATCACCTTGCCGGCTTCGAGTATGGGCCCGGCCACCGCCGCCCAGCGCGCATCGTTGTTGAGGGTAAAACTGACGACGCTCTGGTCGGCTTTTCGCCTGGCGTGTAATGCGCCTTTGGAGGGAATGATCTCGACAGTGCTGCTATCAAGGCCCTCCGAAAGCATCCAGGCGGTGAAGTCCGCGCTATTCAACGTCTCCCGAAAGTATTGCCACCATTTTCCGAACGTCGAGTCGGGGGGAATGCCGGCAACAATCACCTCTCGTTGGCTGTCCCCGCCGCGCGCGCGCGCCAGCGCGTCGCCGTAGTAACCTGCCAGGAGCTTGTCCGGGTAACCCATCGCTAAAGCATTGCCTGCGGCGATGCTGGCTTTCGCTCTATTTGAAGGCAGCAGACTCAACGGCAACGGCGACTTTGCTGGCGTCTTGGCGGTCTCGGGCAAGGAATCTGTGGAGGCTCTGTCGCTGCGATGCTGGCTGAATGGGTTGCCGGTGGTAGGAGGGGCGATCCTTGTGTTTGGCAGCGGGGTAATGGCTAGCGGGGTAGAGGGGGCGGAAATATTCAATGGTTATGCTCCTTGCAGGGATAGGCGCTGAAGCGCCAGGCGTGGGCAGGCAGTTCTACGCCCTCGTCGCTGTCTCGCAGAGTGCGTTTGTTTTTTCGGGTGTTTCCGAGCGGCTCCGGCCTGCGTAAAACCTGGGTGCGAGGGTTGTATCTTCTATTGTCCACTGTAAAAAAAAGAACACGGCTTGACGTTGCGGAGGTGGGTCCCCGCCTTCCGATTTCGGATTCGACCCGTCCTGATATTCAGCGAGGAGCACGTCAGTGGAGGCGGTGTTGAGGTAGGAGGGGGCGGCAATCACCCCGCGAGGATTTTTTGCCTGTCGAGCGTTCTATCCGATAACCCATTGATAAACGATGGCACTGCCTCAGCTATACTCCCCTCCATTTGAATGGCCCTTCGAGGAATTACTGTGAAGAACTGGACCTTGCGCCAACGCATCTTGGCAAGTTTTGCGGTCATTATCGCCATCATGCTGTTAATGGTCGTGGTCTCCTATTCACGGTTGCTGAAGATCGAAACCAGCCAGGAAGCCGTCCGGGACGACGCGGTGCCGGGCGTTTACCTCAGCTCGATGATCCGCAGCGCCTGGGTCGACAGCTATTTGCAGACCATCGACATCATCGGCCTGCGCGACGACAAAACCTTCACCAATACCGATAAGAACGACTACAAGTCGTTCGAAGCGCGTATTGAACAGCAGATGGCCAACTACGAAAAAACCATTCATGGCCAAGCTGACCGCATGGAGTTCGATAACTTCAAGGCGGCGCACATCAACTACAACAAAGTGCTGGCCCAGGTGCTGGAACGCGTTGAAGCCAATGACCTGCCGGGCGCGAATCAATTGCTCGAGGAGCAATTGACGCCGATCTGGACCGAAGGGCGCATGAAGCTCAACGACATCATTACTGAAAACAAGAACGTGTCTGACCGGGCAACGGCGGCGATCGACGAGGCGGTACTGTCGGCCAAGATCAGTATGGCCGTGTCGCTGCTCATCGCCATCTTGGCTGCTGGGCTGTGCGGCCTGTTGCTGATGCGTGCGATCATGGCGCCGATGCAACGCATCGTCGATATCCTCGAAACCATGCGCGACGGCGACCTGAGCAAACGCCTTAACCTGGAGCGCAAGGACGAGTTCGGCGCCGTCGAAACCGGCTTTAACGACATGATGACCGAGCTCACGGCCCTGGTGTCCCAGGCCCAGCGCTCGTCGGTGCAGGTCACCACCTCGGTGACCGAAATTGCCGCCACGTCCAAGCAGCAACAGGCCACCGCGACTGAAACGGCCGCGACGACCACTGAGATCGGTGCCACGTCGCGCGAAATCGCGGCGACTTCCAAGGACTTGGTCCGCACCATGACCGAAGTGTCCACCGCCGCCGACCAGGCGTCGGTGGCTGCCGGCTCCGGCCAGCAAGGACTGGCGCGCATGGAAGAGACCATGCACTCGGTGATGGGCGCGGCCGACCTGGTCAACGCTAAGCTGGCGATCCTCAATGAGAAGGCCGGCAACATCAACCAGGTGGTGGTGACCATCGTCAAGGTGGCCGACCAGACCAACCTGCTGTCGCTCAACGCCGCCATCGAAGCGGAAAAAGCCGGCGAGTACGGTCGCGGTTTTGCCGTGGTCGCGACCGAAGTGCGCCGCCTCGCGGACCAGACCGCCGTGGCCACCTATGACATCGAGCAGATGGTGCGCGAGATCCAGTCCGCAGTGTCTGCGGGGGTGATGGGCATGGACAAGTTCTCCGAAGAAGTGCGCCGCGGCATGTTCGAAGTGCAGCAAGTGGGCGAGCAGTTGTCGCAGATCATCCACCAGGTACAGGCGCTGGCGCCGCGGGTGTTGATGGTCAACGAAGGCATGCAGGCCCAGGCCACCGGCGCCGAGCAGATCAACCACGCCCTCGTGCAACTGGGCGATGCCAGCAGCCAGACGGTGGAGTCCCTGCGCCAGGCCAGCTTTGCCATTGATGAACTGAGCCAGGTTGCGGTGGGTCTGCGCAGCGGCGTGTCGCGTTTCAAAGTCTGATGAGCGAACTCGCGGCTAAACGCGGCGCCGTCCCGGCAGCGAAAAAGGCGTTGTTCCTGGTGTTCCATATCGGTCAGGAACGCTATGCCCTCAAGGCTACCGAAGTGGCCGAAGTGCTGCCGCGCCTGCCTTTGAAACCCATTGCCCATGCACCGCTGTGGGTCGCCGGGATCTTTGCCCATCGTGGGGCGCTGGTGCCGGTCATTGACCTCAGCGCCTTGACCTTCGGCAACCCGGCCCAGGCCCGCACCAGCACGCGGCTGGTGCTGGTCAATTACCAACCCGACGCCGGGTCCCAAGCGCGTTGGCTGGGACTGATCCTGGAGCAGGCCACCGACACCCTGCGTTGCGACCCCGCCGAGTTCCAGCCCTACGGTCTGGCCAACCGCCAGGCACCCTACCTGGGGCCGGTGCGCGAAGATGCGCTGGGCCTGATGCAATGGATCGGTGTAAACGACCTGCTGACCGATGACGTGCGCGCCGTGCTGTTTTCTGCCGAGCTGAGCGTATGAGCAACGACCCGCGTTTTTTTGCCTTTCTTAAAGAGCGCATCGGCCTGGACGTCGCGTCGGTGGGCGAAGCCATCATCGAGCGCGCCGTGCGCCAGCGCAGCCAGATCGTCCAGGCACCCACGCCGGGCGAATACTGGCAGCACCTGCAAAGCTCCCAGGACGAACAGCAAGCGCTGATCGAAGCAGTGATCGTCCCCGAAACCTGGTTTTTCCGTTACCCCGAATCCTTTGCGACCCTGGCGCGCCTGGCGAAGGCCCGCCTGGTCGATATCAAGCAGATGCGCGCATTGCGTATCCTCAGCCTGCCGTGCTCCACCGGCGAAGAACCCTATTCGATTGCCATGGCGCTGCTCGATGCGGGCCTCGCGCCGCATCAGTTCAAGGTACAGGGGATGGACGTCAGCCCGCTGTCGGTGGAGCGTGCGCGACGCGGGGTGTACGGCAAGAACTCCTTTCGCGGCGGCGATATTGCCTTCCGTGACCGCCACTTCACTGAATACGGCGACGGCTTCCACATCGCCGATCGGGTGCGCGAACAAGTGCGCCTGCAAGTCGGCAACCTGCTCGACCCGGCGCTGCTGGCCAATGAGGCCGCCTACGACTTCGTGTTCTGCCGCAACCTGCTGATCTACTTCGACCAGCCCACCCAGAAACAAGTCTTCGACGTGCTCAAAGGCCTCACCCACGTGGACGGTGTGCTGTTTATCGGCCCGGCCGAAGGCAGCCTGCTGGGGCGCCACGGCATGCGTTCGATTGGGGTGCCGCAGTCCTTTGCGTTCAGCCGGCAGGGCTCGCCGCAGCTGCCCGAGCCAGCGTTTATACCGACGCCTGCTCCCACGCCTCCGCGCAGCACGGCGCCGATTTCAGCTAAACCTCGGCCGTTCAGCACCGTCAGCGCCCACGTCTTGCCGATCAAGGCTGCGCCCTCCGATGCAGGCACCTTGCTCAGCCGGATCGCCACCCTGGCCAACGAAGGCAAAAGTGCCGAGGCCCGGGCCGCGTGTGAAGACTATTTGAACAGCCACCCGCCGGCCGCGCAGGTGTTTTACTGGCTGGGGCTGCTCAGCGACGTGGCCGGCAGTGCCCTGGAAGCCCAGGGCTATTATCGAAAAGCCTTGTACCTGGAACCCCAGCACCCGCAGGCCTTGATGCACCTGGCCGCGTTGCTCGAGTCCCGGGGCGACAGTGCGGGGGCGCGCCGTCTGCAGGCGCGAGCCGCCCGTAGCGAGCGAGCCGACAGTGAGTCCAAACCATGAGTAACACCGAGGCGCTCGACACCACCGGCCTGGACCTGACCCTGGCCGACACTCAAGCCATCGACGACTGCTGGAACCGCATCGGTATCCATGGCGATAAGTCCTGCCCACTACTGGCTGACCATATCCATTGCCGCAACTGCTCGGTGTATTCCGCCGCCGCCACGCGTCTGCTGGACCGCTACGCCTTGCAGCAGGACGACCGACGCCCGCAGGCGGCCGAAGTCGACACGGAGGTGGTCACCCGTTCGCTCTTGATGTTCCGCCTCGGCGAAGAATGGCTGGGCATCGCTACACGCTGCCTGGTGGAAGTCGCGCCGTTGCAACCGATCCATTCCCTGCCGCATCAACGTTCCCGCGCCTTGCTCGGCGTGGCCAACGTGCGCGGCGCGCTG
Organism: Pseudomonas sp. A39; assembly: GCF_058145955.1. Taxonomy (NCBI): domain Bacteria; kingdom Pseudomonadati; phylum Pseudomonadota; class Gammaproteobacteria; order Pseudomonadales; family Pseudomonadaceae; genus Pseudomonas; species Pseudomonas sp. A39. The sequence continues at coordinate 37,968 of NZ_JBYVMD010000036.1, forward strand.
GTGGCGTGCTTGTCGCTGGTGGAACTGCTGGGCCTGGACGCCACCAGCAGCGGCGCCACCGGCGGGCGCATCATGCCGCGCATGTTGATCATTGCCGCCCAGGATGGCCCGGTGGTGGTGCCGGTGGATGAAGTCGACGGCATCCATGCCATCGATGAGCGCACCTTGAAGGCCGCATCGGCGTCCGGCACCCAGGCCAGCGCGCGCTTTACCCAGGGTGTATTGCCGTGGAAAGGCCGCAGCCTGCGCTGGCTGGACGAGGCGCAATTGTTGTCCGCCGTGACCCGGAGCCTCTCATGACCCCCGACCAGATGCGTGATGCCTCGCTGCTGGAATTGTTCAGCCTGGAAGCCGATGCGCAGACCCAGGTGTTGAGCGCGGGCCTGCTCGCCCTGGAACGCAACCCGACCCAGGCGGACCAGCTCGAAGCCTGCATGCGCGCGGCGCACTCGCTCAAGGGCGCCGCGCGCATCGTTGGGGTGGATGCCGGGGTCAGCGTGTCCCACGTCATGGAGGATTGCCTAGTCAGCGCCCAGGAAAACCGCCTGTACCTGCAACCCGAACATATCGATGCGCTGCTGCAGGGCACTGATCTGCTGATGCGCATCGCCACGCCAGGCAATGACGTCGGGCCGGCGGATGTCGAGGCCTACGTCGCGTTGATGGAGCGTCTGCTGGATCCGTCCCAGGCGCCTGTCAACGTCGCGCCGCCGCCGGAGCCAGCGCCCGTCGTCGAAGAACTGCCGCCGGAACCCGAACCCGCGCCGCCGGTGACCAGCGAGCCGCCGCGTCAAGGCAAGCGCATGACCGAAGGCGGCGAACGCGTACTGCGCGTCACCGCCGAGCGCTTGAACAGCCTGCTGGACCTGTCGAGCAAATCCCTGGTGGAAACCCAGCGGCTCAAGCCGTACCTGGCCAGCCTGCAACGTCTCAAGCGCATTCAAAGCCAGGGGATACGGGCGCTGGATACGCTGGACGGGCAACTCAAGACCCAAGTCCTGAACCTCGAGGCCCAGGAAGCCCTGGCCGACACGCGCCGTTTGTTGAGCGAAGCCCAGGCCTTGCTGGCGGAAAAGCACGCCGAGCTGGACGAGTTCGGCTGGCAGGCCGGGCAGCGCGCCCAAGTGTTGTATGACACTGCACTGGCCTGCCGCATGCGCCCGTTTGCCGATGTATTGGCTGGGCAAGTGCGCATGGTGCGCGACCTCGGCCGCAGCCTCGGCAAGCAAGTGCGCCTGGAGATCGAGGGCGAAAAGACCCAGGTCGACCGTGACGTACTGGAAAAACTTGAGGCGCCGCTCACCCATTTGTTGCGCAATGCCGTCGACCACGGCATCGAAATGCCTGAGCAACGCCTGCTGGCGGGCAAGCCGGCTGAAGGCTTGATCCGCCTGCGTGCCTCCCATCAGGCCGGTTTGCTGGTGCTGGAGCTCAGTGATGACGGCAATGGCGTCGACCTGGAGCGGCTGCGCGGCACCATCGTCGATCGGCACCTGTCACCGGTCGAAACCGCCCTGCGCCTGAGCGAAGAAGAGTTGCTGACGTTCCTGTTCCTGCCGGGGTTCAGCCTGCGTGACACGGTCACCGAAGTGTCCGGGCGCGGCGTGGGCCTGGACGCGGTGCAGCACATGGTCCGCCAACTGCGCGGCGCGGTGGTGCTGGAGCAGACGGCGGGGCAGGGCAGTCGTTTCCACCTTGAGGTGCCGTTGACCCTGTCGGTGGTACGCAGCCTGGTGGTGGAAGTCGGTGAGGAAGCCTATGCGTTCCCGCTGGCGCATATCGAACGCATGTGTGACCTCGCGCCCGATGACATCGTGCAACTGGAAGGTCGCCAGCATTTCTGGCACGAGGGCCGGCATGTTGGCCTGGTCGCCGCCAGCCAGTTGTTGCAGCGCCCGGCGGGGCAGAGTCCGTCAGAAACGCTGAAAGTGGTGGTGATCCGCGAGCGCGATACGGTGTACGGGATTGCCGTGGAGCGCTTTATCGGTGAGCGTACGCTGGTGGTGTTGCCGCTCGATGATCGCCTGGGCAAGGTCCAGGATATTTCCGCCGGTGCCTTGCTGGATGATGGCTCGGTGGTGTTGATCGTCGACGTTGAAGACATGTTGCGTTCGGTGGACAAACTGCTGAACACCGGCCGATTGGAACGTATTGCGCGGCGCAGCCAACAAACCACCGAGGCACCGCGTAAGCGCGTGCTGGTGGTCGATGACTCGCTGACCGTGCGTGAGCTGCAACGCAAATTGCTCCTTAATCGTGGTTATGAAGTGGCCGTGGCGGTCGATGGCATGGACGGCTGGAACGCCTTGCGCTCCGAAGACTTTGACCTGTTGATCACTGATATTGATATGCCCCGCATGGACGGTATTGAATTGGTCACACTCTTGCGCCGTGACAGTCGCCTGCAATCGTTGCCGGTGATGGTGGTGTCCTACAAAGATCGCGAAGAAGACCGACGTCGAGGACTCGACGCCGGTGCGGACTATTATTTAGCCAAAGCCAGTTTCCACGATGACGCCCTGCTGGACGCCGTGGTGGAACTGATCGGAGGCGCACGGGCATGAGGATTGCGATCGTCAATGACATGCCCCTGGCAGTGGAGGCCTTGCGCCGCGCCTTGAGCTTCGAGCCTGCGCACCAAGTGGTGTGGGTGGCCAGCAATGGGCTGGAAGCGGTGCAACGCTGCGCCGAACTGACGCCGGACCTGATCCTGATGGACCTGATCATGCCGGTGATGGACGGCGTGGAAGCCACTCGCCAGATCATGGCCGAGACGCCGTGCGCCATCGTTATCGTGACCGTCGACCGCCAGGCCAACGTGAGCCGGGTGTTCGAGGCCATGGGCCACGGCGCCCTGGACGTGGTGGACACCCCGCCGCTCGGCGTGGGCAACCCCAAGGATGCGGCGGCGCCGTTGCTGCGCAAGATCCTCAATATCGGCTGGCTGATCGGCCAGCGCGGCACCCGCGTGCGCGCCGAAACCGTGCCGGCGCGCGCATCCGGCAAACGTCAAAGCCTGGTGGCTATCGGCTCCTCGGCGGGTGGTCCGGCTGCCCTGGAAATCCTGCTCAAGGGTTTACCTCGCGACTTTCCAGCCGCCATCGTGCTGGTGCAGCATGTGGACCAAGTGTTCGCGGCGGGCATGGCCGAGTGGCTGAGCAGCGCCTCGGGCCTGCCGGTACGCCTGGCCCGCGAAGGCGAGCCGCCGCAAAGCGGCGTGGTGCTGCTGGCCGGCACGAACCACCACATTCGTTTATTGAAGAATGGCACGCTAGCCTATACGGCAGAGCCGGTGAACGAAATTTACCGGCCATCGATCGATGTGTTTTTCGAAAGCGTGGCCAGCCACTGGAATGGCGATGCCGTCGGTGTGCTGCTGACCGGCATGGGGCGCGACGGGGCCCAGGGCCTCAAATTGCTACGTGAACAAGGTTATTTGACCATCGCCCAGGATCAGCAAAGCTCGGCGGTGTATGGCATGCCCAAAGCGGCGGCGGCGATCGATGCTGCTGTTGAAATTCGCCCACTGGATAGAATTGCGCCCCGGTTGCTGGAGGTCTTTGCCAAATGAACATGACCTCTCGCGGCTGGCTTGCAGGCAGTAATTCAGGTGACTGCACATGAATGATTTACAGATCGACGACATCAAGACCGACGAAAACGCCGCCATGGTGTTGCTGGTCGACGACCAGGCCATGATCGGTGAAGCCGTGCGGCGTGGCCTGGCCCATGAAGAAAATATCGATTTCCACTTCTGCGCCGACCCACACCAGGCGATTGCCCAGGCGATCCGTATCAAGCCGACGGTTATCCTGCAGGATCTGGTGATGCCAGGTCTGGACGGCCTGACGCTGGTGCGCGAGTACCGCAACCACCCGGCCACGCAGAACATCCCGATCATCGTGCTTTCCACCAAGGAAGACCCGCTGATCAAGAGCGCGGCGTTTTCGGCCGGGGCCAACGATTATTTGGTCAAGCTGCCGGACAACATCGAGCTGGTGGCGCGCATCCGCTATCACTCGCGCTCCTACATGACCCTGTTGCAACGGGATGCGGCTTATCGCGCGTTGCGGGTCAGCCAGCAGCAGCTGTTGGACACCAACCTGGTGCTGCAACGGCTGATGAACTCCGATGGCCTCACGGGGCTGTCCAACCGTCGCCATTTCGACGAGTACCTGGAACTGGAATGGCGCCGTGCCATGCGTGATCAGACTCAGCTGTCGTTGTTGATGATTGATGTGGATTTCTTCAAGACCTACAACGATAGCTTTGGGCATGTCGAAGGTGACGAGGCTTTGCGCAAGGTTGCGGCGACCATTCGTGAGGCCAGCAGTCGGCCTTCGGATTTGCCGGCGCGCTATGGGGGGGAGGAGTTTGCCCTGGTGCTGCCTAATACCTCGCCGGGCGGGGCGCGGTTGGTGGCTGAGAAGCTGCGGATGGCGGTTGCCGCGCTGAAAATTCCGCACATTGCGCCGACTGAGGGGTCGAGTCTGACCATCAGTATTGGGCTGTCGACCATGACGCCGCAGCAGGGGACGGATTGTCGGCAGGTAATAGTGGCGGCGGATAAGGGGTTGTATACGGCTAAGCATAATGGGCGCAATCAGGTGGGGATTGAGTAGGGCTGAGTGCTTCTGTGTACATATCCGTTGCTGCGGTCACGGCCACTAATGGTTCCGCTCTTACAGCGGGTCACTTTTTGAAAAGCGCAAAAAGTAACCAAAAACGCTTCGCCCCAACACTCGGCACCTCGCCTAGGCTCGGTGTACCCTCACTCCGGATTCAATCCTGCGTTCGGCCAGCGTGTTTGACGGGGCGCCTCAGATCAAAAGCAAAAGCGCGGCGGCCTTAGAGCCGACCGGGGTTGGGGGGGGGCGTTACTGGGTTAAAAATGTGGGAGGGGGCTTGCCCCCGATGGCGGTGTGTCAGTTGATGCATCTGTGGCTGTCACACTGCCATCGGGGGCAAGCCCCCTCCCACAGTTTGAACTGCATACATCAGGTAGATATCAGCCTGCTTTTGCCCTGCTTTGCCCTACTTTTGATCTGGCTTTTGATCTTGATCTTAGGCGGCCCCCCAAATCACTGTCGGATTACGGGCACACCGAGCCTAGGCGAGGTGCCGAGTGTTGGGGCAAGAGCCTTTTGCTTACTTTTGGGCTTTTCAAAAGTGAGCCGCTGTAAGAGCGGAACCATAAGCCGCCGTTACCTAAAAAACGGATATGTACTCCAATGATCCAGCCCCGCGCCTTTTCGCCCAGCGGACTGCCGCTCCCCCCCGTTTGCCGTTATACTCGCCGGCTTTCAAAAGTTCGCCAACGAGTGCTGCCCGCCATGGAAATCAACCCGATCCTTAACACCATCAAGGACCTGTCCGAGCGCTCCGAAACTATTCGGGGGTATCTTTGACTACGATCAAAAGCATGAGCGTCTGACCGAAGTCAATCGCGAGCTTGAAGATCCGGCTGTCTGGAACAAACCTGAATACGCCCAGGAGCTGGGCCGCGAGCGCGCTGCGCTGGCACAGATCGTCGACACCCTCGATGAGCTGAACACCGGCCTGGGTGATTGCCGTGACCTGCTGGACATGGCCGTCGAAGAAAACGACGAAGGCGCAGTGGGCGATGTCGTCGCCGAGCTGGCCCGTCTCGAGGAAAACCTCGCCAAGCTTGAATTCCGTCGCATGTTCAGCCATGAAATGGACCCGAACAACGCGTATCTGGACATCCAGGCCGGTTCCGGCGGCACCGAGGCCCAGGACTGGGCCAACATCCTGCTGCGCATGTACCTGCGCTGGGCCGACAAGCGCGGTTTCGACGCGACCATCATGGAGCTGTCGGCCGGTGAAGTCGCGGGTATCAAAGGCGCGACCGTGCACATCAAGGGTGAGTACGCCTTTGGTTGGCTGCGGACCGAGATCGGCGTTCACCGTCTGGTGCGCAAGAGCCCGTTCGACTCCGGCAACCGTCGCCATACCTCGTTCTCCGCCGTGTTCGTCTCGCCAGAGATCGACGATAAGGTGGAAATCGAGATCAACCCGGCCGACTTGCGTATCGACACCTACCGCTCCTCTGGTGCCGGTGGTCAGCACGTAAACACCACTGACTCGGCCGTACGGATTACCCACGTACCGACCAACACCGTGGTCAGCTGCCAGAACGAACGTTCCCAGCACGCCAACAAGGACACCGCCATGAAAATGCTGCGGGCCAAGTTGTACGAGCAGGAAATGCAGAAGCGCAACGCCGCTTCCCAGGCGCTGGAGGACACCAAGTCGGATATCGGCTGGGGTCACCAGATCCGTTCTTATGTGCTCGATGCGTCGCGGATCAAGGATCTGCGCACTAACATCGAACGCAGCGACTGTGACAAGGTGCTCGACGGCGATATCGACGAATACCTGGAAGCCAGCCTGAAATCGGGCCTGTAAAAAGACTGTAGGAGCCGGGGGGACGCAGCGTCCCTGCCCGGCGATCCCCAGCCGAAGGCTGGGGGCAACGAACCTGTGATGGAATTTCAAAAGACATGAGCGACCAACAACTCGACCCGCAAGCCCTGCAACAGGAAGAAAACTCCCTGATCGCCCTGCGCAAGGAAAAGCTGGCTGCCGAGCGCGCCAAGGGCAATGCCTTCCCCAACGACTTCCGCCGCGAAAACTACTGCGATGCCTTGCAGAAGCAATACGCGGACAAGACCAAGGAAGAGCTGGCAGAGGCTGCGATTCCGGTCAAGGTGGCAGGTCGCATCATGCTTAACCGTGGCTCGTTCATGGTGATCCAGGACATGACCGGGCGTATCCAGGTCTACGTCAACCGCAAGACCCTGTCCGAAGACACCCTGGCCTCGGTGAAAACCTGGGACATGGGCGACATCATCGCCGCCGAAGGCACCCTGGCCCGTTCCGGCAAGGGCGACCTGTACGTGGAAATGACCAGCGTGCGGCTGCTGACCAAATCCCTGCGCCCGCTGCCGGACAAGCACCACGGCCTGACCGACACCGAACAGCGCTATCGCCAGCGCTACGTTGACCTGATCGTCAACGAAGACGTGCGCCAGACCTTCCGCGTGCGGTCGCAAGTCATCGCCCACATCCGCAGCTTCCTGATGCAGCGTGACTTCCTGGAAGTGGAAACCCCGATGCTGCAAACCATCCCCGGTGGTGCCGCAGCCAAGCCGTTCGAAACCCACCACAACGCGCTGGACCTGGAAATGTTCCTGCGTATTGCGCCTGAGCTGTACCTCAAGCGCCTTGTTGTTGGCGGCTTCGAGAAGGTGTTCGAGATCAACCGCAACTTCCGTAACGAAGGCGTCTCGACCCGTCACAACCCAGAATTCACCATGTTGGAGTTCTACCAGGCCTACGCCGACTACGAAGACAACATGGACCTCACCGAAGAACTGTTCCGCGAATTGGCGCAGCTGGTTCTGGGCAGCACCGACGTGCCGTACGGCGACAAGGTGTTCCACTTCGGCGAGCCGTTCGTGCGTCTGTCGGTATTCGATTCGATCCTCGAGTACAACCCTGAGCTGACCGCCGACGACCTGAACGACATCGACAAGGCTCGTGCAATCGCCAAGAAAGCCGGCGCCAAGGTGCTGGGCTTCGAAGGCCTGGGCAAATTGCAGGTGATGATTTTCGAAGAGCTGGTGGAGCACAAGCTCGAGCAGCCGCACTTCATTACTCAGTACCCGTTCGAAGTGTCGCCGCTGGCCCGTCGCAACGATGACAACCCGAACGTCACCGACCGTTTCGAGCTGTTCATCGGCGGCCGCGAAATCGCCAACGCCTACTCCGAGCTCAACGACGCGGAAGACCAGGCCGAGCGCTTCATGGCCCAGGTGGCCGATAAGGACGCCGGCGATGACGAAGCCATGCACTACGATGCTGACTTCGTACGCGCCCTGGAATACGGCATGCCGCCCACCGCCGGTGAAGGTATCGGCATCGACCGCCTGGTGATGCTGCTGACCAACTCGCCGTCGATCCGTGACGTGATCTTGTTCCCGCACATGCGGCCGCAAGCGTAACCGTAGCGAAATCCGAAGCCGCCTTTTATAAGGCGGCTTTTTTATGTGGCGTTTATAAGCGTCAAGCAAACAGCGCCAGGTTTTGATCTATTCAAGGATGTGTGTCGTGAACCGCGTAATGGCTCAAGAAGGTGCCGCCGGCATTGCTGCTGCCGTGGCTGAAAGCGTCCAGTACCAGGGCCGCAAGGCCAGCCGTCGGGGCAGCGAGCAGCGCAGGCAAGACATTCTCGATGCCGCCATGCGCATCGTGGTGCGTGACGGCGTACGGGCTGTGCGCCATCGGGCAGTGGCGGCGGAGGCGGGGGTGCCATTGTCGGCCACCACCTACTATTTCAAGGATATCGATGACCTGCTCACCGATACGTTTGCCCAATACGTTGAACGCAGCGCCGCGTTCATGGGCAAGCTGTGGGTGCGTAACGAAGGCCTGCTGCGTGAAATGGTCGCCTATGGTGACGGCAGCCCCGCCTCGCGCTCGCAGTTGGCCGATGACATTGCGCGGCTGACCGCCGACTATGTGCTACGCCAATTGACCAACCGTCGCGAACACCTGATGGCCGAACAGGCTTTTCGCCAGGAAGCCTTGCTCAACCCGCGCCTGGCGGAACTGGTGCGCTCCCATCAGCAAATTCTGTTGCAGGGCACCGGGCAGTTTTTCCAGGTGTTGGGCTCCCGCGAGCCGCAACAGGATGCCAAAGTGTTGACGGCGATAATCAGTCGGATGGAATATCAGGGCCTGTTGGGCGGCGCAGAGCCTCTGACCGGTGAAGAAATGCTTGAGATCCTCAAGCGTTACATGCATTTGGTGTTGGCCTCGGTCTGACACCGGGGGATGTCCAATGAAAACCTGGCGTTTGGTTGTAATCGCCTTGTCGTTCCTGCTGCTCAGCGGTTGCCTGGTGACCTTCAAGGAGCCGCTGCCGGCCCATGACGCCGCGCCGCCGGCCCTGCTGGGCCAATGGACCAGCAAAAACGCCTGGGGCGAGCCGCTCAACCTGCACATCACCCGCGTCGGTGAGCACCGTTATAAAGCCGTGAGCTACCCTACAGCCAAGCCAGGCCAGCGTGACGAGTACCTGTTCAGTGTGTCGCGCCATGGCAACCGCTGGTACCTGTCAGCGCCGTTGCCGGCCAAGCTGGGCGGGCATTTCATCCTGGCGGGTTTTGAAATCAGCGAAAAGCACGAATTGGTGGTCTACACCCTCGACCTTGAGCAGATTCATCAAGCGATAGGCCAAAAAAACTTGCATGGCAGTACTGTGGAAACCGTCGAAGGCGCCGGGGTGCTGGTCGACAGCCCCTTGGACCAGGTGTTTGCCTACCTGGATGACCCGGCCAATGCCGATGTATTCGTAGAGGCCGTGCGCTACCGGCGTGCGGGCAAATAACGTTTAAAGAGGAAGCACCGGGTGGACGATTACCAGCAGACGATACGCACCTTGTCTGATCGCATTGTGCTGGCGCAAACACCGATTCGCGTCCTCGACGCCGTGAAGTGGGACGAGAACATTCGTCAGGGGTTCCTCAAGGCCAAAGGCAAGGAAATGCCGGCGGTTGACCGTGATTACTATCTCAACCGGCCACTGGCGTTCGACTCCAGCGCGGTGAAGCTGGAGTTCCAGAACATCGAGCGCGACATCACCCGCCGGCTCGGCCAGTTCAGCCCGGTGGGGCAGATCATGCGCCGCATGTGCCGGGAATATCGCATGGTGGTGCGCATGCTCGAAGCGCGTGGCACCGAGGATTTCGGCCTGATTTCCCAGGAACTGTACGGCGCCGCCTCTGATGCGTTCCACGCCGGCGACCCGACCCTGGCCGACCTGGGCCTGATGCTGTCCGACTACCTGAACAATATCGACGGCCGTGGCGACCTCAAGGACGAAGCCAAGAAACTCACCGCCAAGGACGCCGTCGCTCTGCTGCAAACACGCCTGAATAAAGTATTCGGCGAGGCTGAAGAAACCATCCGCGTGTTCGAGTCCGACGGTATCGTCGCCGACGCGGCGGCGGGCGCGGACTACATCAAGATCCGCGCCGACGCGATGTTCAACGATCGCGACGTGCGTGCCCTGGAAGTGCATGAAGGCCTGGTGCACGTGGGCACCACCCTCAATGGCCAGAACCAGCCCATCTGCACCTTCCTGTCCAAGGGCCCGCCGTCGTCCACTGTGACCCAGGAAGGCTTGGCGATCCTGATGGAAATCATCACGTTTGCCTCCTACCCGAGTCGTCTGCGCAAGCTGACCAACCGCACCCGCGCGATCCATATGGTGGAGGAGGGTGCCGATTTTCTGCAGGTGTTCGAGTTCTTCCGCGAGCAAGGCTTTGAGATGGCCGAAAGCTACGGCAATGCCAGCCGCGTATTCCGAGGGTCGGTGCCGACCGGTCTGCCGTTTACCAAGGATCTGTCCTACCTCAAGGGCTTTATCATGGTCTACAACTACATCCAACTGGCCGTGCGCAAAGGCAAGCTGGAACAAGTGCCGCTGCTGTTCTGCGGCAAGACCACCCTGGAAGACATGCGCACCCTGCGCCAACTGGTCGACGAAGGCCTGGTGGTGCCGCCCAAGTACCTGCCCGAGCAGTTTCGCGACATGAACGCGCTGGCGGCGTGGATGTGCTTCTCCAACTTCCTCAACCACCTGAGCCTGGATCGGATCGAGGCGGATTACTCCAATATCCTTTAAACCGTGGTATTCGCGAGGCTTCAACGGATGAGAATCCTCGGCATTCTATGCCTGCTCCTCACATTGAACGGCTGCAGCTCATTGCTGTTCTACCCCGAACCCGGCCTGCCGTTCACGCCGGAAAAAGCGCACCTGCAATACCGCGACGTCACCCTCACCACCGCCGACGGTGTGAAGCTCCACGCCTGGTGGTTGCCGGCCAAGCCTGGTGTGCCGCTCAAGGGCACGGTGCTGCACCTGCACGGTAACGGTGGCAATCTGGCCTGGCACTTGGGTGGCAGTTGGTGGCTGCCCGAACAGGGCTACCAGGTGCTGCTGCTGGATTATCGCGGTTACGGCTTGTCGCAAGGCAAGCCCTCGCTGCCCGCGATCTATCAGGATGTGGATGCGGCCTTCACCTGGATCGACAAAGCGCCTGAAACCCAAGGCCAGCCACTGATCGTGCTGGGCCAAAGCCTGGGCGGTGCGCTGGCGGTGCACTACCTAGCCGCGCACCCGGAGCGCCAATCCCGGCTCAAGGCGCTGGTGCTGGACGGCGTGCCTGCCAGTTATCGTGACGTAGGACAATTCGCCCTGAGCACCTCCTGGTTAACATGGCCGTTTCAGGTGCCGTTGTCCTGGCTGGTACCGGACGCCGACAGTGCGATCCATGCCATGCCTCAGCTGACCGGCGTGCCGAAGCTGTTGTTCCACAGTCTGGATGACCCGATCGTGCCCGTGGCCAATGGCATTCGCCTGTACCAGGCCGCACCGCCGCCCAGGGTGCTGCAGTTGACCCGAGGCGGTCATGTACAGACCTTTGCCGACAAGACTTGGCAAACCGTGATGCTGCGTTACCTCGATGACCCGCAGCACTTCAACGGCCTGCGGCGGCTGGGCGAAATTCCCAACTACCCCACTCCTAACGTTGATTCATCAGAGAGCCCGCAATGAGCGAAGAACGCAACATGATCCCGCTGATCCTCACCGGTATCGGCACCATCATCGGTACCGTCGGTTGCCTGTGGTACTACGGTTACCTGCACTTCGCCAAGCCGGAAGATGCGCTGTTGCTCAGCGATTTCACCCTGCTCAAGACCGTGCCGGGCGAGGACTACAAGATCTCGCTGACGCCGGCCGCGCAAGTGGCGCAGTGCGTCGATGGGGTGCTGGTCATGTTCGATACCGAGCAGAAAGGCCTGAGCGGCGTGCTGGTCAACAACAAGAAGCAGGCCGTGCGTTGCATGGGGCAGGAAACCCCTAAATTGCAACAATGAACGCGGTTTTTATCGGTGTGGGAAAGCTCCGTTTTGCTTACCGATTAATGATTTAACGCCTGTCAGGCGCTCGGCCGGCCGGAACCAGCCTCGCTTGCTCACCACTGATAATGGACTGATTGGCAATGCTGATCAGTCCATTTTTTTATGAGTCTGGAGTGAGCATATATGGCAGGTATAAACGGAATATCGGGCGTAGGCAGCATGGGTAACGGTGGTAATGTCGGCGGTGGCGCCCCGTCAAGTCAAGGCCTTGATCAGCAGATCCAGGACGTTCAAAGTAAAATTAAAGACCTGCAGTCACAAAGTGCTAAAGGCGGACAGGGCAGCCAGGGCGGAGGTGAGCTCGAGGAACTGATGAAGCTGCTGGAAAAGCTGCTTAAACAAAAAAATGATCAAGGTGCACAGGGTGCGCAGGGCGATCAAGGCGCGCAGGATGGTCAAGGTGGCGCTCAGGGCCAGGGCCAGATCCAAATGCCGGAGACTCAGGGCACAGGCAAGGTGGGCGGTTAAACAGCGGCCCTTTTGAACCGCCCTTTTGGGGCGGTTTTTTCATTTTGATACAGCTATTCAGCCTGTCGCGAAATGTGTGGCGCAGCACTTCATGCAGTTGCTGTGGAAATTTCGGAACCGTTTCTTCTCAAATGCCACAAAAAATGCGGCAACCTACATAGATTGGGTCGAGGATGAAAATACATATTCCTGTATTGGAAAACATGTTGGCCATGGCAAGGCAGCATGTAGCGCTGGAACAGGAAGCCGCTCGCAGGTACAAGCGCGATCAACAAATGGATGAGCAGGCGGGCGCGAAGATTGAAATGCCAGCCGAGGACACGAATCGCACTATTCAGTTTGATGAGTCGAAAAAAAACCCACCGTGAGGTGGGTTTTCTTATATTGCGCTAATCAATCAGTTAGCAACGGAAGACCGTGGCTTGACCGGCTGGTTGTCGTTGGAGATGGTCACTTCAACGCGGCGGTTCATGGCACGGCCCGATACGCTGCCGTTGTCGGCAACCGGGTATTCCTTGCCATAGCCCTGGGTCACGATGCGCGAGATATCCACGCCCTGTTGGGCCAGTGCGCGTTGTACCGAAGCCGCACGGCGCTCAGACAGGCTCTGGTTGTACGAGTCGGAACCGGTGCTGTCGGTGTAGCCTTCGACGATCACTTTACGATCCGGGTTGTCGCGCAGGAACTGAGCCAGTTTGGTGATGTTCACCAGGCCGCTGGATTTCAGGTCGGACTTGTTGGTAGCGAACAGCACGTCACCGAATGTTACCAAGGTGCCGCGATCAGTCTGCTTGGCATTCAGGCTGTCTTGCAGTTGCTTGATCTGTGCATCACGGGCGTCCAGCAGAGCGCGGGCGCGTTCGTCACCGGCGTTTTTCAGCTTGGCTTCGGATTCGCGCAGCACGATGGTGTCTTTGGCCACTTCAACGCGCTGGTTGGTCAGGTAGGCCAACTGGTCGACTTTCTTCTCGTCTTCCTTATCGCGGTAGGCCTTGTCAGCCTTGTCCAGCCATTCGCTGGCGTCCTTGGTTTCCAGCGCCGCCAGCTTGGTGGCTTGCGGGTTGGTTTGCAGGGCCGAAAAGTTGGTCCGTGCGTTTTCCAGGTTCGCGTTCGGCGGGGTGGAGCAGGCCGCCAGTGCAACGCTCATCGCCAGCAGGGCAGGGATCATCAATTGTTTACGCATAGTCGTGTCGTCCTTTCAATTCGATATCAGGTGCGATGCGGTCAAGGGGTGCGTCTTACTTCTGCTGGATAGCAGCCGGGCGCATGCCTTCCTTACGCAACTCATCAACAGCCTTCTGGGAATCCTTCACAGCCTGTTCAGCCTTGGCGGCCTGGGACTTACGCTCGGCGACGCGAGCATCCCACTCGGCTTGTTCAGCCAGACGACGGGCTTCGTCGTAGTTCTTGTCGTGCATGGCAATCTCGGCTTGCTTGAGCTTGTCCTGGGCCGACTTCATTTCTACAGCTGCGTACTCGGTGCCGCCGGCGCTGACAGCGCTGTTGACTGCGGACTGGGTCACCGCGTACTGCTCGGTCGGAGGATTGCCAGCGCAACCCGCCAGAACGAAGCTGGTGCCGATTGCCAGCGCGGCCAATTTGAGCCCGCGCAGGTGGTTAAACGAGGATTTGGCAGTGCTGGTCTTCATCGTCTTCAACTCCATTGGATAACTCCTGAAAAACATTTAAATCCATGTCACTGGAGTGCGGCTGAGGACCTGGCGATAAAGCAGCAGAAGCCCTTTCAAACGGCCGTTCCAAGTGATGGCTTACTGGCTGTGACCGGAGGCTTTTTTCAAAAGTTCAGAGAAGATGGCGATTTGCCTAAAAAAATATCTGACTGATCGGTCAGTGTAAAAAACTTGGAACTTCTGCGTTGCGCAGCGGTACGCCGGGCGCGTGAAGTGCCCGGCGTACAAGGGTTTGGCAGGGTCGTATCAGTGCTTCTGTTCGTCGCTGCTGGCGGACATATCATGCAGATAACGCCGCGACAGCGTCAGGAAGCGAGGGGTAGGACCGACGTCTTCATACAACGGATCGCCCTCTTCATCGGTGGCAATCACCTGCTGGCCCTTGATGTACGGAAAGCTGGCTTCCAGCTCTTCGAGGGCGGCGCCGATCAGCTCGCCGAGCAGTTCTTCAGTGTGGCGCTTGGGGTACATTTCGGCGATGGCCGCCAGCCTCGCGGCAGACTCCACATCCAAGTGGATGGCGTACTCGGTCTTGGTCAAGCGACCCTTGGCGTTTTCTTCCCAATGCTGGGCCAGTTCTCGGATTTTCATGGCAACCTCAATAAAGCCCGTGATGGCAGGCGGTGATGAGTGACCAGTCGCTGCATGGATAAACGCAGGCGACTCAGTGTTGAGACTAGCTGCAACTCACAAGGTTTAAAGTCTTGTCATAAATCGACGCCAGCGGCACTCTGACAGACCTGCGCGTCCCGGATTTCTGGCTGGAGATTGGCTGATGAGTGATATCGATGCACGCTTGCGTGAGGATGTTCACCTGCTGGGTGAGCTGTTGGGCAACACCATTCGAGAGCAGTACGGCGATGCTTTTCTCGACAAAATCGAGCAGATCCGCAAAGGCGCCAAGGCCGACCGACGCGGGGCCGGCGATGAATTGAGCGCGAGCCTCAATCAGTTGCAGGAAAACGAACTGCTGCCGGTCGCCCGGGCGTTCAACCAGTTCCTCAACCTGGCCAATATCGCCGAGCAATACCAACTGATTCACCGGCGCGATGAGTCGCAACCGGCACCCTTTGAGTCCCGCGTATTGCCGGAATTGCTCGCCCGCCTGCAAAGCGAAGGGCACAGTAACGAGTCCCTGGCCCGCCAGTTGGGGCGCCTGGAAATTGAATTGGTCCTCACCGCGCACCCGACCGAGGTGGCGCGCCGCACCTTGATCCAGAAATACGATGCCATTGCCGCCCAACTGGCGCTGCAGGATCACCGTGACCTCACCACCGCAGAGCGCGAGCAGATTCGCCAGCGCCTGCAACGCTTGATCGCCGAAGCCTGGCACACCGAAGAAATCCGCCGCACCCGGCCCACCCCGGTAGACGAGGCCAAGTGGGGCTTTGCGGTGATCGAACATTCCCTGTGGCACGCCATTCCCAATTACCTGCGCAAGGCCGACCTGGCCCTGCACGCCGCCACTGGCCTGCACTTGCCGCTCGAGGCGGCGCCGATCCGCTTCGCTTCGTGGATGGGCGGCGACCGTGACGGCAACCCGAATGTCACCGCGCCTGTCACCCGTGAAGTGCTGTTGCTGGCACGCTGGATGGCGGCCGACCTGTACCTGCGTGATATCGATCACCTGGCGTCCGAGCTGTCGATGCAGCAAGCCAGCCCGGCATTGCAAGCCAAGGTCGGCGACAGCGTCGAACCCTATCGCGCTCTGCTCAAGCAACTGCGCGAACGCCTGCGGGCCACGCGCCAGTGGGCACACACGGCGTTGAGCAGCAGCACGCCAGCGCCCGCCGAGGTGCTGCAAAACAATCGCGACCTGCTGGAGCCGCTGGAGTTGTGCTACCAGTCGTTGCACGAGTGCGGCATGGGCGTGATCGCCGACGGACCGCTGCTCGACTGCCTGCGGCGTGCGGTGACGTTCGGTTTGTTCCTGGTGCGCCTGGATGTGCGCCAAGACTCCAGCCGTCATTCGGCGGCCATGACTGAAATCACTGATTACCTCGGCCTGGGGCGTTACGAAGACTGGGATGAAGAGGCGCGCATCAGCTTCTTGATGAAAGAGCTCGCCAATCGTCGACCGCTGCTGCCGGGGTATTTCAAGCCGTCGGCGGATACTGCCGAAGTGCTCAACACCTGCAAGGAAGTCGCCGCCGCCCCCGCCGCATCGTTGGGCTCGTACGTCATCTCCATGGCCGGCGCTGCGTCGGACGTGTTGGCGGTGCAACTGCTGCTTAAAGAGTCGGGCGTGCAACGGCCGATGCGCGTGGTGCCGCTGTTCGAAACCCTGGCCGACTTGGATAACGCCGGCCCGGTGATCGAGCAACTGTTGCTGCTGCCGGGCTATCGCACGCGTTTGCAGGGCCCGCAGGAAGTGATGATCGGCTACTCGGACTCGGCCAAGGATGCCGGCACCACCGCCGCCGCCTGGGCGCAGTACCGGGCGCAGGAGCGGCTGGTGGATATCTGCCGCGAGCAGCAAGTGGAACTGTTGTTGTTCCACGGTCGCGGTGGCACCGTCGGTCGTGGCGGTGGCCCGGCCCACGCGGCGATCCTGTCGCAGCCGCCGGGTTCGGTGGCAGGACGGTTCCGGACCACTGAACAGGGCGAGATGATCCGCTTCAAGTTCGGTTTGCCGGATATCGCCGAGCAGAACCTCAACCTCTATTTGGCGGCGGTACTGGAAGCGACGCTGTTGCCACCACCGCCTCCTGAACCGGCCTGGCGCCATTTGATGGACGAATTGGCGGCAGACGGTGTCAGTGCTTACCGCGCCGTGGTGCGGGAAAATCCGCAGTTCGTCGAGTATTTCCGTCAGTCCACGCCGGAACAGGAGCTGGGCCGCTTGCCGCTGGGCAGTCGCCCGGCCAAGCGACGTGCGGGCGGGATTGAAAGCCTGCGCGCGATCCCGTGGATCTTCGGCTGGACCCAGACCCGCCTGATGCTGCCGGCCTGGCTTGGCTGGGAGGCCGCGCTGAGCAAGGCCCTGGAGCGCGGCGAAGGCGAACTGCTGGGGCAGATGCGCGAGCAGTGGCCATTCTTCCGTACCCGCATCGACATGCTGGAAATGGTGCTGGCCAAGGCCGACGCCGATATCGCCCGTCTGTATGACGAGCGCCTGGTGCAGCCAGACCTGCTGCCATTGGGGACGCATTTGCGCGACCTATTGTCGCAGGCATGCAGCGTGGTGCTTGGCCTGACTGGCCAGTCGCAATTGCTGGCGCACAGTCCGGACACCCTGGAGTTCATCCGCCTGCGCAACACCTATCTCGACCCCTTGCACTTGTTGCAGGCCGAGTTGCTGGCGCGCTCCCGTCAGCAGGAAGCGGCACAAGACAGCCCTCTGGAACAGGCGCTGCTGGTCTCCGTGGCCGGTATTGCTGCCGGTTTGCGTAACACCGGCTAAGGTTTTTTGCGTGTTCTCAACGGCTTGCAGATAAACCACGACGGCCGCCCTGAAAAGGGCGGTCGGCGTTTACGAGGCCGGGTTGCACTCAGGCACACCCTACCTATGACGCATGCACGGCGCGGGTTCCTGCGACTTTTGGCGGCTTGTGTGGTTAAGGCCTGCTGTGTATCTTGATCAGCCTTTGGCCGTTTGGGCGGCCCGAATTCTATTTTTACGCGATTGGCCCCCCGCGGCGAATCCGAGCGTCATCTCTATAAAAAAATTGAGGAGCACATCGATGCGCGTCATTCTGCTGGGAGCTCCCGGGGCCGGTAAAGGTACTCAGGCAAAGTTCATCACTGAAAAATTCGGCATTCCGCAAATCTCCACCGGCGACATGCTGCGTGCGGCCGTCAAGGCGGGCACCGAGCTGGGCCTGATCGCCAAGAGCGTGATGGACAGCGGTGGCCTGGTTTCCGATGACTTGATCATCAACCTGGTCAAGGAACGCATCAGCCAGGAAGACTGCAAGAACGGTTTCCTGTTCGACGGCTTCCCGCGCACCATTCCCCAGGCTGAAGCCCTGGTGAAGGCCGGCGTCGAGCTGGACGCCGTGGTTGAAATCGCGGTTGAAGATGAAGAGATCGTCCAGCGCATTGCCGGTCGTCGTGTTCACGAAGCCTCGGGCCGCGTGTACCACACCGTCTACAACCCGCCAAAAGTTGAAGGCAAGGACGATGTGACCGGCGACGACCTGGTGCAGCGCAAAGACGACACTGAAGAAACCGTGCGTCATCGCCTGTCGGTCTACCACTCCCAGACCAAGCCGCTGGTGGATTTCTACCAGAAGCTGTCCGCTGCCCAGGGCAAGCCGAAGTACAGCCACATTCCTGGCGTCGGCTCGGTCGAAGCGATCACTGCCAAGGTGCTGCAAGCACTGAGCTGATCCCTCGACGGCTTCACGGATAACGGCCCGCTTGCGGGCCGTTGTTGTTTATACTGGCGCACTTTTTTCGACTTGGACACCTACACCGATGAGCACCCTGCTGGCCCTGGACACCGCGACTGAAGCTTGCTCGGTTGCCCTGCTGCACGATGGCAAGGTAACGAGCCACTACGAGGTGATCCCGCGCCTGCACGCGCAAAAGCTGTTGCCGATGATCAAGCAACTGCTCGAAGACGCCGGTACTACGCTGGCTGCGGTCGATGCCATTGCCTTCGGCCGTGGGCCGGGTGCCTTTACCGGCGTGCGTATCGCCATCGGCGTGGTGCAGGGTCTGGCATTTGCGCTGGAGCGTCCGGTGTTGCCGGTGTCCAACCTCGCCGTGCTGGCCCAGCGCGCCTTGCGTGAACATGGCGCCCAGCAGGTTGCGGCAGCCATCGATGCGCGCATGGATGAAGTGTATTGGGGTTGCTACCGCGAAACAGCGGGAGAGATGCGCCTGGTCGGTGTTGAAGCCGTGCAGCCGCCGGAGTCATCGGTGCTGCCTGCCGACGCCAGCGGCGACTGGTTCGGTGCGGGCACCGGTTGGGGTTATGGTGAGCGCATCGCGGTGCCGTTGGCGGGCCAGGACGCTGCGATGTTGCCTCATGCCGAGGACCTGCTGACGTTGGCTCGTTTTGCTTTTGAGCGTGGCGAGGCCATTCCCGCAGATCAGGCCGCACCTGTGTACCTGCGCGATAAAGTGGCGCAGACCAAGGCCGAACGCGGCCTGTAACTGTCGTGAGCGGGCTTGCCCCGCGCCGGGCTGCGAAGCGGCCCTAAACATCCCGAACACGCCTCTAATCTGCACCAATCGTCAGAATTTGCCCCCCGTTTTAAACCTTTTTCAAATTATGTGTTCTAGTTATCACCAGAGCATTTGCGCGCTACGGATTGCGCCACTAAAATGCCATCACCGATACCGAGTTCGCATCGATGCGTATAGACGGCTTTTCCTCACAGTCCTACCCCATCAAGCGTAAGCCGCGTAAGGCCAACGTCACGGTAGACGAGTCCGTCGAAGATTCACCGGACTTCATCGAAGTCCAACCCGATGCGCAGTCCAACGCTCAATCGCGTATCAGCGGTCTTCCCGCCCGTCAGCAAGACATGGTCTTCCCACGCTCAATGAGCAGAAGTGTCGCCACCGCCCTGGCCAGCTACCTGACCACCGCCGGCTTTGTCGAATGGGATATGGAAGTGCTGGGCCTCGACATCCACATCTGATGCGTCTGCCTTACTACCTGGGTTGCCCGTCCTGGAGTGAAAACGCTTGGCGCGAGTACCTGTACCCCGCCGATGCCCGTTCCAGCGACTACCTTGCGCTCTACTCCCAGGTTTTCAACGCCGTTGAAGGCAACACCACGTTTTATGCCCGCCCGTCGGCCGCCACCGTGCAACGCTGGGCCGAGATCATGCCCGAGGATTTTCGCTTCACGGCCAAGTTTCCCGGTGATATCAGCCACAGCGGCAACCTGATTGAGCAGCTCCCGGCAGCGGAAAGCTTTGTGGGCTTGATGAGTCCTTTGGGTGAGCGGGTATCGCCGCTGTGGTTGCAGCTGCCCGCGACGTTCACACCGCAGCGTCTGGGGGAATTGGCCGGTTTCATTGATGGCCTGGAGCGGCCAATGGCCGTAGAAGTACGGCATCAGGAATTCTTCGCCAAGGGCGATGCCGAGCGCATGCTCAACCGCTTGTTGCGTGACCGGGGCGTGGAACGCATCTGTCTGGACCCTCGTGCACTCTTCAGTTGCACGTCGACTTCAGCCGCCGTGCTGCACGCCCAATCGAAAAAGCCCAAGGTGCCACCACGGCCGGCGGCGCTGACGCAGTTCCCCCAAGTGCGTTTTATCGGCCATCCCGAACTCGAAGCCAACGATCCGTTTTTGGTCCCCTGGGTGGAAAAAGTCGCCGGCTGGATCGAAGAAGGCCGCACGCCCTATGTGTTCCTGCACACCTCGGATAACCGTCTCGCCGCGCAGTTGGCCCTGCGTTTCCACGACCAGTTGATGGCGCGCCTACCTGGGCTGCCGCCACTGCCCACGTTGGATCGTACCCCCGAAGTGGAGCAACTGGGGTTACTCTAGGGCTCCTTTTCCCGCCAGGAGCCAGACATGGATGCGCAAACCCTTCGCGCCGAAACCTTCAAGGCCTTGCATGAGCGTGACCGCGCCTTCGTAATGCCTAACCCGTGGGATGCAGGCTCCGCCGTGATGCTGGCCAGCCTGGGTTTTGAAGCGCTGGCCACCACCAGTGCGGGCTACGCGTTCAGCTTGGCGCGCCCGGATGCGGAAGGGGCGCTGTCCCTGGAAGACACGTTGATCAATGCCGGCATGATCGCCAAGGCCACGGCGCTGCCGGTGGCGGCTGACCTCGAAAACGGCTTCAGCGACACCCCCGAAGGTTGCGCCCAGACCATCCTGCGTGCCGCCGCCACGGGGATCGTCGGTGGCTCCATCGAGGATGCCACGGGCGTCGCCGTCGACCCGATCTATCCCTTTGACCTTTCCGTAGAACGTGTGGAAGCGGCCGTTGCCGCCGCCCGTAGCCTGCCATTCCCCTTCACCCTGACGGCCCGTGCGGAAAACCTCCTGCACGGCCGCCTGGATCTGCCCGACACCATCCGCCGCCTGCAGGCCTACGCCGAGGCCGGTGCCGACGTGCTGTATGCGCCGGCCTTGCGCAGTGCCGAGGAAGTGCTGGCGGTGGTCAAGGCGGTGGCGCCCAAGCCGGTGAATGTGTTGATGTCCGGCGGCTTGAACCTGAGCGTCGCGCAGCTCAGCGAGATGGGCGTGCGACGGATCAGCGTCGGCTCGGCCCTAGCGTTGGCGGCCTACGGTGAGTTCTATCGTGCAGCCCAGGAAGTGTATGAGCTGGGCACGTTCACCTTTACCGAGCGCAAGATGCCGTTCAGCCAGGCCAACCAGTTCTTCAAGGACTAAGCCGTGCGTTTTTTAAACGTGATGGGCTTGCTGCTGATTCTGGCGGGCGCCGTTGCCGTGGGCGTCTGGCGTGGCTGGGTGCCAATACCGGCCGATTGGAACCCCTGGGCACCGCTGGACGTACGTGCCAGCCCCAACCTGCTGACCCGTTACAAGCTGGGGCGCCTGCAGGATGACCCGGCGCTGTGTGATCAAGTGCTGGAAACCTCGGGCCTGCGCGTCAGCCATCAGGCGGACTCGCCCGCCGATGCCGCTTGCCCCTTGCGTAATACCTTGCGCGTCCAGGGCGCAGCGGTCGGGCTGAGCAGCAGCTTCCTCGCCAGTTGCCCACTGGCGGTGGCCTTCGCCCTGTTCGAGCGGCACAGCCTGCAACCGGCGGCCCAGGCGGTATTCGGCCAGGCGGTGACACGGGTTGAGCATCTGGGCAGTTTTGCCTGTCGCAATATGTATAACCGTGCCGAGGGGCGACTGAGCCAGCATGCGTCGGCCAATGCGCTGGACATTGCCGGCTTTCGTCTGGCGGATGGGCGCAGTATCAGCGTGCTCAAGGATTGGCCGGGGGAGGGCGATAATGCGCGGTTCCTGCGCCAAGTACGCGATAGCGCCTGTGATGATTTCAATGTGGTGCTGAGCCCGGACTACAACGCCGCGCACCGCAACCATTTCCATCTGGATATGGGGCGTTGGTGGGTGTGTCGCTGAGTGTCAGGCGGCCAGGCGCAGGTTGTGGGTGACCAGCGGGCGTGCCCAGTAATAATCGAAGTCCAGGGCTTTCTGTTGCGCGACCAGTTCTTCGGTCGGGTACGGCGTGGCGGCCGGTGGCAGCAGGTCCAACTCGAATTCGGCGATGGGCAGGTGCAGTGGGCGTGGCTCCGGTGCCGGGCCTGGCTCCGGCAGCGCTTGGCTAGCGGTCAGTACGATCGGGCGGACCCAACCGCTTTCGAAGTTCTGCTGGCGTTGCTGGGCGACGATTTCTTCTTCCGGGAACGGTGTGGCGGCGGGTGGCAGCAAGTCGGTCTCGAACTCGGCGATCGGCAGGAACAGCGGCTCCGGCGGCGCGATTTCGGTGTCTTTCACGTCACACCCACGCTGCGTGAGGATCTGCGACAACAGGTCGGCGCCAGCACTCGGTTCTACCGCTGGGTCTGCCGGTGCAGGCGCCTGCACCGCGAGCGCGTCCGGCGTATCGCCAAGCTGCTCGGCCAATGCCCGGGCGAAGAAGTCCTGCCACACATGGCTCACCCCGGCCAGCGCTTGGGTATTGCGCAGGCCGTAGTGGTTGTGGGTCGGCAGTACACCGATGGTTAGGGGAAGAATGTCTGACATTTTTCTCGGTCGACGCTCAGCTCTGGCAAAATACCTGACTGTTGTTTTTATCGGCCGGTAGTTGCCGATCCTTAATATTTTTGAGCGTAGCGATTGATGAGCGAACAACCAGCGGCCAGCCGCATCCAGGTCGAGGCCTTGGGCGACGGTTTCAAGGCCCGTGCCGAGCAGTGGGCGTTACTGTTGGGGCTGCCGTTGCAGCTGGCGGATGCGGACTTTTCCCTGCAAGTCGGCGAACATGGCCTGCAGTTGCAACAGCTTGGGCCTGACGCGCCTGGGCCGGTGCGGGTGGACTTTGTCGAAGGCGGAGCGGCGCATCGGCGCCTGTACGGTGGTGGCAGCGGGCAGATGATCGCCAAGGCCGTGGGCATTGCCCAAGGCGTGCGTCCACGGGTGCTGGACGCCACGGCCGGCCTGGGCAAGGACGCTTTCGTGCTGGCCAGCCTGGGCTGCGAGATGAGTTTGATCGAGCGCCAGCCGCTGATCGGCGCGTTGCTTGAAGATGGGTTGGCGCGTGGCGCGGATGATTTTGAGGTGGCGCCGATCGTGGCGCGCATGCGGTTGCTCAAGGGCAACTCCATCGACGTGATGCGCCATTGGGAAGGTGAGCCGCCCCAGGTGATCTACCTTGACCCGATGTTCCCGCACCGTGAGAAAACTGCGCTGGTGAAGAAGGAGATGCGCCTGTTCCGGCCGCTGGTGGGGGATGATCCGGACGCCCCGGCGCTGTTGGCTGCCGCGTTGGCCCTGGCCAGCCACCGTGTGGTGGTCAAGCGCCCGCGCAAGGCGCCGTGCATTGACGGGCCCAAGCCAAGTCATGCGCTGGATGGCAAGTCCAGTCGGTATGACATCTACCCCAAGAAAGCGCTCAAGCCTTGATCGTGGACCTGTGGCGAGGGAGCTTGCTCCCGCCGGCGGCCTTACAGCCGACCGCTATTTACCTGTTGCCCAGCGATCAAAATGTGGGAGCTGGCTTGCCAGCGATGAGGCCCGTCCATGGAACGAGCCTTTAAGGCCTGTACGCCCGCATAAACAACCCCACCACCTCCTGTACATGTTCTTCGGCGGCTTCTTCGCTCAGTTGCCCGCCGCAGCCATACAGCAAGCAAAAGTTCGCCGTGCCTTTGAGCAGGCAGAAGAAGTGCTCGGCTGCGGTAAACGGTTTGTCGATGCTCAGCGCGCCGCTCTGATCGATCTTGCTCAACAAGCGCTCCATGCCTTGCAACATGCGCATGGGGCCGGCCTCGAAGAAAATCTGTGAGAGTTTCACGTCTTGATTGCCCGTGGTCATCATCAGGCGATGCAGGTTGACCGACTCTTCGCTGTTGATCAGGCGATGGAACCCTCGCGCGATGTTCAGCAACACAGTTTCTACGGGCACACCCACGGGCAGCTCGAAGTACATCACCGGCAGTTGTTCTTCGCACTTAGCCACTACGGCGGCGGTGAATAACGTCTCTTTATCGTTGAAATGGCTGTAGACGGTCAATTTCGACACGCCCGCTCCCAGTGCAACGGCATCCATGCTGGTACTGGCGTAGCCATTGCTCAAAAACAGGATTTTCGCGGCTTCAAGGATTGCCTGGCGTTTTGCCATGTCCTTGGGGCGCCCGGGACTATTGGTGTTTACAGGATTGTCGGACATTTTCACCTTTAATACTGGACTGGTGAGTTTGGTATTAATAACATACCCGTCAGTATAATTATTCCTAGCTCCATTAGCGAAAAGGTCCTACAGCATGCGCAGCATTTTCCTGCCCTTTGCGTTGCCTGTCAGTCTGGTCCTCCTATTGGCCGCCTGTGGCCATGAAGAAGCGACCCAGACCACCATCCGACCGGCCATGGTGGTGCAGCCACAGCCTTCTGCGCAGTCGATGGACAGCTACCCCGGCGAAGTGCGCGCACGCTATGAGCCGGACCTGGCGTTTCGCATTGGCGGCAAAGTCAGTAAGCGACTGGTGGAGGAGGGCGAACGGGTCAAGGCCAACCAGGCGCTGGCGGAGCTCGACCCTCAGGACGTGCGCCTGCAACTCGAAGCGACGCGTGCCCAAGTCGCCGCCGCCGAGGCCAACCTGAGCCTTGTGCGTGCCGAGCGCGATCGCTACAAGACCCTGATGGACCGTCAGATGGTCAGCCGTTCCCAGTACGACAATTCTGAAAACCTCTATAGATCCGGAGAAGCACGCCTCAAGCAGATCAAGGCCGAGTTTGACGTGGCCAGCAACCAGGCTGGCTACGCCGTGCTGCGCGCACCCCAGGACGGTGTGGTGGCCAAGCGCGCGGTCGAAGTCGGCCAGGTGGTGTCTGCCGGCCAGACGGTGTTCACCCTGGCCACCGATGGCGAGCGCGAAGTGCTGATCAGCCTGCCCGAGCAAGGTTTTGGTCGCTTCAAGATCGGCCAGCCGGTGTCGGTCGAGCTGTGGAGCCAGCCCGACCAGCGCTTCAGCGGGCGTATTCGCGAGCTGTCACCGGCGGCCGATCCGAAGTCGCGCACGTTCGCGGCCCGCGTGGCGTTCACCGGCGGCAAGGTGCCGGCGGAACTGGGCCAGAGCGCCCGCGTATTCATACAGGCTGACGGCGTTATTCCGCTGTCGGTGCCGCTCTCTGCCCTCAGTGCGGAGAACGGTGCGTCCTACGTCTGGCGCGTACAGCCCGACAACACCCTCAAACGCGTGCCGGTCCGTATTGGCGCCTTTGGTGAAAAAAACGTCCCGGTACTGGAAGGCTTGAGCCCGACCGATTGGGTCATTGCCGCCGGTGTGCATGTGCTCCACGAAGGCCAGCAAGTGCGCCCGGTGGATCGCGCCAACCGCGTGGTGAATCTGGCGGCCAAGGAGTAGTTTCCGATGGGTTTCAATCTTTCCGAATGGGCGTTGCGTAATCGCCAGATCGTACTGTTCCTGATGATTCTGCTGGCAGTGGTCGGTACTTTGTCCTACTCCAAGTTGGGGCAAAGCGAAGACCCGCCGTTCACCTTCAAGGCCATGGTGATCAAGACCAATTGGCCCGGCGCTACAGCCCAGGAAGTCTCGCGGCAAGTCACCGAGCGTATTGAAAAGAAACTGATGGAGACCGGTGAGTACGAGCGCATCGTCTCTTTCTCGCGCCCCGGTGAATCCCAGGTGACCTTTATAGCGCGCGACTCCCTGCATTCGGCGCAGATCCCCGAGCTGTGGTACCAGGTGCGCAAGAAGATCAGCGACATCCGCCAGACGTTGCCGCCGGACATCCAGGGGCCGTTTTTCAATGATGAATTCGGCACCACCTTCGGCAACATCTACGCGCTGACCGGCGATGGCTTTGACTACGCCGTGCTCAAGGACTACGCCGACCGTATCCAGATTCAACTGCAGCGGGTGCCGGATGTGGGCAAGGTCGAGTTGCTCGGCCTGCAGGATGAGAAGATCTGGATCGAACTGTCCAACCTCAAGCTCGCCACCCTCGGTTTACCTCTGGCGGCGGTGCAGCAGGCTTTGCAGGAACAGAATGCGGTCTCCACGGCGGGTTTCTTTGAAACCCCGAGCGAGCGTGTGCAACTTCGGGTATCGGGCAATTTCAAGACCGTTGAAGAGATCCGCAGCTTTCCGATTCGTGTGGGTGACCGCACCTTCCGTATCGGCGATGTGGCCGACATCCACCGTGGCTTCAACGACCCACCGGCCCCGCGCATGCGCTACATGGGCGAGGACGCCATCGGCCTGGCCGTCGCCATGCGTGACGGCGGCGATATCCTGGTCCTGGGCAAAGCCTTGGAAGTCGAATTCGCACGCTTGCAGAAGAACCTTCCTGCGGGCATGGAGCTGCGCAAGGTCTCGGACCAACCGGCGGCAGTGAAAACCAGCGTCGGCGAATTTGTGCAGGTACTGGCCGAAGCGCTGGCCATCGTGTTGCTGGTGAGTTTCTTTTCCCTCGGCGTGCGCACCGGCATGGTGGTAGCCCTGGCGATTCCGCTGGTGCTGGCGATGACCTTTGCCACCATGTATTACCTCGGGATCGGCCTGCACAAGATTTCCCT
The DNA here is from genome assembly GCF_058145955.1 of Pseudomonas sp. A39. Taxonomy (NCBI): domain Bacteria; kingdom Pseudomonadati; phylum Pseudomonadota; class Gammaproteobacteria; order Pseudomonadales; family Pseudomonadaceae; genus Pseudomonas; species Pseudomonas sp. A39. The sequence continues at coordinate 64,792 of NZ_JBYVMD010000036.1, forward strand.
CGGTGCCCTGGTGTTGGCGTTAGGCCTGCTGGTGGACGATGCCATCATCGCAGTGGAAATGATGGCGATCAAAATGGAGCAGGGTTACGACCGACTCAAAGCCGCGAGTTTCGCCTGGACCAGCACGGCGTTCCCGATGCTCACCGGTACATTGATCACCGCCGCCGGATTCCTGCCGATTGCCACTGCGCAGTCGAGCACCGGTGAATACACGCGTTCGATCTTCCAGGTGGTGACCATCGCGTTGCTGGCCTCGTGGGTCGCCGCCGTGGTGTTTGTGCCTTATCTGGGGGAAAAACTCCTGCCGGACCTGGCGAAAATTCATGCGGCCAAGCACGGCACTGATGGCCCTGATCCCTACGGAACACCGTTCTATCAACGTGTAAGACGCTGGGTGGAGTGGTGCGTACGGCGACGCAAAACCGTAATCGTCCTGACGCTGCTGCTGTTTATCGGCTCGGTCGCGCTGTTTCGTTTTGTGCCACAGCAGTTCTTCCCGGCCTCCGGCCGCCTGGAGTTGATGGTCGACCTGAAGCTGGCCGAAGGCGCCTCCCTGAGCAATACTGCCGACCAGGTCAAGCGCCTGGAAGCCTTGCTCAAGGATCACGCCGGTATCGATAACTACGTGGCCTACGTCGGCACAGGCTCGCCGCGTTTCTACCTGCCGCTGGATCAACAGCTGCCGGCCACCAGCTTCGCCCAGTTTGTAGTATTGGCCAAAACCATCGAGGAGCGCGAAACCCTGCGCACCTGGTTGATCGAAACCCTCAACGAACAATTCCCCGACCTGCGTTCACGCGTCACACGTCTGGAAAACGGCCCACCTGTAGGCTATCCAGTGCAGTTTCGCGTGACCGGCGAACATATCGAAGAGGTCCGCGCCCTCGCACGTAAGGTTGCGGCCAAGGTTCGCGAAAATACCCATGTGGTCAACGTGCACCTGGACTGGGAAGAACCGAGCAAGATCGTCTACCTCAACATCGACCAGGACCGCGCCCGTGCCCTCGGTGTTAGCACCGCCAACCTGTCGAAATTCCTGCAGAGTTCGTTGACCGGTTCCACCGTCAGCCAATACCGCGAGGACAACGAGTTGATCGAAATCCTCTTGCGCGGCACCGTGCACGAGCGCACCGAACTGTCGCTGCTGCCAAGCCTGGCCGTGCCTACCGACAATGGTAAAAGCGTAGCGCTGTCGCAGATAGCCACCCTCGAATACGGCTTCGAAGAGGGTGTCATCTGGCACCGCAACCGCTTGCCCACCGTGACTGTTCGCGCGGATATCTATGGCAAGGAACAACCGGCGACGTTAGTCCAACAGATCCTGCCGACCCTCGAAGGCGTACGCGCGGAGCTACCGGATGGCTATTTGCTGGATGTCGGCGGTACGGTCGAGGACTCTGCCCGTGGCCAGAATTCGGTCAAGGCCGGTGTGCCCTTGTTCATTGTGGTGGTGCTGACCCTGCTGATGCTGCAACTGCGCAGCTTCTCGCGCACCGCCATGGTGTTTCTGACTGCCCCGCTGGGACTGATCGGTGTGACATTGTTCCTGCTGGTATTCCGTCAACCTTTCGGCTTCGTGGCCATGCTGGGAACCATCGCACTGTCGGGGATGATCATGCGTAACTCGGTGATCCTGGTTGACCAGATCGAACAGGACATCAAGGCGGGACTGGCACCCTGGCAGGCGATTATTGAAGCCACCGTCCGACGTTTCCGCCCGATTGTGCTGACAGCCCTGGCGGCCGTACTGGCGATGATTCCGTTGTCGCGCAGCGTGTTTTTCGGGCCAATGGCCGTGGCGATCATGGGCGGCCTGATTGTGGCCACGGCGTTGACGCTGTTGTTTTTGCCGGCGTTGTACGCCGCATGGTTCCGGGTCAAACCGCAGGCCGTGTAAAACCTTGTCGTAGGGATAATCACAAACGTATTACGGAGCCAGGAACGTTTATTCGGCGAGGGGCCACTCATGAATTACCTGATTGCCAGGTCTTTTGCCACCAGGGTTTTATCCCTGTCGGCAGAAGCATAAATCTGATGATTCAAGGAGTATTTATGAAAATAGGTATTAATTTTAATGCTTGGAAGCCCGGCTGCGGCAGCAACTCCTGTGCGCCTGCCAAGCCTAACCCCCCTTGCTCCAAATCCCCTTCCTGCAATAAGCCTGAAGACCCTTGCAAGCCCAAGAGCGGCGCGGCAATTGGCTTCGGTGTCATGCCCTTGGGCATGATCGCCTTCGGTGGTTTTGGTATAGGGAAGTTCTTCTAATTACGCCAGAACTGCTTGAATCCGGGCAGGTGAGCCTCCCCCACCTGTCCGGGCTCAGAGCGCGAGCTTACAGGGCGCCGAAGACTTTCTTCGCCAGGCTGGTCGCGGCAGCCGCTGGGTTCTCGCGAATGGTTTCTTCTTGCTTGGCAATCATCTTGAACAACCCGTCCAGTGCCTGCTCGGTCACGTAGTTTTCGACGTTGGCGCTCTTGGCATCCACCGCACCAAAGGCTGCGGCTTTACCGGCCAGGGCATTGTACTGCTGAGCCACGCCGACCTTGTCGGTAGCGGCCTTGACGATCGGCAGGAACTTGGCGCGGATGGCCTCGCGACTGCTTTTGTTCAGGTACTGGGTGGCGGAATCCTGGCCGCCGCTGAGGATGCCCTTGGCGTCAGTCACACTCATGTTCTTGACGGCGTTGACCAGGATCGGCTGGGCCTGGGTCACGGCGGTTTCGGCGGCCTTGTTCATGCTGGTTTCCAGCTGGGTGACCTGGTCACCCATGCCGAACATTTTCAGTTTGTCGGCCACTTTGCCCAGCTTGCCAGGCAGGCCGATCTTCACTTCCGGGTTGTTGCTGAAACCACCGGGGACGCCCAGTTGCTTCACGGCGATCTGCGCGCCTTGGGTCAGGGCGTCCTTGAGGCCGCCGCTGGCGTCACCCTGGGACAGGCTGCTCAAGTCCAGGGCCATGGCGTTGGCACCGAGCAACAAACCAGCACACAGGGCAGTAAAGCGAAGGGAGTTACGGAGCATGGGCGCTTCCTTTTAATAGGGCTTATGTTCTAGAGACGACTCAGTGGGCTACAGCGTCGACGCGCAGGCGCAGGGGGTGTGGGTCCTGGCCATTGAGCTGCACGGAGTACCGTTCGGTGGTGATAAACAGTAGCTTGCCATCCAGTTCGATGCGAGCGCTCACCGAATAACTGTGGCCGGGTTTGACTTGCGCGGGGTCGTAGCTCAGGTGGAAGGGCAGCGGCACTTGGCCTTTGACCGGGCCTTTCTGCTCGGCGAGGGTCACGGCGGGTGCATCCGCCAGGGACACGTCTTGCAGGCTGACGCTCAAGGTCGCGGCCGGCGGCAGGGCGATACGTTGCAGGTAGAAGACTTCGCCGTCGAGGCTGGCCTTGGGAGCGGGCGTCATGGTTTGGCAGGCTCCGAGCAGGGCGGTAAGGCCCAGAAGGATGATCTTTTTCAAGGTGCAGCTCCTTTTCAACGGCGCCGGATTCCATCCGGCGCCTGCTTAAATCTAGCGGCTTTCTTCAGGTTTTGGCGGTTGCGGTTCGACCGAGGCTTCGGCGGCCCCATCCACGCGATGCAAGGCGACCTGACGGATCGACAGGCGAATCTCCGCCGGTAACACGCGCTTGGCCGCGCCTTCGGCCAGTTCGCCGAGCAGGTCGTGGTAGCTCAACTTACCGGCTTCGTCGCGGCGCAGCACATCTTGCTCTAGTAAGGTCTGGATGAAATGTCGGAAAAGGCTCTTGTCGAAGAATTCCGGGGCGTTGAGGCCATGCAGGATCGACAGGCGTTGGGCCATGATCGTGCACAGGTCTTCCAGCTCTTCGGCGCTGATGCTGTTCTGGCCGCTGTTGAGCAGCAGCGAAATCGCCATGTAGAAGCGTTGCAGGGTCTGGGCGACAGTCTTGGACAGCAGGGTCAGCAGCACAAAGTGCCGCGAGCTCGGCGCCGGGCGCAGGTACACGTTGTTCTCGAAACGCAGCAGGCCTTGCTCGACAAAGGCTTCCAGCCATTGGTCGACCACGGTGTCCAGCTCGTCCAGCGACCAGCGGATAAACAGCTCCGATTGCAGGTACGGGTACAGCGCGTGGGTATAGCGCAGGATCTGATCGCGGCTCATCCGCGAGCTGCTTTGGAAGAAACTGGCCAGCAGCGCCGGCAGCGCAAAAATGTGCAGCACGTTGTTGCGGTAGTAGGTCATGAGGACGGCATTCTGCTCGTCCAGGTACAAAATCTTACCCAGCGCATCACTCTGTTCCGACAGCAGATCCATGTCCTTGACGTGCTTGATCAGCGCCAGGCCATCGCCGTCGGGCAGGGTGGTATGGGGCGAGTAGGGCACGCGGCGCAGCAGCGCCAGGTACAAATCCAACTGGCGCGCCATGGCTTGTTCGTCGAGGGCCAGGCGCGTGGTGGACAGCAATGCCAGCGCCACCAGGTTCACCGGGTTCACTGCCGCAGCTTCGTTCAAGTGGCGCGCCACCTGTTCGCCGAGGCGGTTGGTGGTTTCATTCAGCCAGGCGGGTTTGTAGTTCGGGCCCAGCTCCTGGGAGCGCCAGTCCGGTTGCTCGGCGTCGAGGAACTCAGCCAGCTTGATCGGCTCGCCGAAATTGACGGCGACTTGGCCGAAGCGCTGCTTGAGCGCGCCAACCACTTTGAAAATATCGAAGATCGACTCTTTCTTCTTGCTCGCGCCACGTAGCTCGCCCAGGTAGGTGCGGCCTTCGAGTACGCGCTCGTAGCCGATGTACACCGGCACAAACACGATGGGCATGCGCGAAGAGCGCAGGAAACTGCGCAGTGTAATCGCCAGCATCCCGGTCTTCGGCTGCAGCATGCGCCCGGTGCGTGAGCGTCCGCCTTCGACGAAGTACTCCACAGGGAAGCCCTTGGTGAACAAGGTGTGCAGGTACTCGTTGAACACCGAGGTGTACAGCGGGTTGCCCTTGAAGGTGCGGCGCATGAAAAACGCACCGCCACGGCGCAGCAGGCTGCCGATCACCGGCATGTTCAGGTTGATCCCGGCGGCGATGTGCGGTGGGGTCAGGCCATTCTTGAACAGCAAATACGAGAGCAACAGGTAATCGATATGGCTGCGGTGGCAGGGCACGTAGATCACCTCGTAGCCCTGGGCAACCTTTTGCACACCTTCGATGTTATTGACCTTGATGCCGTCGTAGATCTTGTTCCAGAACCAGCTCAGCACCACTTCGAGGAAGCGGATCGCCGTGTAGGTGTAGTCCGAGGCGATTTCGTTGCCGTAGCGCAGGGCCTGGGCCTTGGCTTTTTCCGGGGTGATCTTTTCCCGTTCGGCTTCGTCGGCAATGGCCTGGCGCACCAGCGGCATGTTGACCAGGCCCTTCACCAGGTTGCGCCGGTGTGACAAGTCGGGGCCGATCACGGCGGTCTTCAGGTTACGAAAGTGCACACGCAAGATGCGCTGGGCCATGCGCACGGTGCGTTCGTGCCCTTTATTGTGCTCGATCAATTCACGCAGGTTGATAGGCGCGGAGAATTGCACGCGGGTCTTGCGGCCCAGGATCAGGATGCTCAACAGGCGGCGTAGACGCCCGGTGACCGCCCAGCTGTCGGCAAACAGCAGCTTCCACGGGCTGGACTCGCTCTCCGGCGACTGCCCCCAGAACACGCTGACCGGAATGATTTGTGCATTCTCTTCGGCGTGCTCGCTGAGGGTATTGACCAGGCGGGTCAGGGTCGGTGGTGCGCCGCGCTTGTCCTGGCGTCCGAGCCAGTCCGGTTCCGGCGTGAGGTAGAAGAACGCCGCCGGTTCCATCAACGGGCCGACCGATACCGGCAGCACCGGGCGCGGCAGGCCGGCCTTGGTGCACTCGGCATCGACCACGGCCAATTCGCTGAGGGAGGGCGATTGCAGGACGTAGAACACCGGCCGGCTGCGGTCCAGGTTAAGGGTTAAGGACGACTGGTTGATCGTCTCTGAGCGAACCCAGAGGTACAACAGTCGGCGCAAGGTGCCAAACACTAGACGGCGGAACGGAGAGCGGGTCATAGGCGTGCTGCTTCAAGTGGAAAAAACCGAGCAGGCGCTCGGGCGGGTAGTGTGCCGTATTCACCGAAAATCGGCAAAAAAGCAGCGATGTAAACTTGAGTTGATCGTTTTTGAGCCTGTCTTATACTCGGCAGTTCAACGCGACCGACTCAACAATAACAATCAGGTGGGAGTGAACAGATGGCAACGCGCGAAACCGGTAATGTGAAGTGGTTCAATGACGCAAAGGGCTATGGCTTTATCCAGCGTGAAGACGGCAAGGATGTGTTTGTGCACTACCGCGCCATTCGCGGTGAGGGCCATCGTTCCTTGGCCGAGGGCCAGCAGGTGGAGTACGCCGTGGTGACTGGCGAGAAGGGGTTGCAGGCGGAGGATGTGGTGGGGCTGTAAGCCCACCGCTGTACAGATGTGGCAAGGGGCTTGCTGTGGTGAGCGGGCTTGCCCCGCGCTGGGCTGCGAAGCGGCCCTAACAAGAACGCCGCGTCGTGTCACGCACTCCGCGGCGTAAGGTTTTAGGGCTGCTACGCAGCCCAGCGCGGGGCAAGCCCGCTCACTACACAAGCACTTCTTCAGGATTATGCGGTTTTCCAGGTGATCTGCTCTTCACCGTCTTCACTGATGCGAATCCAGGTGTCAGCGCTTTCTTCACCTTCTTCCTCAACCCAGGTGCCCGGTGCGCAACGCACTTCGACGTTCAGCGCGGCAAAGGCTGCGCGGGCACAGGCGATGTCGTCGTCCCACGGCGTCTGGTCGCTTTCCAGGTACAGGCTGTTCCATTTGCCTACAGCTTTCGGCAGCCAGGTAGCGGGTACGTTGCCGGCCTTGCACTTGTAGGTCTGGCCCTTCTGGACCCAGTCGGTGCAGGGGCCCAGGGCGGCGCCGAGCCAGGCCGCGATGGCCTTGTAGTCGACGTCGGCGTCCTTCAGGTAAATCTCTATATCGGGTTGGCGCATGGATGTTCCTCGTTGCGGGATTCGAAAATCCATTCGCGGATACTGGAAAGTCTGTTATTGAAGCACGAAATAGTCGTAGCGCATCGATACCGTGACCAGCAGCGGCTCGGCCGCCTCGATCACGTCGGCGCGGCGCTCGGCACTGGCGCGCCAGCCGTGGGGTGTCATCGCCAGCAGGTTGGCACGGTCCTGGGGTTCGGCCAGGCTCAGGGCGAATTCCAGTGTTTCGCTGTGCGCCAGGCTCATGCCGTCCGGCACCAGGGCCAGGTGCTTGTCGTCGGTGTATTCGCGCACTTCGTCGTATAAACGCTCACGCAGTTCCATCAGGTGGCCGGCGGTAGGGCCGACCTTCATCAAGCCGCCGCCGGGGCTGAGCAGGCGCTTGGCCTCTTCCCAATCCAGTGGGCTGAAAACGCTGGCGAGAAACTGGCAACTGCCTGAGGCCAACGGCACACGGGCCATGCTGGCGATCAACCAAGTCAGCGCCGGGTTGCGCTTGCAAGCGCGTTTGACCGCTTCCTTGGAGATATCCAGCGCGTAGCCATCGGCGTGGGGCAGGGCTTCGGCGATTTGCGCGGTGTAGTAACCCTCGCCACAACCGATGTCCACCCAGCGCTGCGGCGCACGTTCGGCGGCCAGTTCAGCCAGGCGCTTGGCCACCGGGGCGTAGTGCCCGGCGTTGAGAAAGTCGCGGCGCGCCTCGACCATGGCCAGGTTATCGCCGGGGTCGCGGCTGTTCTTGTGTTGTACCGGCAACAGGTTCAGGTAACCCTGGCGTGCGCGGTCGAAACGATGTCCGGCCGGGCACGCCACGCCATTGTCCACCGCATTGAGCGGCGCGCTGCAAATGGGGCAGGCGAGCATCAGGCGAGCAACTTGATCAGGGTCTGGTAGTAGATTTCGGTCAGCACATCGAGATCGCTGGCCAGGATGCGCTCATTGACCTGATGGATCGTTGCGTTGACCGGGCCCAGCTCGACCACCTGGGTGCCGAGGGTCGCGATGAAACGTCCATCGGAGGTACCGCCGCTGGTGGACGCCTGGGTCTCACGCCCGGTGATCGCCTTGATGCTCGCCGAGACCGCATCCAGCAACGCGCCCGGTTCGGTGAGGAAGGGCAGGCCCGACAACGCCCACTCCACGTGCCAATCCAGGCCATGTTTGTCGAGAATCTCGGCCACCCGTTGTTGCAAGCCTTCGACGGTGGATTCGGTGGAAAAGCGGAAGTTGAACACCGCTGTCAGGTCGCCGGGGATCACGTTGGTCGCGCCGGTGCCGGAATTGAGGTTGGAGATCTGGAAACTGGTGGGCGGGAAGAAGCTGTTGCCGTCATCCCAATGCTCGGCAGCCAGTTCCGCCAGGGCCGGTGCAGCCAAGTGGATCGGGTTCTTCGCCAGGTGCGGGTACGCCACGTGGCCCTGTACACCGCGTACGGTCAGGGTCGCGCCGAGGGAGCCACGACGGCCGTTCTTGACCACATCGCCCACCAAGGTGGTGCTTGACGGCTCGCCGACGATGCACCAGTCCAGACGCTCCTTGCGTGCGGCCAGGCGTTCGATCACGGCTTTGGTGCCGTGGTGCGCCGGGCCTTCTTCATCGCTGGTGATCAGGAAGGCGACCGAGCCCTTGTGGTCCGGGTAGTCGCTGACAAAGCGCTCGGCCGCCACGAGCATCGCCGCCAGGCTGCCTTTCATGTCCGCCGCGCCACGCCCGCAGAGCATGCCGTTTTCGTCGATCAACGCGTCGAACGGGTCGTTCTGCCAGGCTTGCACCGGGCCGGTCGGCACCACGTCGGTGTGGCCGGCGAAGCACAGCACCGGACCGTCATGCTTGCCATGGGTGGCCCAGAAGTTGTCCACGTCTTCGATGCGCATCGGCTCGAGCGCAAAACCGGCGTCGCCCAGGCGCTGCATCATCAGCTTCTGGCAATCGGCGTCGATCGGCGTCACTGAGGGGCGACGGATCAGGTCGATAGCGAGTTGAAGGGTCGGCGAAAGGTCGGCATGGGCCGTCATGGGAAAACTCCAGAAGCGTGTAATGGGCGCAGGACGAATGTGAAATACGAAACCTGAAATGGCGCGAATCCAGTGTGGCAGGGGGCTTGCCCCCGATTGCTGAGTGTCAGTCGCTGTATCGGTTCACTGGCACACTGCTATCGGGGGCAAGCCCCCTCACACATAAGGCATTTGGCGCAGGCCAAGGCATGCAAAACGGCCGTTATCTTATAGCAAAACGGCGGCCAGAGGCCGCCGTTTAGTGCATTGCGCAAGTTTTTACTCAGCAGTTGCCAGCTCGACCTTCGGCGCCGGTTTCGGCAGCGACGACAGGAAAGCCATCACCAGCGCCGCCACATACGGCAGCGACTGGACCAGCAGCATCACCACCCAGAAGCGGATGTCATTGCTGGGCAGGCCCTGCACCAGGTAGATCCCCAGCGCCGCGCCCCACAACAGCAGCATGATGAACATCTCTTCGCGGGCTTCGGAAATCGCGACCCAGAAGCCGTGGTTATCCGCGTTTTTCGGTGTACGAAAGAACGGAATGCTGGTGGTGAAGAAGCCATACAGCACCGCTTTGGCGATGGTGTGGGACAACGCCAGACCGGCCAGGGCTGCGCAGAATGCATCCTTCAAGTTCACGCCTACCGCACGGCGGTAGAGGAAGATGATCTTGCCGACCTTGAACACAAACAGCGCCAATGGCGGAATCGCGAAAATCAGCAACGGCGGGTCGACCCGCGTCGGCACGATGATCATCGCCGCCGACCACAACAGGGCGCCCACGGTGAAGAAGATGTTCATGCCGTCCGCCACCCACGGCAACCAGCCCGCGAGGAAGTGGTAGCGCTGGCCACGGGT